>JACQHZ010000335.1 GCA_016198745.1 Verrucomicrobiota bacterium
AGATAATCCTCGTGCATCCGGTGAAACGCCTTCAAGTACTTTGGATTTCCCGTCACCCGGTGTGCCCAGACCAAGGCAGGCAGGTAGTAGGACAAGGCGTGGGGACCTCCCTCAATGTTGTGAATGGCCGTGCCGCGGTAAAGATAGGCGAAATTCCTGGTCAGATACCATCCCAACGCGCCAACCAGCACGGTGTCGAGTTCGCGCTGCGCGGTTGAATCAAGGAAATCCCGTGCCTGCAGCAGGCCAAACTGGAGCGGCGCCATCTGGTCGGTGCCCAGAATTTCCGGGTACGGCCATTGGCCATGACGCCCGGCATAAAGCCGACGGAAAAAGCCGCGCTTGGCCAGGTACGCAGGCTCGTTGTCGTCCGGATTGTCCTCACGGTACACGTCGGTCGCCATTTTCACGATGCGTCGCATTTCGTGAACCAGTTCCTCCTCGCGCGTGACGTTGTGGCGCGCCACAAGGTATTCGAGGTAATTGCCCATGGCGTCCCAGGAATCCTCGTAGGTATGGGCGGCGACATAGTCAATGGCCAGCGGCTCCGGTGCCCCGCCTTGGCGGGGCTGTGTCTGCGTCCGGGCCCATTCGGCGGTAAACGGCTGGAGCGTGCGGACATTGATCGCGCCGCGCAGCACTCCGTCGGCGTCGAAAAAAGGACCGTCCCGCCGCAGCAGGTCTTGCAGCCAATCCCGGGCGGCAATGAGGGAGTCGAACTGGATACTCATGGTTTGACCGCTTCACCAGCGTTGAGGGTGATGAACGTCGGACGCTTGGATGGGAGTTGAACTTTGATTTCGCCATCTTTGAGTTGGGCGTCCTTGCGCGAAGCGCCATCGTAGATCGCGATTGTGGCGGGGGTGAACTTGAACGTCTCAGGGGGCAGGCGGATGGCCGTATCAACCGGCTGGTCGGAAAGATTGCCGGCGATGATCAAGGCCCGGCCAGGTCGCGTGTAGGCGCCAACCAGAATGTCGGGGTGGCCGGGCTGAAATCCTTTCGAACGGTCTTCCCAGTACGGCAGGAAGACGACGTCCGGCTCCCCAATGCCAAACTCATCCTTCAGTTTCTCATAGGGGGCAAACACCGCGTCGTTGTTGTGGCCGGAAAAAACCATGGTATCGTGGAGATAGATCATCGTGGCCAGAGCAAAATTGGCGGCGACCTCTTTTTCGCCCGGTTCCCAGTAGCGCAGTTCCGGTAAGAACAGCGGCACCATCCCAAACTGGCGGCCCGTAAGTTCCGCCCGCCACTGATCCGGCGGCACTTCACGGATATAGTCGCGAATCCAAGGAGCGTACTGTTCTCCATCCCAAGCGGCGTCGCAGAAGCTGAACAGAGGCAACTGGATGCTGTTGGCAGAACTGTGAGCGGTAATCCGCGTTTCCGTCATGCGCTGCCGGAACAGCGTGTAAACCCGCTTGTAGTACTCGCGCAACGCAAAGATGTCCCAGCTCGGTTGTGTTTCACCATGCTCGTCCCGGTAGGTCGAATTGGCGTGCGAACACGGTCCGGCCCAGGCCAGGTCATACAGCAAACCGCAGTGCCGGATGGGAAGTGCATCCAGCGCCGTTTTCTCGGCCCAGACATTGAACTCCGTGAACCCGCTGCGGGAACACATGCTGTCGATGTCGTACCCATAGGGTGTCCGGGTCAACGGCCCGCCGGCACGCCACTCGTTCGCAAAAAACTTGTAGGCAGGCACATTGGTGTTGAGCCAGCGCGGGTAGGCATAGATGATCACCTTTCCGCCATCCTTGACGCGTTCTTCCAGCATCGCCGCCTCGGCCCGCACCACGCCCGGATTGTGGCAGGTGATGTCCGCGATATTGGAGCTGAACAAGGCGAACTTCTGCGTGAACTCGCGCCAGCGCGGCGGCCGCGGTCGGACGGGCGAGGCCTGCAGGCCGAAGGTGATGGTGAAGGGCTTGTCCAGGACGATCTCATGATCGATCATGGTCACGACCAGTTCCACGGCGTCGGCGGTTGGCTTCACCTGGATCATCCGGTTTTTCTTCCGCGCGGCCCAGTTCCGCATGGATTCCGCGAACCAAAGCAGGCCGCGGTCCTCGTCGCCCAGCCACACAAATGGGCGGAAGTCGCCGGTAAAACCGTCCTTGGGGAGCGCCCCGAAGGCGTGGGCGCTCCGGTCGCCTGCGCTCGTGCTGCGCGTCCAGTTCAGGTACCTGGCATGGGCGGGTTTGAATGGGATTTTCAAGGCGAGGCGCTTGAGGCGGTCCGGCGACTTCGGCGCCAGGGTCAGATCGACCCGGATCATGCCATCGAACTCCATGGTTTCCTGGACCTGCAAATCGAAACTGGCGCAGGTGAAAACGTTGGAAGCCACAGCCGCGGTCGCGCCGAGCAGGTTGAACCGCCACTTCGCCGGCTTGAGTACGAGGTTTTCAGTGGCGGAGGCAGCTTCCAGCGTGATGGGACCCGCCAAAAGGCTTTGTCCTTCGCTGACCACTTGAGCCATCAACCCCTCATTGAACAGGTATTCGCGTCCCCAGCAGCGGAGCGAATTTCCTTTGCGCTGCACCGGTTCGAAGGGGGCCGGCACTTTGTCGCTGAGGCCGATCCGGTTGTTTTCCCACTGCGCAGCGTCGGGCTTTATGATCGGCTTGGTCAGCGTGGCGATGGTCTTGCCATCCGGACCGGTCAACGCCGCTTGAAAGGTATTGGTTCCCAGTTCAAGCCGGCCGGCATTGAACTCCAGTTCCCAGGTTCCGTTCCGGACCGCCTTGATTTCCTTGTTTTCCAAGAGGGCATTGGATGGCGAAAACATGGAGGCCTTGAGGGCCAATCGCCCCAGGTCCCGCCCCTTGATGCCCAGCGTCTGCAGCCAGGCCACCCAGAGATTGCCGGGCAGGATTTTCCAGGAATAGAAGGCGAGTTCGTCAAAGGCTTTGCCTACCGGGAATCGTTCCGTGTGTTGCAACGCCGGGCCGTTGTAACCCCCCGCCCGAAAAGTGAAGGTGATGCTGTCGGTTTCGCGATGCGGGAAAACGAGTTGATCGTCATCCAGGCCCGGACCACAAACCACTTTGAGGGGGGCCGGTTTTCCCGGCTGGTAATAGATTGAATTGCTGTATCCGCGTTTTTGGCCATGGATTTCCACCGGCCAGGAAACAAACAGTTCCTTTTGAGCATCGCCCGAACCCTGCGCGGGTTCATAAAGCGTGCCTTTCACTCGCATCTGGTGTCGGTCGATCGCGCCCAAACTGAACACCTTGAGATACGGCGCATCCCGTTTAAGGATCAGTTCGCCCATTTCATTTTCCGCAAAAGCGTGGGCGTCATCCAGCGATTTGGCCGTCCAACTCGTCTCAACCAAAGGACTGTCAAAAACGCGGCTGAAGTTGCCGCGCACAGCCAGTTCCTTCGTCGGACAGGCGAGGCCAAGCCCTTCAAACGGGATGCGCAGTTCGCAGCGCCATTGGTTGCCGCTGACGGTGGATTTCGTTTCCGCTTCTTTTTTCAACCGGGCGGGACCCACAGAATCGAGGCGTCCGGAGGAATGGAGCGACAGGACCTGGAGACCGCCCGCCGTCTTGAGCGCAACCACCAGGCGTTCCTGATCATCGTTACGGGGAGCGTCGGATTGGAACGCCAGCCACAAGCTGTCCTGGTTAAAACAGGCGTGAACGACAGTTTGGCGAGGGGCGTATTGGCGGTTGGTGTTGTCCATGAACCCGGTAAAGGCGCTGCTGGCAAACCACTCCTTGTCGTCAATGACGCCGTCCAGAGTGATCGCGTTCGGGTTAAACGGAATCACCGCGCGCACACCCGGAACCGGCGGCTCATAGAAAACACCTTGGGCAACAAAGCCCTCTTTCTCAGCGGCGGCGATACGGCCAAGGGTTGCGAGGAATGTCATCGTGATGAACAGACGCGTGTGCATGAGCAGTGTTTCCCGGAGCTACTTCTCAAAAACGTTCTGCGGAAAGCTGGGCGCAAAGGTGCCGCCGTACTTGTAGTTCGTTCCGTCCCAGGACGTGAGTTCAGTCTTGCTGAGCGGCTGCACGTGGCCGTCTGCGAAAACGGCGTTCGCCAGTTTGTTATGGCGGCAATGGATGCCCATGTAGGCTGCCGACGTGTCGGCGCCGAAGAACTGCCGGCCTTCCAGGCTGGAAGGCGGGCCGCGCACCGAATCGATGAGCAGGATCATGGTCGTGGATGTGATCTGCGACCAGTTCAAACTGGCGGTGTAGGGTCCTTGCAGTTTCATCATGGAGTTTGGCGTTGCCTCGTCGCGCAACGTGCCGCCATAGCAGAAGGCCTCGATATAGCCGCCTTGCTCCTTCAGTTGCGATGGACAGACGAAGACATTGGAATTGGCGAGAGTATTGCCACTGCGCAGGATGTAATCCCAAGAGGCGTTGAGATAGCCGCCGCCCCATACCCGCGCCCCGCCGTTGGGAACCATCCAGTTATTGTTGTCATCGGCATACACGTGAAACGCGAGACCGCACTGGCGGAGATTGTTGACGCAAGCAATCCGGCGCGCCTGGTCCCGCGCGTTCTTGAGCGCCGGCGACAGCAGCGCCAACAGGATGGCGATGATGGCGATGACCACCAGCAACTCCACGAGCGTGAAGGAGTTGCCTGCCGTTCCAGGACGTTTCCTTGCGGTCGCGGGCATTGAAAAGGGTTTCATGCTTTGGCCGGGCTTCACTCATCCTCACCCGTCGCGATGGTCAACGAGACGAAGAAAACGTTGCACAGCGGTGAAGCCCCGGCGTGCGCGCCAATGTAGAACGGCCCTTCCTGGGCGAATAACCGTTTGGGCACGTTCTTGACGGTTACCCCGGCCCGTACGCCGTCCACCAGGATTTCCAGCCGACGGGCGGGTTGATAGATGAAAGCGACATCATAGAGCCGCCCGGTTTCCAGCGGCTGCCCGGTCAGGACCGTCGCGTTTTCGGCAGTCCCTTCAGCGCCGACGTAGAAACCGAACGTATTGGGCTTGGCGTCCGCATCGCTCCGAAGGTGGGCGCAGAAGGTTGCCGGATATCGGCCGTCGTCCGCTTTCTTGTTTTTGGCGAATAATACGCCGCGTCCTTCACCCGTGAACGCCAGGCGAACCTTGATGCGCAGCCCCTTCTCGAAGGCGCCGTTCAGTTTCGCGGCATTGTCGCAGATTACCTGGTTGCCGGCGTTGTTGGCCTTGTCATTGTCGGGCGCGAAATCCAGACCGGTCACGTTGAACATCATGCGAAACACGATCCGCGCCGGATCGCTGATAAACGCATTCGCAGGCGTTCCGACCCGGGAAAGGTCGGCCAACTCATCGGCGCCTTCGGCCGCGTTCATTTCCCATCTGGCAATCACTTCGGCCGCCAGCCGGGGCCCCGCCAATGTCAGACACCACCAGATGAGTGCAAGCGCAATTCGCATAGTTAGCCTTTCGTTAAGGTTGATTAGAACAGCGCCCCTAGTTTCCTGGTCGTTCCGGTCCGCTTTTGGGGAGTGCCTCACATGATGCGCGCCGGATTAATTGGCCGTTCACGGTGATATGATGCGGCGGACGGTCGGGATTCTGCAGCTTCCGGATCAACAGTTCGGCGGCCGAAAAGCCGATTTCATCCACGGGGAAATGGTACGATGTCAGGGGGGGCATCGTCAGGCCTGCATCCACCGTGTCGTCCATGCCGATCAGGCTGATGTCCTGTGGGACTCGAATTCCCCGTTCCTGAAGCGTGGTGATGAGTGTGCTGGCATAGACATTCCAGGTGACAATCGCGGTTGGCCGTGGTTGGGCGCTCAGTGCCTCTTGCGCGTAATCAAGCAAGACCTGTTGGTGGGTTCCAGGGTCAATCGAGCGCAGTTCAGAGAGGCGGGGATGAGTGATGAGAGTGTTTTTTTGCAGGAAGAAATCCTTGAATGCATTGAGATATAATCGGTGGTGGATCTTGGTATCAATGGGTTGGAAGGTTGCTATATTGCGGTGGCCAAGACTCCAAAGGTATTCAAGCAGCTCAAAGACTCCGCTGGAAATATTGGGCATCACGGAACTCGCGGGCAACTCGGGATAGTAGCGGTTGATGAACACGATCGGCAGACGCTGAATGAGCAGCTTGCGAAGCACTTCCGGAAATGTGCCCTCTACCAGCAAGCCATCCACCCGCTCATCGGATACCATTCTTCCCAAATGCAGCGACTGGCTTGCTGTGCTTTCGATCATGACATGATAGGAATGCTGTTGGGCCGCTTGTTGAATGCCTGTCAGAACCCGACTGTAATACCCGTCGTCGCGTCTGGCTTTTTCAAGGTATTCATGAACCGTGAAATATCCCAGAGTGCGCGTGTCAGAACGCGCCAAACGGTTTGCGCCATTTGAACGGCGAAAAGCAGGATGAGGCCTGTAATTCAGCTTCTGAACGGTCTGCAGGACCCGTTCCCGCGTTGCGGCAGTAGGAATGGAATTGTTATTGAGGACGCGCGATACCGTCGCAACAGAAACCCTGGCCTTTTTCGCAACATCATGGATATTGCATCCGGAGCGTGTTTTCATATGAAAAGTTAACGTTACGTAAACGTTACATAAATTTGCGGGCTTGTCAAACGGTTTCGAGTGTCCCAAATCCAGACGTAAGAACGGCTCTTCCTCTATTGCCGAAGACGTTGTGGCTGGATGGCTATCGCGGCCAAAAAGTCCAGCAATGCCACGAGGATGCGCGCAAGGAGTTGAAAGATCGGTTCATCCAACCGGCGTCGAAGAAATGTGACAGTTTCTTGTGACGATCGTCACAAGAAATTGCGCAATTGAGGACTGCAATTAGATGCAGCGCGCCCGACCCTGGCCGATGGGCGCGGGCGGGGAAAAGTCGTTGCGCAGTTATTGGAGGGCAACCGCACTGGAAGGTTGCACAACGCACCGGGCCGGCCCATACTGCTACGCCATGGGCACGAAGCCGCAAGAAGACGCAGCATGGCAGGAGGCCAAGCGGCGCGGTGCGGTGTTGCCCATCCCCAGCGGCAAGGTTCGGATCACCATCCGTCTCGACCGGGACATTGTCGGTTGGTTCAAGTCGCAAGTGGAAGCGGCGGGCGGCGGCAACTATCAGACTTTGCTGAACAACGCTTTGCGCGACCACATCACGCGTCGGCAAGAACCGCTCGAAAAGATTCTGCGCCGCGTGGTGCGCGAAGAACTGCCCGCGGTCCATTGAAATCGTGAGGAACCGCGTGCGAGCCATTCACACGGCAGCGAATGGCGAACCCGCGCATGCTTGGACGCAACGCCGGTGTGGGGAACTGGGCGGGTTGGATATGCAGGCCAAGCGGTCCGGTTGGCGTGGTATCAGGGGAAGTAACCGGGACGGTCGTCCTGGCGCAAACCGTAAATTCACCCGCCTGCTTGCCCCACAACAATTGGCTTGCAAGTTGCCGGGGGGATAGCGTCCGCATCGAGGCTGGAATCTCCATGTACTATCTCCTGATCGACGGACAGCAGCATGGGCCGTACACGGCGGAGCAGGTGCGCGAGTGGCTGCGTCAGAATTCCACGCTGGGCGGGACGCACTGTTGGGCGGAAGGCTGGCCGGAGTGGCAACCGTTGGCGGACACGGATGAATTCAGAAGTGTTCCGGTTGACGCTTTGACGTCCGAGACGGAACACGCCGCGCTCAAGCAGTGGGATACCGAAAAAAAATATTGGGTTGCCAAGACCAAAACCGCTGGTGTTGTCAGTGCCAGCCCCCCTGCCAGGGAAACAATGTCCCCAATGCAAAAGCTCGATGGGCGATGAGGATGTGTTGTGCGTCAAGTGCGGGTTCAATCTTAATTCCAAAACAATTCACCCACAGATTCTGGTGAGGAGGCTATAATTTGCTGTTTTCCGGCTCGCCCCGCTCGTAAACGCGCAACGGCGCCACCCGCGACACCGGCCACAGCCATTGGCCAACAGATGATTCCGGCCAAACAGCAAGGCGCGCGGACGCGGCAGCGAGCCACCGGCGAACGTCAGGGCGGTTGCCTCAGATCCAACCGACGGACCCCTCTGGCGAGGTTCGCGATAAACTCTGCAACCAATTTGTGTCCCTTCTCCGAAGCAAGCATACAAGCAGTTTTCCCATCTTTGTTGACTGCGCTCACATCAGCGCCTTGATTGATTAACAGTTTCACGATTTCAATATCACCATTACAAGCAGCCAACATTAGGAGCGTAAAACCATCTGTGTGTCTTGCATTTACATCAGCGCCTTTATGAAGAAGTCCCCTTACAATATCGATACCTCCAAAGACAGTTGCGCCTCGTAAAACTGCCGTATCCAGATTATTGGTAATACTTATGCGTGCTGCTCTTTCCAAGACGTCGCATGGCAAAAAAATATCGGCATACTTATTAGTAAGAACCCTTGAGCGATCTTGGTACACTCCCTCCCGGGTATCTATCAAGCCCATTCCACCCATGCGCGCTGGTGAACGCAGGGGATTGTGTTCGAAGTCAGGATCGTACTCAAACCCAAAGGATATAGCCAAGGGCAAGAATATAATTGCTGTTGTTACGATCATTTAAATCAATATACGCCTTCAGCGGAAAATTGCAATTCTCATCCTCGGTCCGGACATAAGCGCCACCTGCCCCGAATGCTTCCCCGAAACTCCGAAATGCTTCGCGCGCCCCGATCAAAACCAACCCTTCTCGATCCAGCTCCCGGAGAGCGTTCCGCAATGTAATGCGGCTAAGGGACTGTACAAAAATAACTTAGCATTTTTGACGGCCTCAGTGCATCGGGGAGAGCATGCTCAAAATGTGAAGTTATTTTTGCGCAGTCCCTACCCCCCCCAGTTTTTCACTCCACGCGCGCGTATTCGGCAGCGGCTCAACCGCCTCGCCGCGCTGGAGACCACCCCGCAGATAATCCGCCAGTTGCTCCGCCTTGGATCGCAGAAAACTCATATCAAGCCCCGGCCGGCGCCGTGCCCATACTTAACAAAGTGTGCAACGTCCGTATGCGAACCTCACCGGGCTGGAGCAGCGGCACGTTGAGTTTCCGCAACTCAACGTTGTTCACGGAAGGAATCACCAAGGCTTGCGTCTTGTCTTTCATGGAAGTTGCACTCGAAATCGATATTTGCAATGAAGCACTCAGACTGTCACGAAACTCGAATATAGTGGGCGACCAAGTAAATTGCTACTGTTAAAAATGTGGCGTCCCGATCATTCAAGTTGCACTTGCCGTTTAGATTGCAACCGGAAAATATATCGGAGTCCAGGCTGCGTCTTGAAAGCAATCTCGTCGTTGGGGCGAAACAACCCAAACGGTTTCCCCCCTTTCTCCTTCACAAGGATTGAATGATGAGGAGCAGGATGTTCAAGACGGACGGGATAACCTTTCTCACTCAAAATTTCTGCTCCTGCAAAAATCCCATGCTTTCGCCACGCAGAGATGACAAAAGCTCCTTCGCTCCGCAAATCCGTGAAAGCAACGTCTTGCCACTCGGCCGGAACCGTCGGAAACAGTCGAATCCGATCTCCCCAACTTTGGAGCAACATTTCATTGATGGCATGCCCTGCGCCAAAGTTGCCTTCGAGAGTAAAGGGACGATAATGATACCGGGATATCCCCAACTTTTTATAGTCACCATTCAAATGAAAACTGTTGGGTGATACAAAAGCATCAAGGTATTGGCTCAGGGCCCAGAGCACACGGTTTGGTTCGCGAATTCGTGCGGCGAGACAGGCCAGCCACGCGAATGAATAGCCGCACCAGAATCCGGTGCCTTCAACCTCCAACTCACCAAGACTGTTCTGGATCAGTTTCCGGTCTCTTTCGGTCCCTTCGATGTTCATATCTCCAAGAGGAAAAATCGGCATCAGATGGGCAAGGTGACGATGGGACTCTGTCAGATGTTGTCCTTCCCAGATAGCCAAACCGCGTTCAGCCAAGGGAACGAAGGGTCTTGGTGAAAGGGGATAGGGTTGCAAGTGATCTTTGATTTCTTGCCACCGCTGAGCGGCCTCCTGATCCGTGTCCAATAACCTTGCGGCCCTGCTTGACACATCCAATACGTAGCGGATCAGAGAAAGATCATAGGTGCTGTCACGCGCAAAAGATTCCCTCCGATTATCGTTAAACTCGGGTGAGCTGGAATAATCGACATGATAGATACCAGCGGCATCTTTGGTGAGTTGAGAAGCACAAAAGCGCGCGATTTCACGGATGAATGGATAGGCCGTCGTTTTCAGAAATTCTTCATCCATGGTATAACGGTAGTGTAACCACAGATGCTGGGTAAGCCAGGCGCCATTGGTCCGGCTGTAAACATAAGCCGCCCAACCTCGAACGATCGCTCCAGACAAACCATGGCAGGAAAGAACATTCGCGCCCGGCGCATCGTAAAAATCCCGTGCAAAGGCCTGGTAGGTTGGCAGCCATTTGAGCAACCAATCTGCGAACGCCCGGCCTTGTTCCAAGCGATTGGCTGTGTGCACGGGCCAGTAGCTCATCTGAGTATTAAGATCGTGATGGAAATCTCCGCGCCAAGGTGGAAGCGAACTTTCGTCGGCAGTCCACACCCCTTGCAACGAGATGGGAGGAGCGCCTTCACGCGCGGTGGCAGCCAGTTTGTACATCTCCGCATACCAAAGTTTCTCCAAACGCAGATCAGGCAGGCAGACATGGCCTTTGCTCCAGTACCTCTGCCACCAGATGACATGCGATTTCAGAACTCCTGACATAGGGTGACTGGTTTCCCTCTGAAAATCAAGTTTTCTTGCCTGTGGGGGTGCGAACCCAAAACTGTCCGCTTTTTTGGCCGTCGGCGTATGCTCTGCCGGTATGGCT
>JACQHZ010000327.1 GCA_016198745.1 Verrucomicrobiota bacterium
GTGCTGGGTAGCCCAGCCCATCCAGCGGATGGGCTGCCTTCGGCGCATACTTCACACGGGAGTGTGAAATATGCGGGCTAAGGCTATGAGTTACGAACCGTGATACCACGACATTTGTGAAGAGAGAATTCCTGCGATCCCGGGCGGACCAACTGGCGGATTATCTGCGCGGCTGCATCGCCCGCGGTGAGCTGGTCGAACCTCTGCCCGGCATTCGCGAATGGAGTTCGCGTCTCTCCGTGGGGCACACCACGCTGGAAGCGGCGCTTAAAACCCTCGAACAAGAGGGACTGGTTGCGGTGCGAACGCGCGAAGGGGTCCATTTGAATTTTGAGCAAGCGGCGCCCAACCCGCCCCAAACTTTTCGAGTCGTCCGATGGTTGTATTGCGGGAGGGGGCGAAATCATGACATCTCACCGTGCATCGAGGTGTTCAGGGCGCTGTCAGATCGGCTGGGGCAACACGACATCCGTTTGAGCATCGAGAACTGTGGCGTCGAGGGCATTCATGCAATCCACGAACGCGGAGAGAGTCGGCGGCAAATGGTCCTGCTGGGATCGTTGCCGCTGAAACTGGAAAAACTGTTCATGGACTTTCGCAGGAGCGCGCTCGTGATCGGAATCCCGGCTCCGGGCACGGGTTTGCCGTATGTTTCGAACGATGCGTTCTCCGCCATTCGTCACGCGACGCATTGGCTGGCGGGACGCGGTTGTTTGCGCGTGACCATGTTTATTGGCGTGAAACGCCAGATGACTTTCGCGGAGAAAATCTTTTATCGCGCATGCTCGGAATCGCCCCAACCCGTGCGAGGGGAAGTGGCCTGCATCCCATTGGAGCTTGACGAGCAGGCTCAGGCGGCGCGCAAATTTGCCGCCCGAGTCAAAGGGAAACAAGGGGTTATCGCCATCTACCCGTCCTCCGTGAGCACACTGATGACAGCGCTGATGAAGCAAGGGGTGGACGTGCCGGGACAGGTGGAATTCGTCGCGGTGAACACCACGCTTCAGGGGGTTCGCGTTGTGCCGCGGCCCGCCTACTACCCATTCCCCATGGACACTTTCACAAAGGTTGTCTGTCGAGCGGCAATCCAATACTTCGAGCGCGGGAGGCTTCCGCGTCTTCGAAAAATGATTCCGTTGAAGATGGCGCCACCGGCGGAGTGATCCCGAATGAGTTGATCATCATGCGCATTTGGCGAACAAGCCGGGGGGGCCATCGCGTCGTCTGTTCCTGCGCTCAAAAAAAGGGCAGAAGTTTTATATCGCCTGTGGGTTCCACCGAGTCCAAATAGGCGTTCAATGTCAAAACTTCTTGTTTCCTACGACGATCTGATTCAAACGACGCTGACCCGATATGCGGGAAACCCAATCATCCGGCACTCTGGGATCAGCCAAGACTGGAAAGAGTGGCAGGTTCAGGAGCCGATCGTGTTCAATGATCCGAATGACGCCTCGAAACTGATCATGTTTTATGCCGGTGCTTGTTCCCCGGTCGGGATGGCCGTATCCTATATCGCAACCTATATCGGACGGGCAACTGCAGACCGGGCCAATCCGTTCGTCTGGACTGATCATCCATCGCATCCGATTCTCTCCCCCGGGGCGAACGAATATAATGACGTCTCCATGCGGCTCGACTCCATGCTTTACGCGGATGGGGTTTATTGGCTCTACACGACAGGCATAAGTTCTGACTGTACGGACAGGGATGGCCGCCTCGGACTCAACTCCATTCATCTTGCGCGATCCACGGATGGAGTGCATTTCACATGGTATAAGGTCCCAATCCTTTTGCCCAGTGGAGATGAAACGGATGTGAGTCAGGCGGCTGTCCTGAAAGATGAAAACAACTGGTATATGTACTATTCGTATCGGACCAGGTCCGGCCAGGTTCTTCCAGGCATTCGCCTGGCCACATCGACCGACGGTTTGCATTGGACAAAAACGGGACAGGCGGTAGTGTCCTGCACGCCAGGAGGCTACGACTCCCGCTATTATGAATGGCACCAGATACTTCGATTGGGACGCGATTATGTTCTCCTGTCGGAGTGCTTCGATGGAACCCACTGGAGCGTTGGCGCCGCTCACAGCGCCTCTCCAGCGACAGGCTGGATCAAGAAAGACACCCCGCTGTTTGAGCGTTCCGGAGTTCCCGGGGCGTTTGATGAACACCATATTGCCACACCGGCCATCTATGACATCGGTTCACGAATTATGCTCTTCTACCAGGGCGGAAACAACCTGGACGACTACACCATGTCCCGCTGGGATCTGGGCGTGGCGTATTCGGAAGAGTTGCCCCGTTCATTGGCGACTCTCACCATGCGCCAAATGAAACGCGGCAAACCTCCGTTGGTGGGCGCCACGGTCCTCAACCCACAAATCTGTCGGCGCTTCCCCCAAGGAATAGACCGTGATCAGTCAGCGGTCATCAGTGATCAGTGAGGAGTCTGCCATCATGAACGATTCACGATTTACCAGAAGACTAACCGCTGATTTCGCGGATGACGCGGATAAC
>JACQHZ010000339.1 GCA_016198745.1 Verrucomicrobiota bacterium
CGCCCCGGTTCCCTTCTTCCCTGCCCCCTGTGTGCTTCCCCCTCCCTTTTCCCAATTTTTATGGGATGGCTGTGCACGAAAAAGATAACCGTGAACCGTGAACCGTGAACCTGCCAACCTGAACAATAACAAGGAAACACAATTCAATGGAAACCGAAATTTTCGACCTCAAGGAGGCATTGGACGGCGTCGGCGGCGACAAGGAGTTTTTCAAGGAAATCGTCGGAGAGTTCCTTAAAGCCTGTCCGGAACAGTTGACCGCCATTCGCGATTCCATTGCCCGATCCGACAGCAAGGCATTGGAACGCACGGCTCACGCGCTGAAGGGAAACGTGGGGCCTTTTTACGCCAAGCGCGCCGTCGAGGCGGCGCTGAAACTGGAGGTGATGGGGCGCGGGGGCGACCTGGCTCACGCCCAGGAGGAATACGCGATTCTTGAAAAAGAAATTGACCGCGTGAGACTTGCCCTGGAAACCGCGATCAAATGAAAAAACATGTTTTGATCATTGAAGACGACCACCTGGTCGGGAGCATTTACCGCCAGAAACTTTCGATGGAAGGTTTCCAGGCAGATGTGGTGACCGACGGCGAGGCCGGCATCGAATGGCTCAATCAGCATCAGACCGACCTTGTTCTGCTCGATCTGATGCTGCCCAAGGTCAACGGAGTTGACGTCTTGAAAAACATACGCGCGAAAAGCGGGTTGCGCGACACGCCGGTGATCGTGTTTTCCAACGCCTATTTGAGCAACATGGTCAAGGATGCCTGGGATGCGGGCGCAACCCAGGTGGTCTCGAAGATGAACACCTCTCCCAAAAAGGTGGTCGAGATGATTCGCGAGTGTCTCGGAGGCGCTCAACCTGCCGCGGCGCCGCCCGCTGCTGCTCCGCCCGCCGCGGCGTTGCCTGCTGCGGCGCCAATCGCCGCTGATCCGGCGGCTTCCGACGTGCAATTCCAGGCTGACCTGTGGCGTTCCTGCGTCAAAACAGCGCCCGCCCGCATTGACGAGATGCGGCGGTTGCTCCGGGCGGTGGTTCGCAACACGGGCGACATCGCTTCGCTGCAAGAATTCTACCAGAAGGCGCACTCGATGGCTGGAAACACCAGCCTGGCAGGACTGTATCGGGTGACCCAACTGTCCGCGGTGCTGGAGGCGTTGTTGCAGGACCTCCAGAAAAAAACGGAATGGCTGAACCAATCCACGCTGCGCACCGCCGGACAAGCCATTGATTTGATGAGCACCCTGTTCCAGACGAACGCGGGCGGCGAAAGCGGCAGGCCGCCGGAGGTCAGCGTTCTGGTGGTGGATGACGATGAAATTGCGCGCCGCGCGGTGAGCCACGCGCTTCAAAAGGCCAACCTCCGGTCGTTTTGCGTGGAGAGTCCGGTGACTGCCTGGAAGATGCTTCCCGAAAACCGTTTTGATCTCGTGATCTTGGACATCGAGATGCCGGAGATGACGGGATTCGAGCTGTGCACCAAGTTGCGTTCGCTCGCTTCATACCAGGCAACGCCGGTCCTGTTCCTCACCACATTATCCACCTTCGAAAACCGGGTTCAATCCAAGCTGATGGGCGGCACCGATTTTGTCGCCAAGCCGTTTCTTTATACGGAACTTGCGCTCAAGGTTTTGACGTTTATCTTCAAGGCTGCGCTCCCTCCCCCACCGAAAGGGACTTTATAAACCCCATTTGAAAGGAAACATTTTCCATGAAACTCGCGCTTTCCGGACGCCTGTGGGAATCCTCGAAAGGATACGCCATCACGCTGCCTCAATTTCTGGACACGGCCGCCGAACTGGGTTACGACGGCATCGAGTTGCGATACCCGATGATTCCTCCCGCCGAAAAACTGGAGGAAATCCGCGCCCAGGTCCGCAGACTCAAGCTCACTGTTGTATTTTCAACCTGCGCCGGGCTGATCAAGGACGAGAAAAGCCGCGAGGACGCCTTGCGCGTCATTCGCACGGTGAAGACGCTGGACGGATTGGACGTGCGCGCCACGATGACGACAGACGAAGATTACGGTCCCATGCGGGAGCTGGCCAATCTGGCGGCGGAAAACCGGATGCGGGTTGCGATGCAATTGCACATCAACACCCTGTGCGACACCGTGGAACGCTGCGAGCAATGCCTGAAAAAACTCAATCATCCGAACGTGAAACTGATCTTCGATCCGGTGCATCTCCGATTCATGGGAGACAACGACTTTGAGCCGGCGATCCGGCGTCTGGCGCGATGGGTCCACCGGGCAAACGTCCAGAACTACGCCTTGATGACGCCCATGTATTCGACGCGTCAGAAGATTCCGTTGTGCGGCAAGGACTGGGTGCGCGTGTTGCCGGGAGAGACCGGAGGCACGGATTTCCGCGCCTATTTTGCCGCGCTGCGTCAGGCCGGATTTGACGGCTGGATCAATGTGATGTGCGACGTGGAACCCGGGATGGATTCGAAAACGGCCGCCAAACTGCATCACGATTTTTTGAGGCCATTGCTTGCCTGACCTGTAAAACTCTATTAGGAAACGGGCGGCTTTGGCGAAGCCAAAGTCCGACAGTCTCCTGGGATGAGACGCTGTGGGACATCTTGCGCGATTTGTCATTTTCTTTCTCGGCTGCGTTCTTTTGGCCGCAGTTCTTTCTCCGTGGCTTTACCTGGCGGTTCAGTCGGCGGCGGCGACGTGGAACTGCCCCTGCCTCGATTATCTGAAAGGCCATCCGTTTCACCGTTATTTCAACCGGGTGCTGCAGGCGGAGCTTCTGTTGGGAATCTGGTGGTTGCTCAAACAATCCGGATTTCTTTCCACCGAGGCCCTGGGATTGAGGCCGGAGCGGGCGGCGCTGTTTTTGGGCGTGGGAGCGGGATCAAGTCTGGTTTTCATGGGCGGATTTGCGCTGACGGTTGTCGCGTTGGGACAGGGGACAATCGAGTGCCTGCCCTCCGCGGGCCGATGTCTCGCCGTTTTTTGCCGGGTCCTCTTCACGGCGATTTTTGTCGCAGGACTTGAAGAACTTTTTTTCCGCGGTTATTTTTATCAGTTGTGCCGGCGGGAGATTGGACGCAAATGGGCTTTGGCGCTCAATATGACGATCTTCCCGGCGGTGCACTACGTCAAACCGGCGCGTGTCGAGGATCTGCCGGTGGCGGACGGGAGCGCGGGCTTTCAACTGCTCACGATGGCTTTCCATCGCTTTGCCGATCCAGGCGAAATCATCGGCGGATGCCTGGTGTTGATGCTCGCGGCATGGATGCTTTGCTGGACGCTTGAGCGCACCGGCAATCTTTACCTGGCCATGGGATTGCATGGCGGATGGATTTTCGCGTTGCAGTGGAACGGCGAACTGACACGCTGCGCGGGCGGAGGGCCGACGTGGATGATGGGCGGCGGCGACCTGAGCCAGGGTGTGGCGGCGCTTGTTCCGTTGGTTCTCCAGTTCGGGGCATTGATGTGGTGGATGGGAAGACGAGATGAAGCGCCCCCGGGAAAAAGGCCGGCATGACGACACGCACGTTTGCAAATGCGCTTTTCGGTTTTGGCAGAACGGCGCTCGATCTGCTTTACCCGCGGCAATGTCAAATGTGCGGAGGAACGCTGCGATGCGTGGCGTTTTCTTTCTTGTGTGACGACTGCTTTGCCGACGCGCCCCGGCTCGAACCGCCATATTGCAGCATCTGCGCGATGCCGTTCCATGGAATCATCGGGCCGGATTTCCGATGCCCGAACTGCGGACAGATCAGGCTTCATTTCGACCGGGCCATGGCGGTGATGCGATTCCAGGGAGTCGTACGTCGTGCCATTCATTCCTTGAAGTACGGGCATCAGGGCTATTGGGCGCGGGTTCTGCAAAGTTGGCTTCTCGAAGGCGTTGACCCGCTTCTCAATCGTTCCGAAGCGGATGTCGTGTTGCCGGTGCCGCTCCACCCGGTGCGCGAGCGGGAACGGGGATTCAATCAGGCATGGTTTCTGGCGGACGCTTTGGCCCGAAGCTGGAAAATTCCGGCTCATCGTCGCGTGTTGACACGAGTGCGTCAGACGGAAACCCAGACGCATCTCGATCGCGAGGAGCGCATGGCGAATCTGCGGGGCGCCTTCGCCGTTCGCCGGCCGGCTGTGGTCGCTGGCAGACGGGTGTTGCTGATGGATGACGTCCTGACCACCGGCTCGACGGCCAGCGAATGTGCCCGCATCTTGCGCGAGGCGGGGGCGCGTTCCGTTCTTGTTTTAACCCTGGCGCGGGGTTAATCTGCACATCTCATTCATCCGCCACAGGATGGACCCCAACGCGGTGAGGCGCGGCGAATGAGGAACAGGGACCAATCGAATCCTCAAATTTCCGGAAAACACTTATGGTTGATATCCCCGAAGGCATGTGGACGCGCTGCAAGGGGTGCAGCGAAATGATCACCAACAAGGAACTGGAATCCTTGTTCAAGGTGTGTCCGAAATGTCAGCATCATTTCGTCGCCACGGCGAAGGAAAGGATTGGCTGGCTTGCCGACGAAGGCAGCTTTGCCGAGACCGACGCCGACATGACCTCGACGGATGCGCTCAAGTTCAAGGGCGTTGCCGCTTACACCGAGAAACTGTGCGCCTACCAGAAAGAGACCGGATTGCCTGAGGCGGTGATCACGGGGTTCACAGCCATCCAGGAGCACAAGGTGGGGCTGGCGGTGATGGATTTCGGTTTTCTGGCGGCCAGCATGGGGTCGGTGGTGGGCGAAAAAATCACCCGGCTTATCGAAAAATCAACGAAGAAAAAATTACCGGTGATCATCGTGAGCGCCTCCGGCGGCGCACGGATGTACGAGGGGATGCTGAGCCTGATGCAGATGGCAAAGACCAGCGCCGCCCTGGCGCGTCATGCCCAGGCGCGGCTGCCTTACCTTTCTGTCCTCACCAACCCCACGATGGCTGGCGTAATGGCCAGCTTTGCTTCGTTGGGCGATGTGATCCTGGCCGAGCCACAATCCATGATCGGCTTCGCTGGGGGGCGCGTCATTCGCGAAACCACCCGCGAAGAGCTTCCCAAGGGGTTTCAGACCGCCGAATTCCTGCTGGAGCGGGGTTTGATTGACATGATCGTGCACCGGAAGAGCATGAAGGCCACCCTCGCCCAGCTCCTTGAGTTCATGAAATGAGCGGCGACCATCTATGGGGTGCATTGCCTGCCTCTCGGCCTTTTCTCGACTCTGCTCCCGCCAAGGCGGGATTTTGCAAACGCGCGTTCCAACGGGCGTCCCGCTCTGTGGTGGACAGAGGACGGATGCGTTGCCGCCGCGCTCACGGCCAGGTGTTTTCCGGGAGAGGCGGCGCGTTTTTCCGGAAATGATCGCAAAAATGATGCTCGTGAAGCCTGGGCGCTCGGAGAAGCGTTGCGACTCCATCATCCGCGTTGGAAGCCGTTGACATGTGAAGATGCTCTGACGCGCAAACTGCAAGTACTGACACGTGATGAACAGGGTTTTATCGCGCAGATGAATCAACTGACCAACCAGTTGCAGCATGCGTTGGGACAGTATTATCCGCAGGCGTTGGAATTATTCAGCAATTGGACTTCGCCGACTTGTCCCCCTTGTGGGGAGCAGTTGGGATTTTGTGTTGCAATTCCCAACGCCGCAGGCATTCCAGACGGCTACGTGGCGCAAGCTCCAGAACTTTCTCCACGTGCATCGCTTGGCCAAGCCCGAGCGGTTGGAGGCGTGGAAAAAAATCCATGCGCGCGCCGGTCAGTGGCCGATGTCCGAGGTTCTGAGTGCGAGCAAACAATGCCAGACACGCTTGCTGGCGCGCGAGTTGCTTATGGTTCGTCGCGGGCTGCAGGATTATCGCAAAGA
>JACQHZ010000340.1 GCA_016198745.1 Verrucomicrobiota bacterium
CATCACCGCTAAAGGGTGACAGGTGTGATGAACCGGGGAGACCGTCGGGAGGTGTGGTGGTTCGGCGACTTTTGGGCGGCAGATTTTGCCGATGGGTTTTGGAAGAACGCGCCGCCCCACACGGAAAATGCTCGGCCGTGAGCGGAGCGGCGAGTCATCTGTCAATCGCCGAGCGGGACGCCCGTCGGGTTGCGCGTTTGGAGGGTCGCCTGCCCGAGTTGGGGGAAAAGGCCGAGATGCAGGTAATGCACCCATTACGGCCCGCACCGTTGAATTTTCAGACGTCGCAGAGGCGGAATCCGCGGCCCTTTTTGCGGAGCCGACCTCCGAGCCATTGAGCGACCCCTGCGACGTGGGAATGCCAGGTGGGTTCGGCTTCCGGCCGTCCGCCGGGGAAAACGTCCACGACAAGATATTTGAGCGTCTTTTTTCCGGCGCAGGAGACCTTGTGATACGTTTCGCGCGGGATATGGACCACCTCGCCGGGACGAATGGTTTGAGGCGTCCGGCATTTTTGCCCCCGCTCGATGCGGCCGATGCCTGAGAGGACGAAATAAACCTGCTCGGCGTCGTCGTGCTTGTGCAGCGGGGTGGTTTTGCCCGGTTGGATGATTGTGACGAACACCTCGCACGCTTCCGCATGGGAACGATCCATCACCAGCTCGTTGGTGTGTTCGCGAAAATGATAGGGCGTTGTGCGTTTGATGGAATAAATGCCTTGGTTCATGAAAGCCTTATGATGTGAATGGTTCATGTCCCACCGATGGGCTTATGGCGGGGCGGATGCCGCTTTTCGCCGGAAATGCTCTGCGAAGCTTTCCAATGTGCGCGCGGCCATGGGGTGAATGAAAAACCGCCCGAAAATCCGTTCCGACATAAAATCGCCCCATCGCTGAGCCACCGGCCCCATGTCGTGGCGGATGGTCACGCGCGTGGCGGCGCCGTCGCGAATCGGTTCGAGCCGCCACACGACGCGCATCCCCCGCGTGAGAGCGTTCTGGTGTTCAAAATGAAGCTCCTTGGTTGCGGAATCCGCATGAAACCGCGTCAGCCAATCAACGGGAATCCATCCGTGATAACAAGCCATTCGCATTACCTGATGGTCGGGATGATTCTCCGTCACACGAATCCAGCGATAGTGCGGCAGATAGCGCGGCCACGCCGCCAGATCGGAGACGACGGTGAAAACCTCCGCAGGCGGCGCCGTCATTTCAGCGATATGGCTGATCAGATCCATGCGTGAGCCGGTTTCGGCGCCGGGTTGATCGTCGGCTCGCTCTTATGCGCGAGGCCCGCAAGGGTTGTCATGCCTCTCATATCCCGTTTGCCCGTCCGAATTCCAAGCGAAAAAGCAACAGACGAAGATGCGCCGACCCGGATTGGGGCGGCATAAAACAGATTGACTGGAAGCGATTTTCGCTGGAATGATGCGGAGCATCATGATGCCTTCTTCCAAAATCCTCGTACTCACCGGGGGCGGATATCACGACTTCGATTATGCCGCCCGTTTTTTACCCGCGCTCTTTCGTGATTCCGGCCTCTTTGCGGTTGAGCAGACCGCCGACCGCAACGCCCTGAAATCCCTGGACGCCCTCGACGCGCTGGTGGTTTACACCCAGGGCGACGGGTTGACGGAGGAACAGGAGCGGTCGCTCGTGAAATTTGTTGCAGCCGGCAAGGGGTTTTTCGGCATTCATTGCGCCAATGATTCCTTTCATGAAAACACAGGTTATCGTGCGATGATTGGCAGTCGGTTTTTGGCGCACGCACCCAACCCGCATCTCTACCCCGTCACGATATCGGCAAGAGAACATCCGTTGGTCATGGGGCTGCCCCCTTTTGAGGTGATTGATGAATTCTATCGCTGCGAGGTGGATGCGGGCGCGGACATTTTCCTCACCGGCGTCTGGCAGGGGCAAACCATCCCCCTTGCCTACACCAAAACTCATGAGAAAGGGCGGGTGTGCTACCTCGCGATCGGCCACGATCATCGCGCCTTCGAGAATCCCATGATTTCCCGGTTGATCGTGCGGGCGACGCGTTGGGCGGCTGGAAACTGGCCGGCTCCGACCCGTCGTCTTCGGTGGGCCACCATCGGTTACGGCGGCACATTCAACATGGGACAGCACCATCTCAAGAGCGCCGGAATGGCCGGCATCCAACCGGTTGCCGTCTGCGAACTGGACGCCGCCCGTCTGGAGGCCGCCCGGAAGGATTATCCCGGCATCCGCACGTACCAGAAAATGGACGATTTGCTGCGCGATCCGGATGTGGACGGGGTCACCGCGATTGTCCCGCACAACGTCCACGGATCGGTGGGGCTGCAAGTGACGAGAGCCGGCAAACATCTTGTCATGGAAAAGCCATTTGTCCTCAACCTTGCGGAGGCGGACGCCATGATCGCCGCCGCTCGACAAAGCGGGTCCATGCTCACGGTCTATCACAATCGCCGCTGGGACCCCGATTTTTTGCGGATCGAAGCCATTGTGCGCAGCGGCCAGATCGGCGACGTTTTTCAAATCGAATGCTGCATGGGAAGTTTCAACCGGCCGCGCGGCACCTGGTGGCGCGACGACAAAACGATCAGCGGCGGTCTCATGTTCGACTGGGGCGCGCACTTCTTTTTCTGGATCAACCGGCTCATGCCGCATCCCGTTGTCTCCGTTGATGGTTTCCTGCACAAACGCCGTTGGCATCATGTCACCACCGAAGATCACGGACTTTTCCTGGTGCGCTATCAGGGTGGGCAGTCCGCTTCGTTTGAGCTGTCGAGCCTCTCCGCCGTTGAGAAACCATGGTGGCGAATCCTCGGCACACGCGGCGGGATTGAGTCGGCCCCGCCCTGGGGCGAAAAACACTGCGTCAAGGTGGCGATGGTGGGAGATGATCTGTTACGGCGCGAGGAATCTCTGCCCGCGCTACCGCCTTCGACCGACGCAAGCTTTAACCCCTTTTATTCCAACGTGGCCAATCACCTCTTGTTCGGGGAACCATTGGAAATCACCGCTGAGGCGGCGCGAAAGGTCATCGCGATTCTCGTTGCCGGCGAAAAGGCGTCACGCGAAGGCAAACCCCAACCGCTGTTGTAGCGGAGGCGTTGCGCCGATGGAGAGAGCGTGCGCCGGATATTTCAAATTCGCGTGAAGAATGAGATTCATCGCAAAACCTAGCTGGCTGAATCGGACGGTGTTGGGGATCGGTCTGGCGTCGCTTTTCAGCGACTGGTCGCACGAGATTGCCACAACAGTCATGCCGGCCTTTCTCGCCACGATGGGGGTGGCCGCCGCCTGGCTCGGTTTGATCGAGGGCGTTTCGGATGGATTGTCGAGTTTCGCCAAGATGGCCTCCGGCTATTACACAGATCGGCTCCGGCGGCGAAAGCCCATCGCGGTGATCGGTTATCTGGTGACGACACTGGGCACCGCGTCGTTTGGCCTGGCTTCGAGCGCCTGGCATATCCTTGTCGCGCGCTCGGCGGCATGGCTGGGGCGCGGCGTGCGGACTCCCATCCGCAAGGCGCTGCTCGCCGGGTCGGTGGACAAGCATGCCTATGGACGCGCGTTCGGTTTTGAGCGGATGATGGACACCTGCGGGGCCATCGTGGGGCCGGCCAGCGCGTTTTTTCTGCTCGGCGCGCTGAATCATCATTACCCTTCTTTGTTTGCCCTGACGCTGATTCCCGGTTTCATCGCGACCTTGCTTATTGCGTTTGCGGTGCAGGAGAAGGAACGCAAACCCGTGCCGCACATTTCATTTGGCGAAAGCCTTCGCGCATTGCCGCCCCGTTTCCGCAGGTTTCTGGCGGCGATCGGCCTGTTTGGCGCAGGCGATTTTGCGCACACGCTGCTGATCCTGCTGGCCACGCAGAAGTTGACGCCGGTTCTTGGCGCCGCCAGGGCCGCAAGCATCGCGGTCGGTCTTTACGTGCTGCACAACATCCTTTACGCGTCTTTTTCATTGGTTGCAGGCTGGCTGGCGGATCGTTTCGACAAACGCCGGTTGTTGGCCGGCGGTTACCTTCTCGCGGCGGTGATGTCGCTGGAGATCATTTTTTTGCCGGTGAGCGTTTGGACGTTCGCCCTGATTTTTGCGTCCGGCGGGATTTATGTGGCGATCGAGGAAACGCTTGAGGATTCGCTTTGCGCGGAACTGGTTGCCGATGAACAACACGGCATGGCCTTTGGAGTTCTGGCGACGGTGAACGGCGTTGGAGATTTTTTGTCGAGCGTGATGGTTGGTTTCTTATGGACAGCCTTTGGCGTTCCGGCAGCCTTTCTGTACAGCGCTGCGCTTGCCGTCATGGGGAGTCTGGTCCTGGGGATGAATTCAAAACTGACTTCGAGCCATTGAGCTAACGAAAAGTCCAGTGACGGGCAGCCGTTGCGCCGCTTGGCGGCCACGGCCGCCCCGGCCAAGTGGCAGCTACGGATGACCGTTCGCTGAAGCGACCGGGGGGGCGCTGGATCGCACGGGAAATCAAACTCCAAATGCCGGACAGCCGATCCTGGGTTTTACAAAATTTGTGTGACACGTGTCACAGAAATTTTGGGAGCCGGATGAGGAAGCGTGGGTGATGTGCGATGGCGACACTGGGTTGCTGTCGAATGCCCGCCCGGAAGCGACAACACCGAAAATCAGCAAACATTCGCAATCATTCTTCGCAGCATACCCATGGAATAACGCCTGTTGTTCGCCGCGATGAAACAGCTTTTTTGCGGGGAATTTCAAAGCGCGCTTGCGGGACGGTCAAGGAGGTGATAAAGTGGTTCTGAGATTGGAACACTCAATTCATGGCTTATTTCATCACAGACAAGTGCATCAGTTGCGGCGTTTGCGAGCAGAAATGCCCCACCAATACGATCTCCGGCGGCAAAAAGGTCACCTTCCAGATTCATCCGGAAGGTTGCATCGAGTGCGGCGTGTGCGCGATTTATTGTCCGGTTTCCTGCATCCAGAACCAGGAGGGGGTCCTTGTGAGCCGGGTCCTTTTGAAGGACATCCCCAAGGCGCAGGTGATCCCCGACAACTGCACGGCGTGCGAGTATTGCGTGGATATTTGTCCGTTCGATTGCATCACGCTGCAACCGGACCCGCGAACGCCGGATGGTCATTTTCAGATTGCGGTGGTGAACGAAAAGACATGCGTGAGTTGCCGTCTTTGCGAGATGGTGTGCGACAAGGACGCCATCTATGTGCCGAATCCCGTCACGAATCTCGCCGCCGCGCTTCCGCAGCAGGTGAAACAATCCCCTGCAACCGCGCATCAAGCTGTGGCTGCGAAGCGCCCCGGCTGACCAGGATTTTGTCGCCAACCTATACAGGTCCTGCACCATGGCCGGGGCGCTGAATTCATTGGATGCCGCGGTTGAACGCGCGCGCCTGCTGCTGGGGAAAGGGCGCAGGCTCCTTGGTCTTGTCGGCAAGCCTGGAAGCGGAAAATCCACTCTGGCAAAGTTGGCTGCCGAACGACTCGGCGCGAAGGCGCGGCTGGTCCCGATGGATGGATACCACCTGAGCAACAAGGTGTTGCGTGAACTGGGTCGTGCAAAAAGAAAAGGCGCGGTTGATACCTTTGACGCCCTTGGCTACACCATGCTCCTGAAGCGGATCAGGAACGAACCGCACTCGATCATTTACCATCCCGTGTTCCACCGTGAAATCGAGGAATCCATAACGGCCGAAGGAGTTGTATCTCCGGATGTCGATCTGGTGATTTCCGAGGGCAATTACCTGCTTCATCCGCAGGATGGCTGGGGCGGGGTGCGCGAGCTTCTTGATGAGAGTTGGTACGTCGAAGTTGACGATGAAGTGCGGGTCAAACGATTAATCCAACGGCGGTTGGGTCTCGGTAATACGATGGAAGAGGCGGTTGCCTGGACCACCGGCAGCGATGAGGTCAATGCGCAAATCATTGGCAAGACCCGTCAGTTTGCCGATGTGATTGTCACAGTGGGGGAGTTGCCCCTTGAAGCCCGGTAAACGATAACGAGCAGGCGTTCGAAAAGGATCGGAAACAATCATTGCGCGCAATCCGACCTGGCGCAGAAATCGGTCTTGTTTTCAATGGGAAACCTTGCCAGATTGGCTCCATGCAGTCCCTGAAATCAAAATCCCCATCCTTCGCAATGGCGGTCTGCATCCTCGCCGTTGCTCAGGCGCTGTGCGCGCAGGAAACCGAAGGCGACCGTCCGTCGGGCGCTTCATCCAGATGGGGAGGGTCGCAACAGGGATGTGGAATGGGACCCCAGGGGATGATGATGCAGCGAATGATGAGCGGCAACAGCAGTGTGGCCATCAGCGTGGCGGATGGCTCGGTCTTTGTCGTCTCGCAAGGCCAGCTTTTCAAGTTTGATGATAAAACCTTGAACCTTCAGGCCAGCGCCTCGCTTTCGCCGAAGCCCAAAATGGAAGGCGGTCCGGCCGGGAGCGCGGGTGAGGAGTCCGGTCCTCCGGGACAGGGACCGCAGGGGCAGGGCGGCCACGGTGCGCGCGGGGAGGGGCAGCGCGGTTTCCCGTCGGGCGGCGCCATGGGCGGAGGCGGGGCGATGATGGCGTCCGGTGGCGCGGCCATCAGCGTGGCAGACGGTTTTGTCTATATCGTGTCTCATGGAAAATTATTGAAGTTCGACGCGCGATCCCTGGAACTTCAGACCAGCGTCGAACTGGAGCGCAAACCCGATCCCAAGGCTGCGCGTCCCAAGCCGAAGAAACCCGGCGAGTGATCCTGGAATCAGGCGACCCGAAGCGACAGGAATTGGGGGAGGTGTGGCAGACCTGAAAGGCGCGAAGTTAAGGCGCTGGATTCTTAGAACCTGTTTTGAAACTCCTTCGAAAGACCGTTTC
>JACQHZ010000328.1 GCA_016198745.1 Verrucomicrobiota bacterium
CTGTGATCCCTTGGGGATCATCATCGCCTCCGGTGGCGCGAGTGAAACCGCGTCCTCCATCGGTGCCGTGGGGGGAGTGGCGTTGACAATGGCGCCGATGGACCTGCCCCCCGCTTGGCGTTGATGGAACAACGCCCCGATGGACCTGCCCCCCGCTTGGCGTTGACGGAGCAACGCCCTCCGGACTGGATTTGGCATGGAGGGCGACGTTCCGCCTGTGATCCCTTGGGGATCATCGTCGCCAGGGCGGCGGCGTTGACAATGACGCCGATGGACCTGCCCCCCGCTTGGCGTTCCTTGGCGGATCATCGCCTGGGCGGCTTGGTTTTCCCGCGCGCATCAGCGGCGCTCTGCGCCGTTCGATACCGCTTCAGGCGTTCCCGGATCTCGCTCACGATCTGATGATCACCCGGCACCGTTGCCGTCAAGAGGGCTTTTTGCGCGGTCTTCACGGCCTCGTCAAACCTGCCCGTTTCCGCGTAAGCCGCCGCCAGCGTGTCCAGCGAAGCTGCGTCTTTGTAATCGGTCAACCGGCAGGCGCGTTCGGCCAGGCGGACCGCCACGGTCCCATTGCGCAGCTTGGCATCTTTGTCTGTCGCCAGGACCCACGCCAGGTTGTTGAGCGTTTCCGGGCGGTCCGGCCAGCGGCGCAACGATTCGCGATAGAACCGGATGGCTTCCGCTGTCTGGCCTTGTTTCGCCAGAAGCGCAGCGAGTTCAAATTGCGCCTGCGCGGCTTCCGGTGCTGGAAACATGACCGCCCTGTATTCAGTCATCGCCTCATCAGTCCGGTCACAGGCGGCCAACGCCCCGGCCAGTTTCACGCGCGCTTCAATCACACCAGGTCGAGTGCTCAACACACGCTGATAATGCGGGATGGCCTCCGCCGGCTTCCCAGTGTGCTTGAGCAAATCGCCCAGCAGCATATGCGCGATGACATGATCCGGGTAAATTTGAAGCGTTCGCTCAAAAAGGCTGCGCGTGTTGCGCCAATAACACAATTGCAACATGCTGGCGACCATCAATCCCACAATGACCCCGATGGTTAATATGCCGAGCATCACCCGTAGTTGTCTTTCCTTCGCAAACCAAGCCGGTATTTCCCAGGCCGCCATGATGAACAACCCGGTCAACGGCATGTAGGTGAACCGATCTGCGCCGGCAATGTCGTTGAGGTTGATCACGGGAATCAATGTCACCAAAAACCAGCACCACCCCACAAAAAGATGCGGCCGTTGTCGAATGGTTCGAAGCACCACCCAGGAAATGAGACCGAGCACAACAACCGCGCCCGCCACCATGGGCCAGGGCCATTGACCGGGATTCGGATAAGCAATGGTCAGATTGTGGGGAAACACGGTTCGCATCAGGTAGGTTGTGTAGGAAACCGGCACTTGCTGAAACATGGTCCAACCGCTCGGTTGTTCCAGGAATTTCCCAAGCCCGCCCACAATCAGCAGGCTCGAAATGGCGGAAAGTGCCAGGAGAGGTGCTTTTTCGAGAATCAGCGGCACTCCTTTTCGGAGAAAATCCCGCCATTGTTTCACCCCGCTCTGTCGATGATCGAGACTCGATCCATTATCCATCATCCACCATCCACTTTCCAGCCGCCACCTCCCCAGCGGCCAGTAGTCGAGCAACAGCAGCACGCACGGCAGCGTCACGTTCATCGGTTTGGACATCAACCCCAGCTCGTGCAAGACCAGCACACACACGTATCGCCACCAGCGCGACCATGCCGGCGCATCCGGTTTCGCGCGCAAAAGGGCCGCGTACCGGGCGTAAGCCCAGATCGTCAACAACCAGAACAACCCGCTGAGCATATCCTTCCGCTCCGTGACCCACGCCACCGATTCCACGTGCAGCGGATGAATCGCGAAAAGCACCGCAACCACTGCGCTGCGCGTCGCTGAGCGCGTCATACCGCATAGCACGTAAAACATGAGCAGCGTGTTGACGATATGAATCGCCAGATTCATCAGGTGATGCATGCCCGGCTCCGGTCCAAACCAAGCCATGTCCAGCATCCGCGACAACCACGTGACCGGCTGCCAGTAATCGGAATTTTCCTCTTCAAAAAGCATGTCCGCAGAAAACGCCCATCGCACCGCCTTCCAGGTCGCGCCATCCTTGAGATTCGGATTCTCATAGGTGAACCCGGGATCGTCATAATGAATGAACTCGAAATTTCGCACGGGCCAATAAACCGCCAGCGTGATGACAATAAGCGCGTAGCCCAGCAGCCGGCGGCCGAAGGCGCTCTCCCAAAAATCAACGTGGCAGTCAGGGTTCAGGGGTTCAGAGGTTCAGCGGTTCAGGGTTCAGGGGTTTGGCGGTCCATCGGGTTGCTCTGACTTTTTACCACCAAGATTAACCACCCCGTGGTACGGGGCAAGCGGTTTCACGTGGCGTCAAAAACTCAAAGGAAGCAAATGGGAACCTCCGGAAACTCAATCCTGGAGGGCCACGCTTTGTCGTGGCCGTGGGTTGATGGGAAATTCCCCCTTGATCCCACGGACGCGATCCCGCCATGGCGGGACGTCCCTCCCA
>JACQHZ010000329.1 GCA_016198745.1 Verrucomicrobiota bacterium
ATGAACGCCGACGCGCCGAGTCCCGCGGGAGTGAGCGCGCCTGCCACGCTCACGCCGATCGTGGTGGTCTGGCCGGCGAGCATCCGGGTCGAAAAAAGATCGCAGGCCTCGTGGAGCCGCGCCGCGTTGTAGGCGAGAAACACGTTGTCAATCAGGTCCGGGAGCTTCTCCTTGCCGGTGATCGGCTTCGGGAGGATGCGCTTGCCGCGAAGGTACTGGGCCTTGCCCTTCGGGAACTTGTGCGGGTACATGCTGACAAAATTCTTGGGCAGTTTGATCGTGCTCATGGTGGAATCCGTTTCTCGCTCCCGGCATTCGTGCGCAGACTGTCAGGCAGCGCGTCCAGCCGGGAATTGGACCGCCGCTGCGGGCGCAGAATGTGTCGGAAAGCGCGCCGCATGACAAGCGCGAAATCCGGTTAATAGCCGGGACGCTGGGGAGTTTTCATTTGCTGCATTTTCCCGCGTGGTCAGGTATTCTCCCACAATCCACGAATGACCGACGAAATGACCACGCTTCCAATCGGGCAGCAGGTGTCCTTGCCCGGACACTTCGATGTCCCCGTTATCTTGGAAGCGACGCGCCCGCTCGGCAAGGGCTTCGAGTGCCGCGTCCGCCTGCCGGATGGCACGCTGGACGAAGCGGTGATCTCGCTGGAGGAAGCCGCCGCCCTCGCCGGCACCTCAGCGAGCGCCGAAGCGAAAGTGCGGCTCGCCAACGCGGACCAGCTTCGCTTGCTGGTTGAATCCGCCCGCATCCGGCTAGCCTGCACGCACGACCGCCATTTGAATTTACCCGCCCATCCCACGCCGTCTGAAACCATTGGTGAAGTGAAGGGCCGCAGACGCGTCAAACCCATCCGCCTCACGACCAACGAATGGTATAAAGCGGTGCAGCTTGGCGACACCTATTGGCTCTACATCGTGTGGAATCCGCTCGACAAACCGGACGCCGAGCCGCTCCGCATCCAGAACCCGGCCAAGCACCTTGACCACGCCAAGAAGGAGGTTGTGGCCGCCGTTGAAAAATCGTTTGCTCGCCTTAAAACGTCAGCCTCTGATAGACTATGAGCGTGATGATGCGATACTCAGACGCCGAACTGGAAAAGTTCCTCGATGACACAGAATCCGATTTAGCGGAGCGTAAAGAAACATGGAAGGGCGATGCCCCGGAAAAGGGACGCCAAGCAGTGTGCGCCTTCGCCAATGACTTGCCCGACCACCGCCAGCCGGGGGTGCTGTTTGTGGGCGCCAAGGATACTGGCGCCCCTTCCGGATTGCCCATAACCGACGACCTCCTGCGAACACTTGCGGACATCAAGACGGACGGCAATACGTTGCCGCCACCCTCCATCACGGTTGAAAAGCGCAGCTTGCGCGGGTCCGAGATGGCCATCATCACTGTGCTGCCCGCCGACGCGCCGCCGGTGCGTTATCGCGGCCGTATCTGGATCAGGACTGGCTCGCGCCGCGCAGTGGCGACGGCGCAGGATGAGCGGATATTGAACGAGCGCCGACGCCATCGCGATCAACCGTACGACGTGCACCCGATTTATTCATGTCCCTTGTCCGAACTGAGCCGGACGCTATTCGAAGAGATCTATCTGCCCGGGGCTTTCGCGCCTGAAATTGTGGCGGCCAATGCGCGCAGCTACGAACAGCGGCTGGCCGCTTGCCGGATGGTCGTTAGCGCCGACGAACCGACGCCAACCTTGATCGGACTGCTCGCCCTGGCCCGCGACCCGCGTTTCCATCTGCCCGGGGCCTATCTGCAATTCCTGCGAATTGCCGGAACAAAGTTTGCCGATCCGATTGTGGATGAGGCGCGCTGCGAAGGCCCGCTGGCCGCCATGGTGCAGCGCGTTGACGACAAGCTTGACGCGCATAACCGTACCGCGGTGGACATCACCGGCGCCGACCGCGAAATCCGCCGCAGCCTTTATCCCAAGTTCGCGCTCCAGCAATTGATTCGCAATGCCGTGATGCACCGCACCTACGAATCCACGAACGCCCCATGCCGCGTCTATTGGTTCGATGACCGGATCGAGATGCATAGCCCCGGCGGCCCCTATGGCGCGGTCACATGCGAAAACTTTGGACAGCCGGGCCTCAACGATTACCGCAATCCCAATCTGGCCGACGCCATGAAAGTGCTCGGACTGGTTCAACGCTTTGGCGTCGGCATCCAGATCGCCCAGACCGAGCTTGCGAAGAACGGCAACCCGCCCGCCGAGTTCCTCGCGGAACCCACCCGGGTGGTTGTCACCGTGCGAAAGATCCCGGCATGAAGCCCCCCGCATCCAGAATCCGGCCAAATATCTTGACCACGCCAAGAAGGAAGTCGTAGCCGCCCGTTATTTCAAATCCGCCGCATGCGCCGCGTGGAGAGACTTCAATTTCTCGAAAAAGGCTTTTTCGGCCTTCAGAATTTCCGGGGCAAAGGGATCGATGGCGCCATGAAATTCCGAGTACCAGCGGACCAATTCGGCAACCTGTTTTCTCGAAATCACGAATGCAACTCACGCCGTTTGAAGGCTGCGTTCCGATAATCCAAAATCCGGTCGAAGGAAGCTTTGCAGGACGGATGCTGTCCCTCCAAATCCTTGATTTGTTTGCCAATTTCATCGCAGATCGAGACCATTTTCGCCCAGATGGCTTCGGTGCCTTCCATGGTAGGTTCTCGATGGGCAAGCTTGGCGGCGACTCCGTAAGCAAACTCCACCTTGCCCACGAGACGATCAACTGCTTGATCAAAATCAACGCAATAGCCGGGTTTCGTCTGAGCAATGCAATCGTTGAATTCCAGGAGGGCTTTTTCCCCCAAATCCTCCAAGTCAACCAGTTCAAAAGTCATACCCTGAATTTACCCGATGCAACCGACAAATCAAGCTGGATCGAAAGGATGGGAATTTTGATTTTGGAGCCGCCCGGGGTGATCCGTCAGTGGCGGACACCGTCCCTGAGATTGTCCGTTTCCACGAGACCTCGCCCCGGCTGGCGACAGTCTTCGGGCTGTCGGTCTTCACTCCAACGTGATTCAATTGGCGTGCTTCCCGCGGTTCGGAATGTCATTCGGCCGGATTGGCCGTGCGAACGTTTTCAGCCCGAATGACGGCGCCCATGGAGTGCGACTGGCCGGGCGCGAGGGTGACGGGGTGTTCGCGGACGTTGCAGGTTTCGATGCACAACATGAACGGCCATTCGTCGTCGCCGAAATCGGGCATCGCCTTTGCCTTGGCGATCCAGGGATTCCACACCACGGTCGCGTCCGAGCCGGTTTTCTCCACCATCAAACGCCGCTTCCAGTCCGGGTCGTGAATGACGCATGTCGCCCGCGTGTTCATGTAAATCCGATCCGTCTCGGCCGCGATGCAAATGGGAGCGGCGCCTTCGGTTTCCATGCACGGCGTTCCGACGGTGTCCATGTAGGTTGTTCCCGCCAACCCTTCAACGTGAACCTTGCGCACATCACTCACCGCCAGATAAGTGTGCAGGGCCTCCTCGATGCGCATCGGTTGGCGCGACGCGTTTCGCACCCGCAGTTCCATGCCGAGGGCGGCGCCGATTCGGACCTGGTAATTCATTTCAAAATCCCCGTTCCACTCCCTGCGCGTGGCCTCATTGGACACGAGGCGGAAGCCGATCTCGACCTCGCCATCGTTCGTCTGCGTCGCTGTCGCAAGTTCCCACTCCAGTAACCGCGCAAATCCGTGACCCGGGCCAGGCCGTCCATCCTGCCGCGGGCCGAACCACGGGAAACACAGCGGCACGCCGCCTCGAATGGGTTTTCCCGATTCGAACCAGCTCTTCTCGCTCATGAAAAGAACCGGCTTTTGTTCACGCGGTTGAAAGCGCGCCACATGCGCGCCGTGCAGATAGATCTCCGCTTCCGCCTGCGGCGTCCCGATCATCACGCGCCGCAGTCCGCCCCGCCCCGTTTCAACTCGAACTGTGTCCGGCAGATTTTGCATGGCCGCATATTAGCCCGCATATTTCATCCCGCCACGGCGGGATGAAACATGCGCCTCGTCATTTTGCCTATGGGATGAGGCAAAATGCAAGGCCGAGTTTTCCCCTTTGGATCAGGAGTTCTGAGGTTGTTTTCGCGAGCCTCCTTCGGCAATCCAGCTTTCCATGGTCGCCAGCCGATGTCTCCAGGTGTGTTCCCGTTCAAAGCGTCTGCGGGCCGCCCGGCCGATTTCGTTCAACCGATCCGGATCCGCCAGGGCGGCGCTCAATTCCCGCGCGAAGTCGTCCGCGGAAGAGTATCCGAGAATCTCTTTGCCAGGCTCAAAGCACCCGATGAGTTCCGGCCGCAGATCGGTAAGCAGCGCCCTTCCCGATGCGGCGGTTTGAAAGACGCGATACGGAATTCCGCCCCTGACCGATTGAGGATCGGTGGCCTGAATGTGGATGATTCCATGATGATAGAGATCGCCCAGACGCTCGGCATTCATCCCCGAAGTATCAACCACACGGAAATGGGACCCCGGTTCGCCGAGAAGCCCGCGCCATTCCGCTTCCCTGGCATGGCCAAGGTGTTTTTGTTCGGTGAAAACCAGGAGCGGAGCAATCGCCAGCGCTTTTCGAAGGATGCGGATGCGGACCGCGTTTTTTGCCATGGCCCATGCCGCATAACGCATGCTGCAAAGCGCCAGCGGTTCGCGTTGGCATTCGATGGGAACCAGACAACGTTCCTTGGGTTGCAATTCCGTTTCTGCGTCGCGCCACAGGATGTCCCAGGATGGAATCTCCCCGCTCGTCCAGCCCATGTCCGAGTGTCGGACCGCCTCATCCAGACGAACCCGGATGGCGGTTGCCAGGGCTTTGAGTCCGCGGGAGAGAGGTTCCACCAGTTTGGCGATGCTCTCGGCGCTGTGAAGCATGCCGATGAAAACGATTTTTTCCTGAGAAACGTGAGTCACGAAGGACGGCGGAGGGCGGTATTCCACCTCGTCCGCCGCGAGATGAATGGGGCGCGAATGGATTCCCCATCGTCGCAAAGCTTCTTCACGCCAGTAGCCGTCCCAGATGCCGTGGAGAAAATCAGACCGCCCTGCGGTCCGCTTCATCACCTCGCCAAGGCCGATGCACTCCACCCGGGTCACCGGTTCATCGAACCACAGAACGATTTTGGGAACGGATCGCCAGGGGGCGCCGCTCCAAAGGTCGAAATACGGCAACGCGGCCGTTGAGGTCCAGACCAGGCGCTGGGGGGAAAAAGGGCGCAACACCGCAGCGATTTCGTCGGGAGGCTTGAGTTCCTTGCCGCGCACGAGGCGGATGGTCCGCACTTCATGCCCCAAGCGTTCCAACGTCAGCCGAAGTTGGCGCAGGGTGAAGTCCTCGTGTTCCGGACTGGGGTCCAGCAACGCCCAGCGACTGAGGGAAGGGTTCAAGGGTTCAGCGTTCAGGGGTTCAGAGGTTCAGAGGTGAATGGCACGAGTTAAGCGCATCGCTGGGCATTTTGGCATGGTTCAAAAGTTCCAGGTTCACGGTTCAACGGTTGCCCGTTTTTAGGTTCAGTCCCTTCAACCCCGACACCCTGAACCGCTGAACTTTGAACCCCTGTCCCTCATATTTTTCCTCTAAAGGTTGACATGGTTTTGCCGATGGAGTATGCAACAGCGCGTAGCGTTGAATCAAATTGTTTGCTGCGATTATTTCCATGATTACTGGCACCATCCGATTGTCAGGGCTGATGACGGGACTGGATACCGATGAGATTATCCAGCGCATTTTGGATGTCGAGCGTCTTCCGGTTACGAATTTGCAGAATAAGAAGTCCATTCTGACCACCAAGAGCGACGCCATCTCGGCCATCAAAAGCTCGCTGAGCACGCTCAAGACCAAGATTGCCAATCTCAAGGATTCGATTTTCTATGATTCCAAGGCGGCGACATCCTCCGATGCGACGGTGGCGACCGCGGTTGCCACCACTTCGGCGGTCTCCGGCACCTACAAGATTGATATCACCGATCTCGCCACGGCCACGGCGCTGAAAAGCGGCACGGTGGTCGGCGACAAGGTCGCCAGCGCCATTGATCCAACCGCGCTTCTCAACGCGGACGCCGCTTACGGTTCCTCGTTGACGCTGGGGACGTTCACGGTCAATGGCGCCACGGTCACCATTGACGGCACCGACACGGTCAACAGCGCGCTGGCAAAAATTTCGGCGGCAACGGGCGGCGTGGTGACGGGCGTCTATAACGCGGGGCCCGACACCATCACGCTGACCTCAAGCGGACCGAACCTTATATTGGGGGGCGCCAACGACACCAGTAATTTCCTTTCGCGCTCGCGTCTTTACACGCCCACTCCCGCATCCATCACCACCACCAGCCTCACCTCGATGGGCACCATTGACACCACCAAGGTGATCGGCACGGCGGGCAGCCGGGTCGCTGGGTTCGCCGGACTGACGACGGGGACCATCACGGTCAACGGGGTGAGCGTCAATGTGGACAAGGACGTGGACACGCTTCAGAACGTTTTGGATCGGATCACAGCATCCACGGCGGGCGTTTATGCGACTTACGATTCGATTGAGGATCGGATTGTTCTGACTTCGAAAACAACCGGTTCGATAGGCATCTCGGTGGCCGATGGCAGCAGCAATTTTGCGAGCAGCCTCAAGCTGACCAGCGCCGCGTCGCAAACGACGGTGGGCAAGGATACCACGTTTACCGTGAACGGCGGTTCCGTGCGCAAGAGCACCGATGCGATCATCACCGAGACGGAGAGCGGCGTCACAGGGCTGACCATTACGGCGCTCAAGAGCGGCGCCCCCGCTACCACGACCTTCACCGTCGGCACCGACACGTCCAGGTTTCAATCGGAAGTTCAGGGATTCGTGGATCAGTACAACTCGGTTCAGAACATCATCAAGAGCTACATGACGGCGCCGGATGCAGATGAGGACTACGATCCGGCGGCTTCGTCGAGCATTTTGATCGGCGATTCCACCGTGAGCAGCATACCCGGCGACCTGCGTCGGATCGCGGGAGAGAGTCTCAGCAGCGGGACCTATCGGATGCTGGAAGACATCGGCGTGGTCGGCAGCGGCGACAACAATCTGCTCACCTTCAGCGACACCGCCAAGTTCGCCACCGCCATTGCAACCAACCCGAACGAGGTGGAGAGCATTTTGACGACCCTCAGCAACGATCTCGATTCGTATCTCGACACGCAGATTGACGCAGCCAGCGGCCTGCTGACGTCGCGCACCGATACGATTGCGACGGAACAGGATCGCATCGACGACAGCATTGAGTCCATGGAAACCCTGCTGGCGAGCAGGGAGGAACAATTGATCGCGGCCTTCACCGCCTTGGAACAATATCAGGCGGTAAGCAATAACATCCTCAGTTTCCTCCAGATGCAGCGGGATTAGCCGCTTTTCGTTTATTGTTTCTGCTCCCGATCCGTCATGAACCTTTTTATTGACGATAAACCCGCGACGCCCCCCGATTCGCTTGACGGAGCGGGGTTTGAGGCGTTTTGCCAGTTTTGCGGCGATCACCTGTTGACAGGCGGTCGCGCCATCCAGTCGGTGCGCATGGATGGAAAGGATGTGGACTGCGTCAATCCTCCGTCGGACCTCGCTTTCTCCGCCGCGGAACGTGTCGAAGTCACTACCTGCCCGGTTGAGGAATTGGTTCTGGTCGTCCTGCGGCATCAGGCGGAATCCGCGTGCGCGCTTGGGGATGAAGCGATGGAACTCTCCACCGACTGCCTGATCGAGCTTCCCCAGGATGTTCTCAAGGACTGGCGTTCCGTGTTGGAATCGCTCAAGCCATTGCTGCAGTTCACGCCCAAGCTGTTGATGATCCAGGCCATGACCGGCGTCGAAGATGAGAAGTTTTCCGAAGCGAATCTCACCGCACGAATTCTGGACATCCAAAACGCAGTGGACACCGCGCGGCAGTCGCTGGAATCCCTGGATGTGGTGGTGTTTTCCGACACGCTGGAGTTGAAAATTGTCCCCTGGCTGAAGGAACACGGCGCCTTTGCGGAAAAATTGCTTCAGACCATTCAGTCGCGCATGGAGACGGCTGCGGTTTCGACAAAATGAAAATGCCTGGTCCCCATGAAATTCACGCCGCCTCCCGTTTCCATTGACCCTTACCTTAGGAATCGAGTTATGACCGCTACACCCCATCAACTCATCGGTTTGCTCTACGACGGTCTGATCCGCTTCCTGCGCACCGCGCAGGATGCTTTTTCGGAACCCGACCCGTTGAAGCGAATGGAAACCGTTCACAACAGCATCATCCGGGCCCAGAACATCATCACGGAGTTGAATAACAGCCTGAATATGGAGAAGGGCGGCGAAGTCGCCCAGCGGCTTCGCGGCCTCTATGAATTCTTTTACTCCTCGCTCACCCAGGTCAATCTCACCAAAAATCCCGCCACCGATGCCACCACCATCTTCCGGATCACACGTTTGGTGATGGAAATCCGCGACGCCTGGAATCAAATCGCCCCGGTCGAGCAAGGTCAATCCCCCCAAACCGGCGGGACGGTCTCCACAGCAGGGCAGATTCAGTTCGGCAGGACCTGAAGGGCAGCCGCAATAAGCCCAGCCTGCATTTTTCACAAGG
>JACQHZ010000330.1 GCA_016198745.1 Verrucomicrobiota bacterium
CGGAAACAACCGCCAAACCAGGCGACGACGGAGCGTCGCCCTCCAAGAAACGGTCTCTCGAAGGAGTTTCAAAACAGGTTCTGAGAGATAAACCATCCTGGATTGGGTGGTAAATTCTTAAACTTTACAAATCATCTTCATGAACTCCACCGACAGTCCCGTTGGCAAATATCAACCGGAATTTTTATTGCTTGCGCCCTCCAAGGGGGAGTTGGCGACCACGCTCTCCTTGATTTCGCAGTGTCTCGAACTCGGCATGCCCATTGAACTCGATCACCACTGGCGGGTTCCAACCGTGCCGCCCAAGGATCTTTCGGCTTACAAGGGACTCTTCCTTCCGGAGAGTTTTCAGAAGGAATATCCAGAGGAGGCCAAGGGCCTTCTCCGACATCCAAACTACGCCTACAATGTCGTTTATTATCCGGTGGAACAGGAGGGAACTCCCTGGTCGCCTTTCGAAAGGATCGGCCGTGATCTCTATGCGTGGCATCACGTCAGCACGATGCTCGTCTATAACAATCCCTGCAGCGCGAAGACCAATCGCCGGGATTTCATGCGGACGTTGCAGGAGCGATTCGTCCTCTCCATCGCGGGCGACTGCCGGCAGTCTTACTTCCAAAATTTCAAGGGTTACACCAAGGGATCGCGCAAATGGGGTGATCCGGTCTATACGCTGTTCAAGGGATCTCTCAAGCTGGCGGAAAAGATGAAGGACCAGGAGTGGCTGGACGTTCTGGATCAATCCATCGCCGCGATCGGCAACCTGGTTGCCGAAGCGCTTGCGGTTGAAAATCCGGAAAGCGTCCTCCAGATTGACCGGGGATTCGGGCGCGGCTCCGTCCAGTTTGCGATGATGGGAGAAACCCTCATGGCGCGGGGCGTTGCGCTGAACCATGGGGCGTTGACGGAGCAAGGAATGAAGCTCATGCAGGCGTTTGTCCCCGCGGCCATGGCACGCGGCGGCGCGCATTGTGAAGAGTCCACGGGCATCTGGTTGTCGGAGGCATTCCCTTTTCTTCCGGGTTTGTACTGGCTCGGCAAGCTGACCGGAGACGCCTCTTTTCTCAAGCTCGCGGACGATTTTTCCGCGCGAGTTTGCGAGCTGACCCAGGCTGCGAACGGGCTGTGGCATCATTGGGCAGACGAAAGATCGGGCGAGAAAGGCGCTTGCTGGTCGCGCGGGCAGTTTTGGCCTCTATTGTGGATGACGGAATCCCTGCCGGCATTGGATCCATCAGAAAAACGCGTGGCGCAAATGTTCGTCCGGATCCGGCGGACTTTTGACGCTCTGCGGCGTCATCAAGACCCGGAGACCGGCCTCTGGCATCTGATCATTGACGAACCCGGCACCCGTCTCGAATCGTCGGCCACGGTGGGCATTATTTATTGCCACGATCGCCTCCGCGAGATGGGACTTCTTGGCGATGAATATCTGGAGATGTGCGCCCGGGCATTTGACGGTCTGAAGGCGATTCATTACTTCGGGGGTCTCGGTCTTGGATGTCGGGGCACCTCGATGGGAACCGCGACCTATTATCGGACCCGCCCGATGGGTTACTACAACACGAGCCTATTGCCGGCGGTCCTCGCGGAACGCTTGCCCGGCAAGTGAAGATATTCATGTGCGCATTAAACATTTACATTGGCGATTCGAAACTTGTGTGCGTTTCTGAAAAGGCGGTGAACGGATGAAACCCAAACAACTCCACGCCACGGCCGATATTTACGATGACTTCCTCGATAACGCCCGGTTTTATGAGAAATCGCATCTGGACGCGCTGATGGCCTATCTTCGGAAAATTGGCGTCACCCGTCTGGAATGGATTTTCGATGCAATGTGGACGTTCTACGAAGATTATCCCCCGGGTTTTGACCTGCTGGCTTATGCCGCCGAAGCGGCCCACGCGCACGGGTTGGAATTCATTCCCGTGATCAAACCCTTCGAAGGCGGCCTCTCTCCGGGCCTGCCCCATACCCTCCCATTGCATCGGGGATCGCCGGTGCTCTCGGACCTGCGCGGCATTCATCCTGTCATTGAACCATTCGTGGCCGCTCATCCCGATATGCGGCTCAAACGGCGCCCCGGTGACTGGGATCCGGGGGGCGCGATCACCGAGATCCGGCTGGTCAAAGGAGATGACCATCCGACGCGCCTCCGTCCCGAACATCTTTCGATCTGGACCAGCCCGACCAACAATCACTTTCAACGTTATACGGGACCGCTGCGCTTCGAGGAATCGGTGGAATGGCGCAAGGCGTTTCCACTGTGGCGCAAGAGCCGTATCTTGTCCTTTAAGGACCTCCGCATCCCTGAATCTGAGCGTTACGCGCTCGTGCGCTGCGCTCTTGCCGATTGCAACGGTGATTTCGCCAACGAGCGCGCGGCGCTGGTGGAATTGGTCGCTGAAAACAACCAGATATTGCCGGCGACCCCTGGCAGTGGTCCCGTCAAAGCTCCCCTTGATGATCTTGACCCCAGCGTTCCCTGTCCCGCAAGACAGGAATTCATGACGCGCTACGCGCGTTTTGAAGAGGCGCGCAAAGAACTCTGTAGCCGCGAAAAGATGCGCTGGCATTATCAGGATTTCTTTTCCTTCGACGACACGCTCATCACGCAGATTCATACCCTCGACGTTTCGGGCTGGGTCGCCGTAGCGCGCGGAAAAGCGGAACATCTGGTCGGCGCCCTGCATCCGATCTATCCGGAAGTGCAACAACATTGGTTGAGCAAAATCCGCTACTGCCTGGATCGCGGCGCCGATGGCATCAACATTCGCGTCGCCAACCATAATAAATCGCATGAAATCTGGGAATACGGCTTTAACGAGCCGGTCTTGGAGAAAACGGGCGGCGAAATGGATCTGGCGGCGGTCGCGAAAATCAACGGCGATGCCTTTACCGACTTCTTGCGCCAGGCGGCGCGCCTGATCAAGGGCCGCGGCAAATTGGTCGGGGTGCATCTCCACCCGGACATGCTGCATCCCGACGATCGCAGCCGGCTGGGTTTCGCGCCGCAGAACTTCGATTGGCAGTGGGAAACCTGGGTGGGCGAGATCGCCGATTATGCGGAGTTCCGGGGCGGATTCGCGCTTCGGCCGTGGAATGAGCGCAAAGTGATCGACCGTTTCAGCGCCGCGACGCGCGCCGCTGGAAGACCGCTGTTTTATCAATCGAGCTTCAAGGAACTGCATTTTGAAGGCGATAATTTCCGTTTGCGGGAGGAATGTGATCTGGTTTGCCGACACCCGCGTCTGGATGGCCTGATGCTCTATGAAACCGCGATGTACACGCGCATCAACGACCGGGGTGATCTCGAAGGAAGTCCCGATGTCGCGCGGATCGCCGCGGGTTACCTCTCCTCATAAACGTTTTCATAAGTTAGAAACGTGACGATGTTATCAAGTTTTCCAGTCAGAAAAGTGGGACAGGCACCCGCCTGTCCTGCTTTGCCCACCCGGCCGCTTGACGATTTGAGACGAAGCTTCGCCGGAGTTTGGCTCATGGGTCTCGCCGTCATCATTGCGTCGGGCGTCGCGGTGAATGCCGCGGACTCGGCTTCGAAAGAGAAATTTCTCAGCCATCCCCCCATGCGCCCGCTGCCGGTCGTCTCGGATCGGCCAAAAGCGCCGGGACCGGCTTGCTACGTGGATGCGCGGAATGGACGCGATGCCAACGATGGCTCGGAGGCCAAACCCTGGCAAACCCTCGCCCACGCGGTCCCGCAACTGAAGCCGGGAGATACCCTCTATCTTCGTGGTGGAATTTATTATGAGCACGTCACGGTGACGCAATCCGGCCTGCCGGAAAAACCCATTACGATTCGGTCTTATCCCGGCGAGCTTGCCGTGATGGATGGAGGTTTGCGCGAGTTTTACGAAAATCCATCCGTGTCGTGGGAACCGTGTCCAGACGGTGTTCCGGGTGAATTCAGGTCAAAAAAAACCTATCCCGATTTGGGGGGGGCGGTTGATTCTCCCAATGTGACTGGAAATTTCGGGGATTCGATGATTCCCCTGCAGCCTTATTCCTTCCGCTGGGATTTGCAAAGCACCAATCAGTTTTGGAACCTCAAGGAAAAAGCGAAGGGGGATGCAACGAACTCCATCTACTGCGGTCCTGGCCTCTTGTACAATCCCGAGACGGGGCGCATTCACACTCGTCTGGCGCATACGGATTGGAAGTTCCTGGAGGAGGAAGATCGCTACCGGGGCGAAACCGATCCGCGCAAACTGCCGCTGGTGATCGCCGGAGTCAACAGCGGCTCTCCGTTGGCCCTCAAGGGAGTAAAACATTTGCGCCTCCAGGATTTTGTCGTCCGGGGCGCTCAGAAAGCCACGGTGGATATTTCCAATGCCCAGCATGTCGAGCTGGACGGGCTTGATCTTTACGGGGGCAATCCTGCGATCTCGCTCCATAACACCCAGGGGTTTCGCTTGCTGAACTCGGCTTGTCGTGGAATCGGCGGCCCATGGACTTTTCGGCACAGCTTGAAATACCGTTCGATGGAATCGAAGATTATCAAGGCGGGTGAATATTATATGCCGGAAGGCAATGAAGACTTCGAACTCGCTTACTGTGAATTTACCGATTCGGTGGACGGGGTGTTCATTGGCAATGTGAACAGCGTCAAAATTCACCATTGTTACCTGGATAACATCAGCGATGACGGGATTTTTCTGACGGCGCATACGGGGTATGATGGCAAAACCCCCGGCGGGAACATTCATGTTTACCAAAGCCTGCTTTCCCGTTGTTTGACTCCCTTTGCCTTTGGGCATGGACACGGCCGCCAAAAAGCGATTGCGCCCGGCGTCATGCAAACCGGCGCCGGTCTCTGGATTTATCGGAATATTTTCGATTTTCGCCGTCCCGTCCATTATTCCATTCCCACCAAACCGGACGATCCCCAGGAGATCACTTCTGTCGGGCGGATTGCCGCCGATCATGGGGCTCCGCTTTGGGAACCCATGCATCTCTATCACAACACCGTTCTAACCCGGGATGATCAGGGAGGCCGGGGTTATTATTTCGCCGGGATGGGCAGCGCGCAAAAAGGATCGAAACGACGGATCTTCAACAACGTGCTTGTTCAACAAAAGGGGATGCCCGGCTGTCAGATTCCCGACCCCATGCACGATCTGCAAATGGACGGAAATTTACATTGGAGTCTGTCGGATGGAACCGCTTATACCGGTGATTTCTTTTCCAGATTTCGTGAGTCAAAGACATTTGAAGAGAGCCAATCGGCCTATCCCGGCGGATTGATGTCGCGGGATCTTTTTGAGGATCCCCAATTCGTGAGGTTTACGGGGAACTGGCGCGATCTTTGCGATCTTCGTTTGCAAAAGGGAAGTCCTGCCATTCGAGCGGGCGCTCTTCTTCCACCGGAATGGCCGGACCCCTTTCAAAAAAGCGATCCGGCCAAAAAAACTGATTTGAGCAAACCGGATATGGGCGCCATTCCTTTCGGCGCCGACCCGTGGCGGATCGGGGTCAGGGGAAGGTTTTCGGTCTTTGGCGAGCGCCTGGGAGAAGTCCCTGAAAAAGAGCTGGCGCTCCCCGCTTCCGACTCGCGAAAGAATTACGGGAAACCTTCTCCCGCTTCCCTGAAACCCATTGCCATTGTTGAGGGTTATCCGACGGAGGATCCTCCTGTCATGCGGTTCATCATCCAGAAAATGGGCGGGTCCTTCGAGTCTTATGGCGGCGTTCGAGGAAAATGGTTGGATACGAAAGAGTATTCCAAATACGGCACGGTCGCCATTGTGGGATGGCTGGTCCGGGCCGGCCTAACCGACGTTTACAGCGCAGACGATGTGGACAGCGTGGATGCTTTTCTGAGAGCGGGCGGCACCCTTCTGCTCTCCCATGATTTGTTGGCGGTGTTTGGGTCGCATGAGGGAACCGACTTCCTGGGCGGGTTCACCGGCGAATCCGTCCGACCTGGCGAGGGCATGGTAAAAAAAGAATTCACCGACGCCAAAATTCTGAAACCTTCCCATCCCTGGGTGAAACATCTCGATCCCAAAGAAGCCCGTTCCTGGCTGGGAAAGCTCGCCTGGGTCTGTCCTTTACCCGTCACAACCGGGGAAAACATCATCGGCGATTCCAACGGACAGTCCCTCCTTTGGCGAATTCAGGTGGGAAAGGGCCAATTGGTTTACGTTGGCTGGCAAATGGGAACCTTTCTTCCCAAAGGGCGCGGACCTGTTCCAAGCGTCGAACAAGAGAAAGCCTGGGAGGAAAATTACAAGATTCTTGAGAGCATTTTATCGAACATTCCTGAAAAAGCGGCAAGCCCTTAAAATCGCAGACCTTTTCAACCCATCGCAAACAGGGAAAAATGCCGCCTATGAAAACCAAGCAAGCGCATCCCGAATTCGTTGTTGTCACAAAATGGGGACCGGAGCATCCGCTCTTGCTGTCATTCGTCTCGCAGTTGCTGGAACATGGCGTCTTCTTCGAACAGGGACCGGGCCAGGGTCTCTTGTCGCAACTGCCCGACGATCTCACATCCTGTCGCGCGATCGTCCTCGACACGCCTTCCTTCGCCGAAGCAATTGCGGACGCCGGCGCCCGCAAGCGGCTGGATGCCTTTGCGCGGGCGGGTGGTTTCGTCCAGTTGCTGGACGATCCGACCAAGCAGCACAGCGCGGAGGTTGGCTTCGCCCGGCAACTGTTCGACCAGCTCAATTTTGCCATCGTGTGCGACATCCTCGCCCACACACGCGCCTCCCGGTTCGGCGCGGACGCGCTGCGCTCGCAACTGGACCGTCCGGACCGGGAAATTCTCGACGATCTCGCTGCAAACGAAATCCGCGCGGTCGAAAAGATGAATCGCTGGCACGAGATGACGCAGCACCACTGGAAGGCGCTCAAGGCGCTCATCGAGGTCGGCGGACGATCCGACCTGCGCGACCTTTTCATCGCGGCGGTGCGCAAAAACTCGAAGGAGATTCCACCCGCGCTCAACCACGACATGCTCGGCGGCTACTTCGCGATCGTTTGGCTCCATGAACAAACCGGGGACCACGGGCCGCTGGAAAAGGCCCGGACACGCCTCGACGAGGTGCTCTCACGGCGGCCCCGTCAGATGGGTCTTTTGACCAGTGCGGGCTTCGAGGACGACCCGCTAGGGTTGGCAGATTCATCGGCTGCAACGAAGGAGCAGCGCTATTCCCACTACTATGGCAACTATTACACAACCAATCCCCGCACGATCCTCTGCAACGAGGGTCTGCACTTTTACGGCTCGGCGTATGGCGCGTTCGCCCGCGCCACGGGTGAACACAAGTATTACGACGAGGCCCTGCGCCACGTCGAGCATATCCACCGCTATCATCAAAGGCCCGACGGTCTGATCGCGCATGGCTCGCGTGAGGGCCAAAGCAACAACATCGTTTGGTCGCGAGGGCTGCTCCACGCCTTGATCGGCCTGTTATACTTGCTCGAAGAAATGGATCGGAAAGACCCCGCGTTCGCTCGCATGCTCGAAATGATCCGCGCCGCAGGACTCGGGCTGATAAAACATCAGGACGAGCGAACGGGATTGTGGCGAAACGTCATTGATCATCCCGACGCGCGGTTGGAAGCGTCGGGCACGGCGGGATTTTGCTACGTGTTTGCCCGTTGCATTCGCGAAGGCTGGCTGGATCGCGCCACGTTCGCCCCGATGGTGCGGAAGGCCTGGCAGGGGGTCAAGCTCATGTACTGGCGCGGCGGGCTGGGGGGGAATTGCCGCGGGAGCGGTCTCGCTTATGATCTGACGTACTATCTGGGTCGGCCTCAAGGCTGGGCCAACACCTCGCCGTCGCCCTGGGCGCTGATGGCGCTGCTGGAAGTGCAGCGGTTGTAACCGTCCTTGCTGCGGAGCTTGCAGCTTGCAAGGATCGCGCAACGCGGCGAATGGTGCGAGTGGTTGTCCCACCACTGCACGAACGAACGGCTGTAATCGTAGGTGAGCCGGTCTGTCATGGCGATGTCCTCCCAACCTTGACGAGCCGCCGCAACGTCCGTTGTGGGGTCTCGGCATAGGGAATGTCGGTGAAGGTTGTAACGGCGTCTTCTCCGGATGGATGATCTGTGCTCATTGAATGGTTTCAGGTCTGTATCCCCAACCTACCGAGGCTCAAAGCAGTGAGAGGATGTTCGCCGCGACGGGTTCGGCAAGCGCCTGCGCGCCGCGCTCGTGGAAATGAACGTTGCGCTCACGCTGAAGTTCCTTCAATCGCGGCAATGCAAACGAGTACAGGTCGTTGACGCGGACCTGGTTTCGACGCATCACCGCCAGGGCGCGCTGATTATATCTCGGCGCGTCGGCCTCCAAGCGGCCCGCTGCGCCCTCGGGGACGGGTGTCGTCGTGGCGAAAATCAATTTCGCACCGGTGACCTTCAGGCGCCCAACCAATTCCTCCAGGTTTCTCTCATACTGATCAATCGGGACATTGATCTTGCCCCCATCGGGCGCGGCCAATTTTCCTTGTTCGTTCACGTACATCAGATCGTGAAGCCCCCAGTTGAAGTGGATCACATCCCACGGTTTATCGCCCAGCCAGGCGTGCAGGTTCGCCAGGCCGGTTCGGGTTGCGCCGCAGTTGGCGGGCGAGGCAGGCGATTCGAGGGGGCGATGGACATTGGCCTTGCCCTTCAGCAAAGCCCGCACGGGGCGCGTGTAAGAAATCGAAATGGAATCACCTAGCAGCAAGACCCGCGGCAATCGCGGATCATCCTCGACTTCCCAGTCGGGTCCGGTCCAGCGATTTTCTTTCTCCAATGTGCTGCTCACACTCATTCCAGTTGCGTTTTTGGAAGGGTAACATCCGTCACCGGGCCGGACAAGCGGTTTCAATGTAAGTGTCCCCGCCCCTCATCCTTTGCGCATGTCTGTGCGAAAGCAATGGACTCAAGCGTGCTCCAACTCACGCACATGTGGGATGTCGTTCGTTTGAAGCGGACGGACTTGCGGGTTTTCCAACGTCACCAGTGCGATTGTGTGGGCATCGTAACCGAGCAATTCGTTTCGGCGGGCGGCGAGGTAGGACACGGTGTCGGCAAACTGGGAGAAAATGAGAATCTTCTGGCCGGGATGTTTTTTCGTCAGGAGTTTATGGAGTTCGGCCAGTTTGTGATCCTGGTCAGGCTGCCAGTGGCCTGCGAGTGTGAGAATGGAGAAAAGCCGTTGGGCGTCCTGCTGGAGATGTTGAGCAAGGTCTTCGATAAAAACGTCGGAGCGCAGCCAATCAAAATCAGGGGTTCATTTCCGGTCTTGACGTCCGGGTGAATGCGGTGAGAATGGGCGCGTGTTGGGACTCGGAAAACGACGGGACTGACAACGACCAATTCCACGAGGAGCCAGACATGAATCAGATCAAAGTTGGACCGGTAATTGATGGACGGGAACTTGCCGACGCCGGCGGCGGCTTCGCGGATGTCATCAACCCCGCCACAGGCGAGGTGATCGCCCGGCAAGCATGCTGCGATCAGGCGACCGTCGAGCAGATCGTCGAATCCAGCGACCGGGCGTTTCATTCCGCCGCATGGCAGGGGATGTCGCCGGCGGACCGCGGCAGACTGCTGCTGAAGGTGGCCGATCTCGTCGAGGCTGAGGCCGAGAAGCTGATCGAGTTGGAATTGCTGGACACGGGAAAGCCGATTTCACAGTTGCGCGGCGGGGAGATTCCGCTGACCGCCGCGCTCATTCGCTTCTATGCCGGCGCAGCCGACAAGATCGAAGGCGCGCTCAAGAACACTCCGGGCGGTCTGCACCTGACGATGTATGAACCCTACGGCGTCGTTGCGGGCGTCCTGCCGTGGAATTATCCGCTGGTGAACGCGGCCTTGAAGATGCCGCCCGCCCTGGCCGCCGGCAATGCGATCGTGCTCAAGCCTTCGGTCGAGACGCCGCTGGCCGCAGTCGAACTGGCCAAGCTCTGCATCCGCGCCGGCGTGCCGCCCGGCATCGTCAACGTGGTGACCGGCGGCGGGTCGAAGGCGGGCAGCCACCTGGTTGCCCATCCCAAGATCAAGAAGGTGTCTTTCACGGGTTCGACGGCCGTGGGGCAGGGGATTCAAAAACTCGTTGCCGACCAGATGAAGCCGGTCAATCTCGAATGCGGCGGAAAGAACGCGATTGTCGTCTTTGCCGACGCGGACCTGGACCGGGCAGCCAACGCGGTCATCTTCAGCATTTTCGTCAACTGCGGCCAGTTATGCGTCTCCTGTTCGCGGTTGTTGATCGAGGAATCGGTGGCGTCGAAGTTCGAGAAAATCCTCAGGGCCAAGCTCGCCAAGGTCAAGGTGGGCGATCCTCGGGACACGGCGACCCTGGTCGGGCCGATGATCACGCGTTCGCAATACGACATCGCCCTCAGCTACCTGGACCTTGCGGTGAAGGAGGGTTGCACCGTCCTGGCGGGCGGAGGCAGGCTGAAGCTCTCCGGCCCTCTGGCGAAGGGTTTATGGCTGCAGCCGACCCTGCTGTCTGGCGTGCGGTCCGGTATGAAGGTTGCCGATGAGGAGATTTTTGGACCGGTATTGAGCATCATCCGATTCCGTAACGAAGCAGAAGCCGTGGGCATCGCCAACGCGGTCGAGTACGGTCTGTCCGGCTCGGTCTGGACTTCCAACGTGGAGCGCGCCGGGCGCATGATCCGCGCGATGGACACCGGCATCGTCTGGGTCAATGCCATGCTGGCGGGTTATCCCCAAATCCCCGTTCCGCCTCACAAAAAGAGCGGTTTGGGAGTCGAACTGGGCATGGAGGGTTTGTTGGTCTATTGCAAACGCAAGAGCGCCGTCATCAATCACGACGCATCCGCCCCGGTCGGTTGGAACCTCAAATGAACTCGCATCCGACGGCCAAAACGCTGATCGGTTTGCCGATACAGGATCTCGACACACCAGCGTTGTTGATTGACAAGGCTGCGATGGAGGGCAATCTCCGTCGGATGGCGGATTTTTTCCGGAACCTTCCCGCCAAGCTTCGTCCTCATTTCAAGAATCACAAATGCACGGAACTGGCGCGACGTCAATTGGCGGCCGGCTCGGCGGTGGGCATGACTTGCGCGAAGCTTGGCGAAGCGGAAGTGCTCGCCAGTGCCGGTTTCGACGACGTGCTGATTGCGAACCAGGTGGTGAGCGCGCGCAAGCTTGAGCGATTGGTCCGGGTCGCAAAACGGATCCAACTTCGGGTCGCAGTGGACCATCTGGACCATATCGTGGCGCTTTCCGAAGCGGCCTCTTGCGCCGGCATCACCATCGGCGTCCTGATCGAAGTGGACATCGGCATGGGGCGGTGCGGCGCGGCGCCCGGTGAGCCGGTGTTGCAGTTGGCGCGCGAGGTGGTCAAGCGCCCCGGCCTTCGGTTTGACGGCTTGCAGGCCTTCGAAGGCCATCTCGTCAGCATCGTGGATGCGGAGGAACGCCGCCGCCGCGTGACCGAAGCCATGCAACGCGGAATTGACACGCGGCGGTTGATCGAGCGCGACGGAATCCCCGTGGAGACGATCAGCGGGGGGGCGAGCGCGACCTACGCCATTACCGGGGTCATGGACGGAATTGACCAAATCCAGGCCGGCACTTACGTGACGATGGATTGCTCTTATCGGAGGGTGATTCCTGAGTTTGAGCAGGCGCTTTCGATTCTCACCCGCGTCATCAGCCGTTCCAAACCGGGCGTTTCGGTGCTCGATGTGGGCGTGAAAGGCGCAGGCCACGAGTTCGGTTTGCCGCAAATCAAGGGACATCCCGAAATCGAGATTCCGTTCTTCGGGGCGGAGGAGCACTGCGTCATCAAGAACACCCCCGATTGGCGCATCGGCCAGGCCGTCGAGTTGATACCCAGCCATGCCTGCACCACCTGCAACCTGTACCGGCAATTTTATATGCACGAAAAGGGGCGGATTGTAGATATCTGGCCCATCGAGGCGTCGGGTTTGCTGACATGACGCCGGTCTGTACTCTCTACGTTTTCAACAAGGAGCCCCCCCATGATTGTTCATCACGGTTTTGACATGTCGCCCAGGGAATTTGAATCGAAGAAGGCCTGGCCGATCGGGGGCGGTTCCAAGGATTGGAAGGGGGAATACGCCTCGCAAAGCCCGCTCAACGCCATGTACGTGACCCACGAGGGCGGGGGCGCGGAAGGGACGCTGGGTTACCTCGCGCTACCGGGGTCTCACGCGGAGCAATTCTATGCCGAGGCGACCCCCTATTGGAATCGGCCGCGCCAGACTTTCGACCTGCGAAACACGCGCGCCAGCCTGTATTTGAAGGCCATCACGCCCATCGAAACCAATCCCGTCTGTCATCCGCACCTGTTCATTGACGATTATTGCAAGGAGAACAACACCTACTGCGGCTGGTTCGTCACCGAACCATTGCGCGTCGGGACCCAGTGGACGTTCAACCAGATTGATCTGCTCAATGATGAAAAAATCTGGACGCGTTACTCGCAAGATCGCAGCCTCGACGCGGTTCTGTCGAATGTCGGCTTCATCGGGGTGATGTACTTCCGCGAGTCGAATCACCGATATTTGAACGCGCGAGGCATCCTCGGGATTGATGAACTCAAATACAACATTCCCTTGAATCCATGAACGCAACGCTCACCAAACCAAAGCGAGGGAGGGACGCGATCCTTCGCAACGAACACCTTTCGGCGCGTTTCGACAGAGCCACCGGCAACCTCCTGTCGCTGACGGCTTCCGGAAAAACCCGGAAGCTTGTGATGGGATGCTTTTGTCGTTACACGTCGAAGGAGGTTGTCTTCAGCGAGGACCCGGCGCAGGGCGATGCTCGTCCCTTCACGGTCGAAAGCGCCACCCTCACGGACGGAGTCGTGAATGCCGTGGCGCGAACGGACGACATCGAGGTGATCCGACGTTTCGAACTCAAGCCGGGACACCCGTTGCTCGCGATCCGTTACGAGGTCCGGAAAAAACGGACGGGCGCGGTGGTGAAGGATGTGGCGTTTCCCCAAATGCGGTTTGACGAGAGTTTTCTCGACGCATTCGAGGACGAAGCCGACCTCTACTCGGACGGCGAGGAGATTGGCGGCAGCCGGGAGTTGCCCTGCTGGCGCGTCTTTTTCCGCACGGGACGCAAGGACGGGCTGCTGGTTGCGACGCGATCCAAGCTGGATATGAGCCGGTTCCAGATTCTGGCGCGCAGCTTCGAGATCAAACCGCATGTGATGACGGCTTACGACACCAATTACACGCTCTGCCCGTCTGCCATGGATTTTGAGGCGCAAGAATCTTATTCCGCGGCCTTCGAGATCGGCCCCTGGACCCGCGCCGCGCACGACGGCATTTTGAAGGCAGCCCGGCTCGACCAGCCGCATGCCGTGAAAAGCCCCGCGCCGAGCGGCGTTGCGATCCGCAATCTGAAGGGGGTCGTCTTTCATGCCCTGGATTTCGCTCCGGCAACGGCCGTGAGCGCCGAGTTCCGGAAGGATCGCTGGATGATCGCGGACATCCCGTGTTGCCATCGGGACAAGGCGCTCTTCGCCAATCCGAGCGTCCAGGCGCCGCCGATCACGCTCGATCCCAGACTGAAAGGGGTTTACCGGATCTTCGTGGGCATCGGGAACGGCGATGGCATTGTTGCCCGCCTTTCCAATGAGGAAATGCCAACCTTCCGGATCCCGCAAAGCACCGAGCATCCCACGCCTTTTCACCTCAAGCTTGCCGGGCCCCAACAGGCCTGCGAGGTCATGTTTCGCATCGCCGAGATGGATGGAAAGACAATCGAGATGCGGCCCTTTCCCAATTCGTACACGCGGACGGTCCTGGACTACGTTCGATTCGAGGTATTGACGCCGTCCGAAGCGCATGAGTGGCGCGAGCGGGAAGGGAAGGCGCCTTGCATCCCGCTGAGCGGCCTGAACGACATTCCGGATATCGCCGCGTTCACGGATTCAAGGGACCCGGACCCGGAAACCTACGCCGCCAATCTTTGGGAGCATGCGAACGCGGGGGTGCGCAAGGTGTTCTGGCGCGTGGACGGCCAATGCTCGGATTTTCCGTCGAAGGTCAACACGATGCGCTACGTCTGCGCGCGCGTTCACGGCGTCTTTTCCCCGCAGTCGAAATCCTATGGACGCGTTTTGCGGAAGGTGAACATGCTGGAGCTGGCGGTGAAGGCCGCCCGCCGCTACGGACTGCAACTTTACGGTTGGATGCGGTTCAACAGCTACATGGGCAACGTCCAGAGCGATTTCTTCAAGCAGCACCCGGAGTACCACGAGGAAAGCGAATCGGGATATCCGATCCGGAAGGTGTGCCTTGCCCACGACGCGGTCCGCAAACACAAGATTGATATTCTCTGCGACGCGGCGAGTTACGGTCTCGACGGCGTCAACCTGGGGTTCCTGCGCCATCCGCCGGTGCTTTCTTACGCGCCGATTCTGGTGGAAGGGTACCGCCGCCAATACGGCGAGCTTCCGCCGCGAGATCGAAAGGCGGCCGATCCTCATCACCTCACCAGCCTCCCCGAAAGCGATGAGCCGAACCTTCGCTGGCTCCGATACCGGGCGGGTTTCCTCACCCAGTTCGGCCGCGAACTGCGCGCGGCATTGCGAAAAAAAGGCCTGGGCCGCGTGAAGATCGCGATCTGGGTCCGGCCCAATCACTGTCTTTTCGACGGCATTGACATGGAGGCATGGTTGAACGAAGGGTTGTGCGACGAGGTGGTGGCGGACGCGATCGTGGGCGACTACTATCAGCATCAAGATTGCTACGCGGTCCGGCCCGAATGGAAAAAAATGGTCAGGTCGAAAGTCCCTCTGACCCACGGCATCCCGTGCAGCAACATCGCGGTGGCGCGCCGCATGACCAACGAAATCCTCAAGGACGGCTACGACGGCATCTGCACCTACGAATCCGATTACACGGTGTTGCAAGACCAATACATCCAACTTTACCACAGCCTCAGATCTCCTGACGCCCTGGAATGAGAGTATCCCAAGAAGGCGGCATCCGCCGCAGTGGGATCACCAAGAATTTTGTCGTCCACCCGGGAGAAGACGGCAAGCGGCGCCCCTTGCGGTGAACGGCTTTGTTATCCCAAACGCAAATGCGCTTTGAGTTCCGATGTTTTCCAAAGCTTGATTCCGGCCAATCCTTCGAAAACCCGGTCGTTGGACCAAATCCCGTCGTTGGCCTCGGCGAGGGCCAACGCGACGAAAGGCGCGTCATTGGGGTCTTTCCCGCCGATCAACGCCTCGGCCGCTTTCATGTGCGGCGCGATTCTTGTCATGGGGACAACGGTAACAGACTCCGTCAGCAAGCTGAGCAGCAGATCAACCTCCTCCGTCTTCAACCCGGCGTGACGCGAAATTCTGACGCGATGCCGACGCACTTCTTCCAGGGCATACTCCGGAAGGAGAAGTTCAAGGTCGGGCAACAACAGAATCTCTCGCGTGAGCGAATCTTTGATGATGGCGGCGATGAGGACGTTGGTGTCCAGCACCAGCTTCATCGGACTGCTTTCGCATAGTGGCGGCGAAGCCCCGCTTTGACTTCGCGTCCAACATCCGCTGCCGCCGTTTCACTGAGCCGACTTCGCAAGGCAATCTGGTCGGCAAGCTGCATCTTGCGCGCGTAATTCCATAGCGCATCCGCCGCCACCCGATCCCACGGAATTGCGGGATACCGGTCCATCACAGCGCTCAACTCCATTGGCACATCCAAGGTCAGCTTCATCGTGCGATACCCTAGCACGTTCACGCGCGAAAGTCTATCGCAAGAACCAGGCAAAATCCGTCGTCGTTGCTCCGCCTTCTTTCCCCAATTCGGCCGAGCCAGAACCAGAATTCGATTCGTGCGGATTTGGAATTCCTCCACGAAAGGAGAAAGGAGACGGCGCCACATCCGCAATGCGGGTTCCCGCCTCACTCGTATCGGCCGAAACGATTCACGCAATCCAGGATGAACCGGTAGGTCCCCCAACTGACCTGCGGCGGGACGGAATGGTCGGAGTGATAAGCGTAACCCTTGTTCGCCATGCCCGCGGCGAGTTTCGTCTTGATCTCGTGTTCAATCCGCTCGCGGTCGCCCGTGATGGCGACGGTCATGTCAATGTTGCCGAAGAACGAAAGGCAGCGGCCGTATTTCGGCGCAAGCGCGCGGACATCCATCTTCGCCTTGGCTTCCATCGGCTGGATACAATCGAACCCGGCCTCGACAAAAAGATCGAGAAACTTCCGCACGTCGCCGTCGGTGTGATAGATGAACTTCATCCCCCGATGGTGCGCCCAGTCGCAGAGCCGCCGGTGATCGGGCCAGATCAATTCGCGATACATCGCCGGTGAAAAAAAAGGTCCGCTGTTGTAGCCGACATCGCCGAACACCCAGACCGCGTCGGCCTTCGCGCCGGCATCGAGCACGGCCTGATAATCGCGCAGGATCAGGTCGGTATAGGTGCGCGACATATCGCGCACCCAGTCCGGGTCCTCAGCCATCGCGGGCAACACGATGGCGTCGCCGATCAACTGTCGGATTCCCTCGAACGATTCGATGCCCATGAGGCAACCGAACTTGTCTTCCGCGCGGCTCGCGGCGGAGCTTTTGACGGCGTCCTCGATCTTGAAGTTATGGCCGGAACCGAGCAGCGCGGGTTTGTACTCGCCCTCCCACTTCTCGCGGCTGGCACAGCCGAATTCGATGTGTTCGGGCGTGCCGGATTTGTTTTTCCAGACGCGCTCGACCTTGCCCTGGCTGCCGCGGACGACCTTGGTGCGTTCGTCCTCGGCAAGCACCTCGTTGCGTCCTGGGAACGGCACCGGCCAGCTCCAGCACACGCCAGCGATGTCGCCGCCCAACAAGCGCAGCACGGTCTGATAGTCGCCATCGAGTCCCTCGCCTTTCCATCGCTCGATGGTTTCGGGCCAATAGCCGTCGTGCCGCGGCACGCGGTCGTGGTCGCGGCGCTCCAACATGCGCGTCATGCGCTCGCAGCTTGTCAGTTTGGCTTTCATGGCTTGGATTAACTCACTTGTTTGGAAATCTTCTCCATTCGTACGTCGTCAAACCACGCCGTGCCGGGGCCGTAGAGAACCAGCTTCGGCATGACATAAACCGAGTCGCCACTGTCCACCTCCGCTTCCACGCGCGTCCAGCCGCGCGTGCCGGACACCTGGGCCGATGCGCCGAAGGCGGTGACGTTGGCGTAGGTGTATTCGTATGCCAACAACTCCAGTCGCGCGAATCGTTTCACTCCGCGCGATTTGATCCAGCCGCTTAGCCGATACCGATGATGAGGACGTACGCGACACACCGCGCCCTGCGGCCACAACTCACGACGTTCCCAGGCGACGCTGTTTTGCAGGCGGATGGAATACCGATCGTCGCGCCCAATATTTTGATCCCACACGATCGGGCCGTTCGGCGCGCGTGGTATCTTCAGGATCGCACACTCTTCGGGTTTCCACGGGTCAATTTCCTCCGCGAACGGGTTCACGCGATCCACGTAAAACGGCAGCGCGAAGTCATCGTGACACCAGCGCTTCGGCCGCATGGGGTCTTTCCCTTGGCGCAGAAAGTCCTTTGCCAGCGCCGGACTCAGGTTCACCAGTTCCGCGCTCATCTGGAAGTGGAAGTAACCGTCCGCGTCAAGGTTATCCTGGCCCGCGCGCATCCAACGGAAGTGCTCGTCGAACAGTTGCGAACAGGTCCCGAACATCAACGGCACGTTTGTGCGATGGACCAGCATCACGGGGTTGAACGACGGGTGTGCGGCGTAACCAATCCAGGCGCGCGGGTAGGACGCGTTGCGCCAACGCCACGGGCCATCCGCCTCGAATTTCACCCCGGAGGCGTAGTCCGTGCATGAGAACAGCGCGTTGGAGTGGACGATGCGGCGCAGTTCGCCGTCGGGATTCTCCCAGATGCTGTGCGTCCAGCGACGATGTTCCGCGCGATCAGCCAGCGCACCGGCCATCATCAGGTTGAAGCCTTCCATCGAATCAGGCTCGTACTTGCGCGCGGCGATGTCCCACGTGTAGCGATAACGTCCCCACGCCGGGTCGTAGCGGACGCGCAACCGCCACTGGCCCGACTCACCGTCGGCAAACGAAACGGTGATGCGGGCGAGAAGTTCCTTCCCGCCTTTCTTCAGCCAGTTCCATTTTACGCGGTTCTCGAAATCACCCTGGGCGTGCCAGTGCCGCGGCCAGCCTTGCGTGCCCAGGTTGATGGCCGTGTTGTGAAGAGTATGCAGGTCCACGACTTTGCCGGGCGGCTCGACGTTCGCGATTTTGTCCGGCTCGAATGGTGAGAACGACCAGATGTCGAACTGCATCGGCATGAGCAGCGCGATGGCTTTCTCGCCATCGAACACGCGCCAGCCGAGTCGCTCCTTCGCGATGCGGAAGCGCGGCGTGTGTGGCTTGGGCCTGCGCCGTTGGAAGCTGCCGACAATTTGGTCAAAGTAGTTTTCCTGTTTCATAGCGCTTCTCCCGACGGGGATTTCATGTAGGCGTGCATCCTACCCAGACGATCCGATAAACTTCGAGGCAAATCGTTGCAAACGGAACCGCATCGCCGAGGAACTCGTGCGTCTCCGCCCAGGCTTCGATCTGGTCGAGGATGGGAGGCAGGTTCCCGTCCCACCAGGAGAGATAAGGAGGGTAGCCGATCGGCTTCACGCCTAGCCTTGGCAGAACGATGCTGACCAGCGGACGCTGATTTTGCCCCTTCCAAAAAGCCGCCCAACGGGACCGCGTCCCCTCAAAGTCCAGCTTGAACTCCAGGGAACCTCCGGAATCCTGTTGGGGGTTGAGCGATGCTTCCATCGTGGTCAGGACGTGATCTTTTGAAATTTATTATAAAATGATCTCTCAGATTTCTGTCTTAATCCTAATTTTGATCTTAATCTTACGAAGAAAGTGGCGGAGCAAGATTACGATTACGATTAAGTGCCTGCGCAAAAATAACTTCACATTTTATCTGATGTCAGGGTGTAGTTCCATTGAGGGAGTGTCCGGTGTTTTGTGATGGTGATGCTGCGGAAGTCCTTGTCTGTAACCC
>JACQHZ010000331.1 GCA_016198745.1 Verrucomicrobiota bacterium
AAATAAGCGAGCGCTTTGAGACTGATCGCGGGATTGAAGTTCTCGCCATACAGCGCGATGGCCGCGCCCAACGCCGTCTCCAAAGCGATGCCTGCCTGGATCAAGCGGGTGATATCCACATAGTCTTTCTTTTCGGCGCGTTCCTGGATGACCGCCATTTTGGTCGCCGCCAGGTCGAGCAAGGACGCGACGATCACTTGGTTTCCCTCAGTCTGATTGGGTTCGCCCACGCGACCAAGCGCGAGTCCCCCGAAAAAGGAAAGGATGATCGGCGCTCCGCGAGTAACGCTGACCGTCAACGTGTTGGATTTGCTCTGGAGCCTCTCGCCTCGACTCAGGAACGGCAGAGTCTCGATGAGTTCATCGGGGCGAAACGACCGGGAGGAAAAGAAATCGAAATCCACCGATGGCCTGTGTCCCAAGCGCAGAGCAATCGCGGTGCCGCCGTAGAGGGCAAAGTGCTGGGGAATACAGGACAACTCCGGCCACAGTTGAGCCTGGGACGGCGGCAACATTTGAAGATGGGGTTTGAACAGGGTCATGGGAACTTTCGCATCGGAAGATCGGGAATCGGGCTGATCTCGAAAACAAGATGCCAGTAATTCCACGAACGAGCGTCAAACACGCCTGGCGGGGGCGCTTTCAACGCCGCGATGAAAAGCGCATCGCCATGGATCGCCCTGATGGTCAGCACGTCTCTCCATGTGCCGAGGGTCATGACCTGAGCGGCGAAACGGATCGGGTCTTCCAGCGCTTCGGCTTCCGATTTCCACCAGAAGAGTTTCTTTGCAATCTGGCGCAACTGCGGTGCTGCATGGTCAAACGATGTGGCTTTATTGAGCATCCGTTAAATTCTAGCCTTTACGATGCTTCGATTCGAGGTTTTTTGTCTTGATTTCGGAATTGAAATGAACCGAAGCCACGGATAATGGTTATCCCCGGAAAGTTCGAGAAATTCCCCATGCAAACATCGAGCGAAGCGGAAAAACAGGCGGCCTTGAACGCCGCGCCATTCATGGCGGCGGCGGCGAGAACGGCGCCCAAAACGCGCGGCATGGATAATATCCGGACCGTCGTCATTGACGATCCGTCGGCCAAACAACGCATCCTGGAGAAAATGATCGAGATCGCGAAGCGCGAAAACCGTCCCTCGTTTGAACGGGACGCCAACTCGATTGCGGCTTCGCCGGCGCTGGTGGTCGTTGGCGTGGAGCGGAATCCATCCGGCCTTAATTGCGGTTTTTGCGGATACCCCACCTGCGAAGCTCTTGAACAGGCCAAGGGAATCTGCGCGTTCAACTCGATTGATCTGGGAATCGCGACGGGCTCGGCGGTGGCCATCGCCGGCAATTTCCATATCGACAACCGCGTCATGTTTTCCATTGGCCGCGCGTGTCTGGACCTCAAATTCTTCGGCGAAAACGTCAAACAGGCGCTGGGCATCCCCTTGAGCGTCACGGGCAAGAATCCGTTCTTCGATCGCAAATCCTGACCTTGCGCGGGACCTCGCGAGATGAACGGTTGCATTTTCAATTTGCGCTTGGCGAAAAGGGTCCGGGTCAAATCCAAGGTTGACTATCATAATTCCATCAAGTATTATAGTTGATAGAGTTGAAAGGAGGTTTTCATGATTACCATATCCACATTGCAAATGCGCCAGAGTCTGGGCGACATCCTGAATCGTGTCGCCCTGCGACAGGACGAGTACCTCATCGAACGGAAAGGCAAACCTTTGGCCGCGATGGTTCCCGTTGAAAAGATGCAGGCCATGCGCAAGGCCGCCGCGCTGCGCTTGCTCGCCTTTCTTGAACGGCCTCATTCATCCATGAGCGCAACGGAAGCGGATGCTTTGGCCAACGAGGCGAAACACCGGACACGAAGGGGAAAATGACCGGCGTTTCCCGGGACCTGCGGATCGTGCTGGATGCCAATGTCCTCGTCAGCGCCTTGATCCAGCCGGTCGGCCCGTCGGGCGTGATTGTCCGGCGCATCCTGAGCGCGGAACATCTCCGTCTCGTTTTGTCACAGCCCATCATGGATGAATTCCGACGATGCCTTGGGTATCCCCGTCTGGCCAAGCATCTTCACATGTCGCAAACGGAAATGGATGAACTGTTCGTTTCACTCGAAGTCCTTGCTGAAAAGGTGGACTTGACTGGTCGGGAAACGGAAGCGCCCTGCCGCGATCCGGAAGACGAAAAATACCTTGTTACGGCTGTTGTGGGACACGCCGATTATCTTGTCACCGGCGATGATGATTTGCTTGTCATGCAGATGATCCGACACATTCCTATTCTGAATCCGAGGGATTTCCTCAGAAAAATCACATCATACCCATCTTCATTTTCCCATCCGGAAACTTCCAGACCTCCACCGTCGCGCCCATGATTTTCGCGGCGGCGGCGGCCTCCCCGGCGTGAACGGGCGATGCGCAGGTCATGTGAACGATATGGACGCGATGCTCTTCGTCGCTGAGACGGCAAATTGTGCCGCCACAACAAGTTTCAGCGTTATCGGGATGCGCGCTGAAAACCAGCCCGCGTTTTTTTTGCATCCGTCAAATGGGTTTGGAGATCGTCACCCACACGTCGGAAACGGCCACGCTGTAGGGAACCTGCTTGCGGAAATCAATCGCCTTGGCGTCGTAACCTTCCAGCACATGCATGTCAAACAGGTCGCCTTGCAGGAATCGCAGCGGGATCGGAATCCGGATCAGCGACCGCGGGTCATCCCGTCCTTCCGGTCCGACGGGCAGGGGACCGGTGGTTCGCAACACCTCCGACCATAGGTTCCCCGCAATATAACTTTCGTTCAACCGCACCGAGTAGGCGCGGCCTAATCCTTCGTAATCGTAGCAGTGGAGGTACACCATGACCTTGCGCCCTTTGAACTGCGCAAGTCCCTTGAAACGCAGGTGGAACGCCCGGCCCATGTGCCAGGCCCGGTACCCGGGCGCGTGGCAGATTGCGTAGTCGTAAACCGGCACTTCCACATGGATCCCTTCCCGGCAGGTGATGATGTTCTGCGCATCCGCCTTGTCTCGCCATGGCCCGCCCAGATGTCCCTTGGCGTAAGCATAAGCTTCCGCCACCACCTCCTTACCTTTCTCATGGGCGGTCGCTTGGTCGAACCACTCCCGCGCCTGTGCCACCATCTGCGTGTGCCGCTGGTCAATGTAGGCATTTTGGTGATCGCGGAGAAACGCGGGTAACCGACTGACCGCTTCCGGGTTTGGCGTTCCCTGCCGCCTCTGCCATAGGTCCTCGCGCAGTCGCTTCACGCCACCCTCCTGGGAGGGCAAAGGACAATTCCGGGTCACGCGTTCGAAGTGCTCAGCACCGATCAAATCCAGCTCTGCGCCATTGTCCACGAGGATCTCCTCCGCGCTCGCGTTCCAGATCCGTGCCCACGGACGCGGCCACCGCAGTTCCACGTTCAGCACGCCCTCCTCCGTGTGCCCGAAATCGCCCTTCTCGTAAGTCTCCATCCATATGCGGCGGCCGCGCGGAACCCGCAAACGCAGCTGAAGATTGATCCGCAGATTGTTCCAGACATAAGTGTAGGGAATACCCGACGCGACCAGAATCGTCTGGAATCCGACAAGCCCATGATAATCACTCAAGAGTTTTGGCGCCTGAGACGGCGATCCGGAAAAGCGGACCTCCCACGTTGTCGCGCCTTTCTCGACCGCGCCGACCAGCAACCCGTGTGGGGTGTGAACCTGCGGCTCCGTAACCGGCACAAAACGGCAGTCTCCCCGGGCGACCACCACCTTCTTCGGTTGGCACGGCAGATTCCACATGGCCACCGGCAAGTCCGTCACCCGGTGATCGGATTCGATGCGGACCACCGCGCTGGAACCATCGGCCATTGGCTGCCACTCCACGCCCACCTTCACCCCGTTCAGATTTTCTTTTTCGGGTCCGTGCAGGTCGAAATTCCGGAAGATTTCGTCCGGGTAATCCCATTTTCGAACGTAATCAAAGAGGTATTCCGGTTTCAGGTTCGGACGTTCAAACGCAGCGTTGAACCGTGCGCTTTCAATCTGAATCACGTCCGGATGATGGATCGGTTTGTTGATCAGATGCGATCCGATCATGAAATCCCGCATGAACTCCACGCTCTCCGGTTTGGATGGCGCGTGCCGCAGATAAAAATCGCGAATCGCCTTCGCGTTGGCGAAGACCACCTTGCCTTCCCGCGCCTTCCGCAGCAGATGCCGGATCGTGTTCCGGTTATTCTCGATCACGGCGGGCGGTCCGAAATTCTGGAGCGCCACTGGAAAGATGTACGGGAACGCGCCTTGCGGTTGGTCGCAAAGCATGTCGAGAATTTCCAGCGACCGCTGAGCGCGCGGGGCGCTCTCGATGCTGCGGTCCCACACCATCTGAATGTCCGGCGCCCAGTGCGCATCCACATTGCCGCGCAGAAACTCGGTCCGCAGAGTAACTGAGAACGGCAGGCACAGAATGTAATCGTCCGTGCGCGAACCAGGCTTGCGAAAATCCTCGGGGTGCGCGTACCAGGGGCGGACCGGGGACCCCGTGAGCATCTCGCGGGATTCGCCATCCCGCATCTCGTAGTTGACCACGATGGCGCTGATTACCCGGATGTTCGCTTCCCGCAAGGCGCGCACGTTCTCGTTGCCAATGCACCAGTGACCGTTGACCACTTCGAGGTGGCCCAGACCGCTTTCCGTCCAAAGTTTTCGCAGCATACCAATGGCCTTGGTCAGTTCTTCCCGGCTCAACTCCCACATACTGAACCGCTCATAAAACCCCAGGTTTCGCGTGACCATCATCGGTACGATATTGTGCCCGTAACGGTTCTGGATTTCGGCGTGCCGCTTCAGTTCCACCGGCGTCGTTTTGGAAAAATCGCGACTCAGGTGGTATTCGAACGGAATGCACGCTGGTCGCACGAGTGCCGCGTAGGTTTCCTGGAATATACCGGTGAGCACGCCGGCGGCATCAACCGAGTTCGTCCCGTTGATGAAGAAATGGCACACCGCCTGGCCGCCATCCACTGCGGCAAAATACCGGCCGGCGAGGTCGCCATTCGGGCCGGTCAAGATGGCGTTGTAATGTCCGGCACGCGATGGCGTGTAATCCACTCGCGCAACCATCCCCTGCGCGGTGCGCTGCCATTCCAGCGTGATCGCACGTTCCGTCCGCGGGCTTTCCTCCAAGGCGTCCGCTACGATTCGCAGAGACCAACCGGCCGGTTCAGCGGCGCGGATTTCGAAGCGAACCGGTTCGCCGGTCCGCACCAGGGCGTTCTGAATGGCAAACGAAAAATTGGCGTTCATGTTTTCTATTGATCAGGGCATGATGAAGACGCTGCGAAGCGTGACGTTTTCGACGGGCTGACTGCACCCAGCGCCTTTAATTACGATGTCCATGCGCTACTCGACCTCCACGATCTTCTTGCCGTTCTCCTCGAAGCGATTGTCGTCGGCAATGGTCGCGGTTTGTTTGGCAGCGCCGAAAACGCGAATGGCTTCCTGGTTACGACGGAACTCATTATCTTGAACGACGACCTGCCCGGCGTGAACGGCAATGCCGTTGTCGTTGGCGATCAGCTTATTCTGGCGGATGACGATGTTGGTGGCGTTATCGCGGATGATGATGCCGCCAAGTCCGGACGCGATGTTGGGCGGGCAATAATTGTCCTGCAACACGTTACCTGTTATCAGTACGTTTGTCGCAGAACGTAACACGAGCACTCCCGACGAGATGCTGTGCTGGAAACGGTTGTTGCGGACGACGTTATTTGTGCCGGGCGAGCCAACCACCATTCCGCCGTAGGAATACCGCTCGAAGGTGTTGCCCTCGACGATGTGGTTCGAGCCCGACAACGATAGTCCGGCGCCGCTTTGCTTGACGGTGTTGTTCGTGACGACGTTCCGCTCGCCGGTCACGGTCATGCCTTTTTGGTTCCAGACCATTGAGTTGCTCTCGATGCGGCTGTCTTTTGAGTCGAGAACATAGATGCCACCGCGGACGCGCTCGATGGTATTGCCGCGGAAGACGCTGTTGGTTGTGGAGGAGGCTTCGATGCCGAGGAGTCCTGTGGAGATCTTGTTGTTCTCCACGACGACGTTGTGTGACTGAGAGACGAGTTGGATGCAGCCCTTTGCGCCGAAAACGGCGTTGCTCGCCACGTAACAATCGGAGCTGTTCATGATGGTAATCCCGCCTTCGTAGCTCTGCTTTACCGTGTTGCCCCTAATGACGGCGCCCCTTGTATCCTGTACAAGGATGCCGTACTTGGAAGAGCTCTCGAATACGTTGTCGACGATACGGCTCTTGCCGTCCTTCGGCAACTGGTGGACAATGCCGACGTTCAGGTTGCCGATGCAGCGGTTGCGCTCGACAGTGAAGTTTGAACCCGCCCCTTCAATGCTGATGCCCGCCCAGATGTTGCTTGAAAACTCGCCTCCCTGAATATGGATGTCATCCTGTTTATCCTGTTCGCTGGAATTGAATGAAATGCCCTCGCGAAGGTTGTGGTTGGCGACATTGTTGATGAACTTCAACCTGGTCGAACCCCACACCATGACGCCGAGTTCATTGTCGTTGGCTTTATTGCCGCGGAACGTGATCCCGTCGCAACGCCACACCTCAAAACCACGGTTGTTCCCGATAAAGTCGCTGTCGGCCACCAAACCGCCCTTGAGCGCGTTGATCTCGACCGTGTCCAAGCGCGTGAAACGACAATTCTCAACACGAAGGTTGTCGCACTTGTAGAGCATCACGCGGACGTCCATGTCCGGTAGCGCGCCCTCCGGCATGCCCTGGACCCAGACATTGCGGATGATGATGTGGCTTTTGACTTCCCGGACGTCGAGCGCCATGCCTTTGTCGAGTTTGATGTGGTGGTTTTCAATAACGTAAGCGTCTTTTTCGGTCGTGCCTGGGCCGCCGTGAACGCCAGACTTCGGATCGACGGTGAATTTTTGCAGGTCAACGTCGCCCTTGACCACAATAGGCGCATGCGTCTTGAGCGCGTGCGGATCGCTGAGGTCGGCAAACGTGTCGCCAGTCGTAACTGCGGTTGCCACCAGGAGGCTGGTGATGGTTTTGATATGATTCATGGCAAACTCCATTTCCAATAGAACAGGTCGGTTATATATACGGTGGCGTGGAGGGCGCGACGTTCTGTCTGTCGCCAACGAATCAATTCGTGTGACCATACGACCAGTGATCATACGGAATCGGGTAGCCCTCGTTGAACCATCGCTCCCGCGCAAAAAAATTCGCGTGGCCATCCACATAAATTACATTGCCGCCGTCGCTTCCGTGGGCTTTGTTAAGGCCGCCGCCGTACCACTCGAATGCGCCGCCGTACAGGTCCCACATCAGTGCGGCTTGATCGGATGCTCTGATTTTTTTCAGCGACGGCGCGTATGATGCCGAGCCAAGGAGATATTCATAACCAGCGCGGCAAGAGTTATTGTCCCACCCGTTAAAATTATTGATGGTGTTCATCTGCGGTTTCTTGCGTCCACCAGGACAGAGATAAAACCTGGAGTCCTTGATGTAGCCTTCGTCAAACAAGACCCAGTGCCCACCCCAATCGCCCGGCGGATCGCGCGCTGGCAATCGTTCGTCGTTATCCTGAGCGTACAACATTATCGTGACATGAAACTGCTTGAGAACATTTAAGCACCCAACGCGATGGCCGTTTTCCCTGGCTCGTTTCAGCGCGGGAAGGAGCATTGCCGAAAGAACCGAGATGATTGCGATAACGACCAAAAGTTCGATGAGTGTAAAGGCCGACGGTGTTGGTCCAACATGCGCCCCGACACCGGACCGCCCAGGACGCCGGGCTGCACGCGGTCTTCTTCTTGAAAGCGTCCGTGAAACAAGGCTGGAAAGTTGACGCGTATCCATGTGCCGGCGGAAATATATGCCAGTTCCGCAATCGTGCCTACGCCAAATCAGCCTCGATTTCTTGGTAATAATGTCAACATCCCAAGATGTGGATGGCCTTCGATTGGTGTTTGACGTCCTTGGTGAAAAGTTTTTGTTCCCACGACATCTTGGGACGGCGGTCGAAAATGAGGAGCCAGCCTTCCGAAACGGCCGGACTCTCCATATATCGGAGCAATTGCCCGATCCCCTCCTGCATCGTATTGGCATTTTGGCGAATCTTGAGTTCGATGGGATAACGCTGGTTGTCAATCTCCACGCACAAGTCCAAGCGCCGGGTTTCGGCCGCCATTTCCCGACGGAGATTGCCGCCGCCATTGATGATCCGCTGGAGAAAAGCCATCAAAATCAAATGGGGCGCCGCCTCTTTGTAATCAAACTTGCGCTTCCAGATCGCACTGTTTTCCCGCCAGAATCGCTGAAAATCCTCAAGCAGCAACTTCATATTCAAGCCGTGAACGGCACGGTACCGCGCCAGCGCATAAGGATAAATCGGGGCTTCCAGACTGCTTTGCAGATCAGCCGAAAGTGTGCGAACGATGACCTCGCCATAGATGGGATTGGCCGGCTCAACCTTCTTACGATCATCCCGAATCAACCCCAAATCCTTCACGTATTGATAGTCATCGGAAGCCCGTTTGATCGCTGCGGTTTGTCCGGTGACGATGGGTTCGATGATCCGACGGACGCGTCGCTCTTTCAGTCTTTCGAGCAAGCTGTCAATGTGGGTGTCGCGCCTCAAAATGATGTTCTGGATGGCTTGGTCAACCAGCGCGACCGTCACCGTCTGGGAGAAGTCATTTTTCAGCAATTTCTCCACGCATTCTCGGGCAATGGCATTCACCAGCCACGGTTGCCCGCAGGTCTGTTCCGCCACCCGTTTGATCGCCCCGGCGGCAAAACGCTGTTTGGTCTCAGCCGTGTGTTGATGATAGAGTTCCGCGGTCTCCTCGGCGGTAAAATTACGCAGGGTCAGCGATTCGCTGATTACATTGAACGGACTGGCCCCGCCCAAACTTTCCTGTTCCGGCCGCACGCGGGCCTTATAGTCCCGAATGTTGCGCATTCCCACCAGAGCCAGTGAGTGAACAAATGGAACCGTCGAGCGGCTGTTGTGTCCATCCCGCAGTTGCCGCAAAAAGGAGATCAGGGTCCCCGCTGACAAACAATCCACTTCGTCCAGCAGCAGAACCAAGGGGCGGTCCAAACGTTCGCAAAGCAATGCCAACCGATCCTTCAATACAACCGTATAGGCGCCCATCCGAGGTCCCTCCAGAAAATCGATCCCCTTCATCGCCGAATCGCGTCGCACCACGAAACCGATGGCTTCCATGATCGCCGGGATGCCCTTCTCGGGGTCTTCAATGGCCTGAACTGACTCCAAGGAACAGTAGAGGGCATGGTATTTTCCGCTACGATTGACGGTTTCCGCCAAGTTGCGCAACAAAGTCGTTTTGCCGCTCTGCCGTGCCGCATGAATCATGAAATATAACCCGCGCTCGATCAACGGGTTCAGATCCGAACACCGTTCCTGCGCCGGCAACATGTAGTGCTGACCGGGAATGCATGGCCCGGCAATATTGAAAAAACGGCCCTTGGGGTCTTGCCGCAGAGGGCCAATGGTGTTGAACGTCTTTTTCATGCCGATTCCCCAACATCCCGCGCGTCATCCATAGAGCTTGCGTCCACTGCGCAACACCGCTTGCGTCAGGCTCCCCTGCAAGTGTTGGACGCGGTCCACCTCCTGACGTGTTCGCACCAGGACGTCCACGTCGCTCGTTGGGGATTGCTCGTTCCGCGCATAGGAACCGAAAAGCGCCAGACTCCGGACCTTGAACTCCTCTTGGAGTTCGCGCTTGGCTGTCGCCAACTGGATCAGCACATCCTCACGCGTTTTCACACCAGCATCCTAGCACGACTGGAAGTTGAAGAAAATGGTAAATGTGGCAAAATCTCAAATCAAATCAGGCGCCAGAGATTGCGGAGCCTGTTCCGATCCCGCTGTGACGGGAGAGGAATCTCCGGGTTTGCTTCGGCTTCGCCTCGCAACCGCTTCGCTCCGCGCAATGACTGCGAAAGGTTATCTTCTTGTGAACTCCAACAGCTTATCTGCCATCACGGCTGCGGAGAAATAATGTTCTTCGGTTGAAGGCCGATCAGCGCAGCCGCTCTTTCCAGTAGCCCGGTCGGCGACTCATGTGCATCACGGCGAAGATCAATATCCGTTCCGCCTCCTCAAGATAAATCACCGCATAGGGAAAGGTTTTGCTGAAGTGCCGCCGCATCGGAGGATCGTATTGCCGATACCGTCGAGGATCCCGGCAAATGATCTGGATCAACTCATCAATTTCCATCTCGAAGCGTTGACCAAGTTCGTGGGTTGATGCCGGTGTAATTCCCTTTCGCCTCCGCGTATTCCGCAGCGGCTTCCAAACGAAAGGCATGTGGCTTCACCGGATGTTGCGAAGGCGAGCTTTCATTTCCTCAGCAGAGACAATCGCCCCCTGCCCGGATTCGTGTTCGGCCAGCCGACGACGGACCTCTTGTTTCCACTCTTCTTCAACCTGCGGATTCATTCCCCCATGCCGGGCCAACATGATCCGGTCCACCAATTCGGCTACGACATCCATCGGCAGTTGGCGGGTTTCTTCGACAATTTCATCTAAGGTGATAGGCATAATTAAACTTTAGCCGCTCGGGCGGGACATTTCAACTCCGGAATTCGCCTCCCGCCCTCGGCATCAGGTCTGATCGTGTCCTACTTTCTAAAGTCCCCTGGCTTTGAGTTTACAGTTGGCGCGGTGTCCATGCGTTCACCACGGCATTCGTCCAGGCGCCGCAACTGGACAACACCCCGGCGGTGCAACGCATTCCCCCGGCAAGGGCGGCCATAAACCCCTTCCCCTGCAACGTTGCCGCGAGGAAACCAGCGATGAAGGCGTCGCCCGCGCCCAGCGTATCCACCACTTCAACAGCCTGCGCGGGAACCAGGCAGAGGCCGCATCCCTTCTGGCCGGCGGCACAGCCGCGGGCGCCACGGGTCACGACAATGATCCCGGAAGTGATCTCCAGGCATTGTTCGACGAATTCGTTGACCTGCTGGTCGCTCAGATCGGCGCGGGAGAAAAACGAGTAATCCAGAAGGGAACCCACCCGGCGAAACAGGGCGTCACCGCCATCGGAGAAATCGAGCGACAGGCGCAGACGACCGCGTAACGACGCCAGTTCCGCCACCAAATTGGGCTGGTGACACTCGGCGCTCCCGGCCCACGACGTAAAGCCGGAGAAATGAACCAACGCGCACTTTTCAAGCATTGCCAGGTGCGGGGCGCTGAGCGCCAAAGGCGATTGCACTCCCGGATCGTCGCCTTCAAAAACCCGTTCACCCCATTCCAATCGCACGAAGGTTCGCCCGGTCCGCCCCGGGCGCCGTTCGAGCCAGCGCAGGTCGAGGCCTTCCTCGACGAGGGCGGATTCCAGGAACTTTCCTTCCTCATCGTCCCCGACCACGCCCACGTAGGCCGTCGGCACGCCGGCACGCCGCAGATGCACGCCCACATTGACGGCATTGCCGCCGGGATACCACCGCTTGTTTTCACCACGGTAGCAGTCGATGCAATTATCGCCCACGACCGCTGCGACCGGAACCGTCAGTTTATGGTTCTTCTTCGCAGAAGCGGACTGCAATAAAGCCATGCGAACCATCGCGAAACCTCGGGAGATCATGGAGATCGAAATAGATTTGGAAACATCGGCATGGTTCAACGGTTCCAGGTTCACGGTTCAACTGTTGGCACTTTTCAGCTTAAATTCGTTCAACCGTGAACCCCTGAACCGTGAACTTTGAACCATGCCGAAACATGCTTGGTTCACCGCCTCGGTCCGATCCGGATCGGGCGGTATTCAACCCCTTCCCGCTTGCAGATGGAACGAACCGCTTGCTCCAATTCGTTTTGGGTATCCTCCGCGATATGGGACGGGACATGGGTTTCCAGAATTTTCCGGGCGCTGTCGGCCGCCCGCCGGCGCAGGTCCTTGGCGCCGCCAGCCTCCCACGCCGAGCGGGTGCGCCGGTCAGCCAGGCACGACACGTAGTGTTCCTCGCGGAAATGCTTGAGCGTGTGTTCGTGGGACAGGAAGTTGCCGCCGGGTCCGATCGAGGCGATCACGTCGAGCGCCATCCGTTCGTCGTCCACCCGGATGCCTTGCAGGATGCGCAGGATGTTGCCGGCAATTTCGTTATCAATCACCAGTTGTTCGTAGCTCGCGAAATCGTCAAGCTCGAGCAAGCCGCCGAACAGGGTGCACGAATCGCTGCCCGCCAGGGCCGGCATCAACACCACCATCATCTTCTCGTACGCGGCCTGACCGTCCGGCACTTTTGAATCGCTGGCGCCGGCGATGGTGTCGCAGGGCATCCGGTAATGACGGCAGATCTGTGCCACCGCTGCGGAGAGCAGGGCCGCCTCCGGGCATCCCCAGGAATGGTGGCCCGTCCGCATGTCCATGATGCCGCAGTAGGGCGCATAAATGACCGGCGCGCCGGGATTGAGAAGCTGGATCAGCGTCACGACGCTCAGAATCTCCGCATTGGCCTGCACCAGGGTTCCCGCCAGCGTGACGGGACAAACCGAGCCGGCGAAAGGCGTGGGCAGGATGTTGCTCGGCATACCGTGTCGGGCGGCATACAGGAAGGCCTGCACGGTTTCGCCCCAGAACAACGCATTGGCCGGGCAGCCGCTGAAGGCGTAGGTTTTTTTCTGGCGCATGGCCTCCTTGGAACCCAGCACGATCTCGGAAAGAAGCATGAGGTCCTCCCCGATCCGCGGGCTGAGGATGTCGCCGCCCGGCGTGGGCTTGCCGCAGTTCTTTACCAATGCCTCGAAGTACACGGCATGAAACACCTTGGGGTCCACGTCCTGAGCCCAGACGACGCCGTTGCCCAGCAGGAAATGCGGCAACGCGTCGCCCATCCGCGCGAAATCAATGATGTCGTCCAACGTGCCGGGCCGTTTGTTTTCGGCGCCAACATCCAGGACATTCAGGACGGTGGATCCCGGACTCATGTGGAACCGTCCGTCGCCCATCTTGACCGATTGCGCCTGCGGGGAGATTGGATAGCGGGTGAACCGTGGCGGCGTGGTGCGGATGGCCTGTTCCACGACATGCGGCTTGAAACGGACCACGCCTTGGGAATCAATGGGAAGCCCGGCGTCGCGAAAGATTTTCTGCGCCTCCGCTTCCGAGAACTTGATCCCGGTGTTCTCCATGAGATCAAGGGTGGCGGAATGAATTCGTCGAAGTTCGTCATCCGACAACAGTTTCAGGAAAGGGCTGCGATTGCTCATTTCCATGGTGGTTTCTCCGGTTGCTGGCGAAGCTGTGCCTCAAAGTAGGACAGGCATCTTGCCTGTCTCCCCGTAAGACAGGCGTCCCGTCTGTCCACACTCCGAGCAAGCGACAGGCAAGATGCCTGTCCTACTTTCTGCACCACAGAATTTGGCATATTCGGCACGGTTCAAATTTATCCGAACACTCGGTGGCTATGCCTCATGCGGCAGGATCATGAGTTTGTAGGAGTCCGGCGCCCCGAAGTAGTCGAAGGCCTTTTCAAATTCGTCCAGTTTGAACCGGTGCGAAGCGAATGGTTTCAGGTCCACTCGGTGCGATGCCACCAACGCCACCGCCGGCGCATGGGTGCAAGGGTTGTTGAACGAGCCGCAGATGGTGAGTTCCTTGTCGTTGACCAGCGCGGGGTTCAACGTGATGTTGTGTTTTGGCTCGACGCATCCGAACAGGACCACCGTGCCGCCTTTGCGCGCCAGGGTCAGCGCCTGTTGGGCGGTGTCCGGACGACCGGCGGCCTCGAACACCACATCCGCGCCTTCCGGATCAACGGCCTTCATCGCCGCCTCCGACGGCGTTTCCCGCGGATCGAAGGTGCGGTCCGCGCCCAACCGATCCAGCGTCTGGCGACGCACCGCGAGCGGTTCGGCGACCAGGATCCGGACCGCGCCGGCCTGACGCGACAATTGCATCAGGAGACCACCCATCGTGCCGCCGCCAAGGATCATCACCGTGTCGCCCGGCCGGACGTTTCCCATCTGGATGCCGCGCAACGCACAGGCCAGCGGCTCAATCAAGGCGCCCTCCTCCGCAGTGACTCCCGGGGGAAGCACATAGGCATGCGTGGCGGGCACGACGGAGTACTCGGCAAATCCGCCCGACCGGGTAACTCCCAAGGCCTCGAGGTTCAGGCACAGGTGGGCTTTGTTGCGACGGCAGTACGGGCAACGGCCGCACGTGATGTTCGGATCGGCGGAAACTAGGTCGCCGGTCTTCACCGCCGTCACCCCCGGCCCGACCTCCACCACTGTCCCGGCGAATTCGTGGCCGGGGATCAACGGATAGCGGGCCGCATAGGCGCCGCTGAAAATATGCTTGTCGGTGCCGCAAATCCCGCTTGCCAGCACCTTCACCAGCGCCTCGCCGGGAGCGGGCTTGGGATCCGCCACGATGCCGACCCGCATTTTGCCGACTGATTCGAATGTGACTGCTTTCATTGGGATGGCCTTTGGTTGGAATGACGGTAACTACTCAGGTTATCAGGTTCACGGTTCACGGTTCACGGTTACCTTTTTCATGGGCATTTGTGCGCCTGGTTTGTTCGTTGACATCTTCAGGTGAAAGACCTTGCGGGTCAGTTCGCGCGCCAGTTGCCTGCCCGCGCCCTGGCAGGCGGGCCACGCCTCAATGTTTTCAAAACGCTTGATCTTCATGTCTTTCCAACCGTGAACCGTGAACCATTGAACTCTGAACCTGAGTAGTCACCTCAATAGTACGTTTCTCCCTCCAGGTACGGATGGACGTGCATTTGCTTGTAGGCTTCGGAGTCAATTCCCTTGGCGGTGTTCAGGAAGAGGAGGAAGAACTGGGCCACGGCGTGCAACGCAAAAGGCGCCAGCGACGGATGGGTGGAAAAAAAAGCTTCCGAATCAAAAACGACCACCCGCCCGCGGTGGCGTTCGCAGTACTTCCGCGTGGCCAGTGCGCCGGCGCGGCTGGCATCATTGCCCACGAACATCAGGATGGCCGGCGAGCGGAAGAGCGTTTCCAATGGTCCGTGCCGCCACTCGCAGGAACGCAGCACGGCGGAATGGATCTTGGTGTATTCCATCAGGTGGGTGTAGCCGAACTGGTAGGCAAGCGCCCAGGTTGCGCCGTCGCCCAGGCAATAGATCATCTCCTCGTTGGTAAATCGTTCCGCGGCTGCCAATGCGGCCTTTTCGCTCGATTCGAGAACCGCCCGCATCCGCCCGGGCATGGCCTGCAGCTCCTGCCGCAGGGTTCCGGCGGGTTTCGTTTCGCCACGCAACTCCAGCCATTCCGCCAACAACGCCAGCAGGTTGGCCATGGCCGAGGTGTACAGACATTTGGAATGATAACAGACATGGTGATCGCAAACCTGGGCCAAGGTTCCCTGCTCATCGCGGCTGATTGCCACTGTCGGGATGCCGCGTTGCTTCAAGAAATGCGCCGCCGCCACGGTGTCGGCCGTCTTGCCGGAGTAGGACGACAGGATGGCCACGGGACGGCCGGTCCCAAGCTGCTTCGGCGGGTCTGAGGTGAGTTCGGGTCCAAACCAGTGGGAAACCGGCAAGGCGGTGTTCGCCCGCAGAAAATGATAGCCCGTGAACGTGGAGCACCAGGACGCGCCGCTGCCGACCAGCAGGAGCCGGTCCGGACCATACTGGTGGATATTTCGCGCAACCTGCTTGAGCGAGTTGGCATTAGCGGCCAGGCTCTTCTCGATTTCATCCGGGGCGATATAGACGGAACAGATTTCCGCCGTTTTATTCTTGGCGAGCAGCGTGGGATCGAGTTTCAGCATGGGCTTTTGCTGCAAAAGGTCCTGTTTCCCGTGGCGACGACGGCGCGTCGCCCTCCAATGTTCTTCATAATCAATAGCGTATGTTTTGGAGGGCGACGCTCCGTCGTCGCCAAAGGCAGGTTTTTCAGCAGTATCAACATAGATGTTGGGTCGGAGGATTCACGATGGAGGCAGATGCAGAATCACCTTGATCGCTTCATTGCGCTTCAGGGCTTCGAAGCCTTGCGCGGCGGCGGCGAAATCGAACTCGTGGGTGATGAAATCGTCCGCGGAAATGCTTTTTTCGCGGATGAACCGGGCGATCGGTTCATGGGCCGCCGCCTCCTTGGAGTAGTCCGGCCACTGGTGCATGATCAGCCGCCAGTTGCAGGGCGCCGCCTGCTTGTTCAGGGTGATGGTGGCGTCCGGAACTGTGCCGTACACGCCGATGACGCCGTCGAATTTGACCAATTGCAGAGCCTGGTTCATCACCGCGGGCGAACCCACGGCGTCCAGCACGTAATCATATCCTGCCGGCTGACATTTGCGCGCGGTGGAAATGACGGTCTCATCCGCCGCAAGAACCGCTGTCGCGCCGAGCTGCCGAGCCTTTTCCAGTTTCCATTGGCTCCGTGTGCTCAGGACCACCGTCTGCATGCCGAATTGCCGCGTCAAGCGCACAAAACTCAGCCCCACGGGACCTCCGCCGAATATCAGCAAGGAACGGCCGGCTTGGAAACCAAAGTCCGCGAAGGATGACCAGACCTCGCGCCAGGTTGCCATCAGGATGGCCTGACGCGATGGAATGTCCGGCGGAATGACTTTCTGGGTTTCGAACACGCCATCGTAACCGTGCGCGGTATCGCAAACGCCGTCCGCCTTCATGGCGGCATGGTCGCCGGCCAACGCGAACTCCGCCATCGTGCCCCAGCCGCTCGCCAGATCCGGAACGTCCGTGTGCATGCTGCAGGGGTTGAGGATACGGTCGCCTTCCTTGAACGAGCGGACTTTGACTCCCGCGCGAACCACGATTCCGACTCCCTCGTGGCCCAGGGTCGCCGGATAAGTGTTGAAACCAGGCAGGCGTCCGTCCCGCAACTTGGTGTCCGTCGAATTGCAGATGGCACAAAGCTCCATTTTCACCAGCGCCTCGTAGGGGCTGGGGCGGGGTTCGGCGATCTCCTGGATCGCCAGCTTGCCCGGTTGCGGGATGATCACGGCTTTCATGACTATTTGGGAAACTGCGAGAAACAGGAGAATCCACCGGCGGGTTTTCCCTCCGGGTCAGGGCAGTAGCACGGCAGGCCGAGCCACGCCGCAACCTCGCGCAGAACGCCGGCATGATGGCGGTGGCAGAGCGAGAGATGATATTCCCATCCGCCGGACAGCGATTCCGCGACAGGTTGGGCGACCGGGTTTTCCTTGGGCAACTGCACTTCGGCATACGCCCCGTGAAAACGCACCGGACGATCAAGAATTTTCCCTTCACACGCAAAGATGCGGCCGCAGTCGGGACCTCCGAAACGGAGAATTGTCACCGGCCCGGGACGAATCCCAAGACTGATCGCAGGACCAATGGCCCCGCCAGCTTCCGGCGAAAGAATGGGCGAATCAAAAATTTCACAGCGTCTGCCCGGTTGCCCCAGGCACGGCGCCGTTGCGCCGCAGTGCCAGAGCCAGCAGGTGTTTTCCTTTTCGTCAAAGCCGATCAGGTCCAGAAGGGTCGGAGTTTCCCGTTCGCCGGTGGCGAACCGTTGCGCCAGCATGGAAATCAGCCCGCCCACGTCCCCTTCGTCCGATGTGATGATTCCGTCTTCGTTGAGCAGGCCCACCGCCAGGCAGGCCGCAGCGTGATATTGTTCCAGGAACTCCGGCCAACAACGCAAAGCGATGCCCGCATAGCCCCCTTCCCGGGACCACTGACGGGCGGCAAGGTAGGCCCGAATCCCCTTGTCCACCGTAGATGCCGCCGCGCAGCGGATCATGGCGTGTTTCAGCCGGATGCGTTTCTCCGCCTGGACCATATCGTCAGAAACCCGTTCCGCCGCGCGCAGCAACTCGCGAACTTCCATTGGCTCGACGATTATTCCGAAGCGACGCCGCAAGGCCAGTTCGTCATAGTTGCACAAGTAGAAGCCGGGCGAACGCCCCCCGATATTGGCAATCCGCGCGCCGCGCAGACCGTGGATAACCTGCCAGGCGCGCAAGGTCTGATCGAGCCGCGAACCGATCCCGGAATCGCCGTCGGGATATCCGTAGACCGACTTGTAATGCACCCCTTGGCGATGGAGGAGAGCGCTGAACATGTGCAGGGACGTGAAAGTGTTGGCCTTGATATGGCCCGGCTCGGTCTCCGGAGTCGCCCAAAGCACGACCGGCAGCGAGTACCTCAACGCGCATTGAGCCAGGATGAGTGGAATCTCCCCGGCGGCGAACGAGGCGCAATGAACGATGAGGCCATCCAGTTCGCCGGGCTGCACAGCGTCCAGCGCCGGGGCGACGTCCGCCGGGGACATCAACGGCTGATTTGGACCCCGCAATTCGATTTCGCGCAGCGCAGTCAGACGAGACAGCAGGGACTTCGCTTCACCCCAGGTCCTGGAGACGTAGTCCCGGTTCCAGTATGGTTCGCTAAACCCGATCAGTCCCACGCGCAGTCCCGACGGGACACTTGGACCCTCATGGGTCTTTGATTGACGGAAGACGGGCTGATTTTCAAGTCCCGGTTCCGCACCGGGTCGGACGATTTCGGTTGAGATGGCGGCGTTCATGGCAGGGTTCGGTTGAATCTCCCCACCATACGACCGTATGCCGAATCGCACCATGCCACGAACGGCTTTGATTTTTTGGTAATTCTGTAAACCCCGCAAACCTTATTGCCCCGCTTTGGCGCGCAAGCGAATTTTGCCCGGGCTGGTGCCGAGCACTTTTTGGAAGACCTTGCAGAAATAGACCGTGCTCGAGAACCCGCAGGCGGACGCGGTTTGATCCACGTTCAATTCCCCGGTTCGGAGCAGATCACAAGCATACTCCAGCCGTCGCTGAAGAATGTAATCGTGAACGCCCGTCCGTAAATGGCGGCGAAATTTCTCGATCAGCGTCATACGGCTGACGCCGGTCATCCGCGCAATTTCACTTACCCGGATCCGTCCCTGTCGGCGATGCTCGATGCTTGCTTGCGCGCGTTGCACCACCGGATCGGCCACCATGAAAGTGTCGGTCGAAGCTCGAACTTCGACCCGCACGGGGGGGAGCACCAGCCAGCGCGGGGTCCGATTTTCCAACAAGCGCTGGTGCAGAAGCCGGGCGGTTTCATGGCCGACTTGGCGGAAGGGTACGACGACGGTGCTGATGGCGAGGCCGCAGGCGGCGCTGGGAAAAGGATCGTTGTCCACACCGATCACGCCGATGTCTTGAGGAACGCGCAGCCTTTTCCAGCGCGCCGCCTCCAGGACAAAGAACGCGATCACATCGGATGGCGTCGCCACGCCGCACGGCTTGGGGAGGAGATCGAGCATTTCGTGAAGCGCCCGACGCCGTTCCCGCAGGCCGGCGCTCAGATGCGCCGGCAATTCGGTTTTGTCGAACTCGAAGAGATGAACCGACAAACCCGCCCGACGCCCGTGTCGAATGAAGGCGCGGGCGCGCAGTTCCGACCACGGCTTGCCGCGGTTGCCCACGAAAGCCAGATTGTGATAGCCTCGTTGGAGCAGGTGGGCAGCGGCCATTTCAGCAATCGCCACCTCATCCACGCCGACGCCTCCCCCCGTGCGATGGCGGGAATTGGGCAGGTAAAAGGCATGAGGGCATGGCAGCGAGCCGTAGGCCCGACGGATTGCCTCGGCCCCCTGTTCCGTCAACAACAGACCGTCCGCCATCTTGAGGTCGCGCAGGGAAGGCAAGTGCGCCTGGGACCGAAAGTACGGCTGCATTTCGGGAATCGGCATGGGATCGAAAACCAGATCCGCGCAACGCGCCGCATATTCCCCCGCGCCCCAACAGGCTTCACGCGAGGCATGATCTTGAAGATCCCCCAGGAACAGCAGGTGACGCATGTTTCTTTTCCTCATGGACGCAGAGCTTCTCCCATCAATTTCTCAGGCGTGGCAGCCACCCGATACATCGTCGCGTTCGACGGAACAAGCGTTAATGCGGAATGAGCGCGGTGGAAACGGATAATCACTTCCAATCGCGCGTCCCAGTGCCTCACCAAATCCTCGGCAACAAGCGTCATTCGCTTCTCGGTCCCAACAACCGCCTCCAAAGCCGCCCACTTGGATTTGAGCCGTTCCTTGTGCTCCACTTCTTCGCCTTCGGTGGCTTCCTCAAAATCAGGATCATCCTTTGGTTTTTCTTTTTTATCCAGTTCCAGCTTGGCGAGACGGCTTTCGTAATAGATCGGCCAAAACGACCTCCCCAAAATCCGTTCGCTCAGCGGTCAGTTCTGTTGAATTGTCGTCGCCATACTCAGTTCGCACTTTGAGCAAATTTTTCCGCCGCGCCAAGACTCAACCCTCCGTTCCAAATAGGGATCCAGGTTGCTTGCCTCAAAATGGTAATTGTAGATAATGGCGG
>JACQHZ010000337.1 GCA_016198745.1 Verrucomicrobiota bacterium
GCGGCTACGCCGCGCTGTGTGTTTTGCGGGTGAAAATATCGGTGTCAGTAGGCGACGGCGACGCCCAGATGGCCGCGCGAGTCGTAGCGCGGGTTCAGGCCGGTGCTGTAAAGCTGCCAGCCGTAATCGAACCGCACGGTCACGTAGGGATTGATCGAATACCGCACGCCAGGGCCGACGCTGGCCAGTTGCAGATGCGGATCTTCCGCGGGCAACAGGACCCGGTTCTCCGTGGCGCCGTAATCGAAGAAAGCCAGAAACTGCAGCTGATCGGGCGCTTTCTCTTCCCCAAAGACCACGCCCAGGCTGACGGGCGGCGTATGGACCTCGGTCGAGACCAGGTACCCTTCGTCGCCGTTGGCCTCGCGTTCGTCATACCCGCGCACGGAGCTGTAGCCGCCCAGCCCGAATTGCTCGCTGCCCAGGAGGTTGCCATCCGACTTTTGACACGTGCCCTTCACCCGCCAGGTGAAATCCCCCGGCAAGCGCGTCACCCTTTCGAGGCTCAGCCGCTCATAGAGATAATCGGCGGTCGCGAAACGGCGGGAGGCATTGAAGATGCTGTCTTTGTTCAGATCCGTCCAGCCGCCGGGACCATAGGTGAGGTTCGCGCCAAAGCCGGTGCTGCCCCAGTCGTCACGCAGGGTGGAGCTGTAATCAAACACCCATTGCGCCAGTTCGGTCGCGGTGTTGAACACCTGCGCGCCGCCGAATTCGAGGTTGTTGTTGCTCCGCTTGAAATCAAAGCCGGCGCTGCATTCGTGCGAATACAGTGCGGGGCCGGGCAATGGGATCGCGTAACGGCTGCTGGCTTGCCAGCTTTGGCCTTTGAGGTTGAAGAGCGGATTCGCCAGGTCCGCCGTGGTCTCCACGTAACTGCCGAAAAACGTCAGCCGATGACGCCACGGCAGGGGAATGACGTAGCTGCCCGAATGCGCGGTCAGTTTGTTGAAATGGCTGTCACCGGTGAATTGATAGTTGAACTGATGATCCAGCCCGAAGACATCGCCCCAGTTGAACCCCATCTGGAAACGCTCGTCGCCCGTCAGGTCGTTGCCGCTGTCCTCGAAGCCGCCTTGAAAACGAACGGGAAACCGATCCTGGACCTTGAACACCACGTCGGTTTGGCCCTGTTGCGCGCCCGGCTTGAACACCGCGTCCACCTGCCGGAACGGATTGGTGTTGAACCAATCGAGGTCATTCTTGATCTGATGCCCTTGGATCACGGTGTCCGGACGAAGGGAGACCTGGGCCAGGAACAGTTTGCTGCGAAACCAGCGATTCCCTTCAACCCGGACTTCCCCGACGCGGCCTTTGGCAATCACCAATTGCACCACGCCGCTGGTGATATCCTGCTCGGGGATGATGACATCCACGACCGGCTGGTCATGTTCCCGATAAAACGCGACAACATCGCGCGACAAAAGATTCAACGACATCAACGTCACGGGCTTTCCGAAGTACGCATCCAGTTTTGTCATGAAATCGGGGCTGAATATGTCCGGAAAATCCTCGGCGCTGATTTTTCGGGTGGGCGCGACTCCTTCCTTCTTGACGTCGTTGGCGTGGGAGAGAAAGACCAGCCCTTTGAGTTCATCCACCAGGGTTTTATCGTCACCCGTGGGTTCGGGAGGCGCGGGCGACGGGCCGATTTCGCCTTCCGCCTTTTCGGGTGTTTTCGGCGCAACCCGCTCGTAATCCTGGGCCATGGCCTGAAAACCGAACAGGATCAAAAGACAGAAGGCAAAGGTTGGCTGCAAAGATGCACAAGAGACACAAAAAAAGCTCTGAGCCGCTTGCGTCACCATGTTCACAAATCGCGCATTTGGAACAAGCCGTTTCCGATGTTGTAGCTGCGCTTCTGTGAAGCGCAGTTTCGCTGTGGTCTGCGGACGGCGCTTCATAGAAACGCCGCTACATCTTTTGCTTTGGATTGGGGCTCCGCCGCGATAAGCCCTTTCACGGCTAAAATTCCTTGCCGTTTTGCAGGGCAGGTTTCGCCTTGCCGCGGCGATGAAATGAAGGTAGGTTAAACGCATGGGAAAAGTCGTAACGAAAATCAAGGTTCAGAACTGGGCGGACGTGGAGATGTTGGCAGCAGGTCATCGGAAAGATCCGCCCCGCGTCCTGGAGACCGAGGCATTGGTCGACCTGCCCGCCGCCAGGCAGGCGGGTACGGGCGCGGTGTTTCTCTATCTGCAAGCGGCGGTTGTTCGCCAACTCGGACTTCGGCCGGTCGGCGAAAAACATTCCCGAACCATGTCCGACCGCATGGACCCGCCTGCCTGGGCGCCTGTCTGCCGTGCTGGCACAGGCAGGCGGGCAGGAAAGCGAACGGTGTTTTCCCCCGTTGATTTGGAAATCCAAGGACGGGCGCATCGTTTCGATGTGATCGAGGTTCCCGACACCCTGCCCAACATCGTGGGGCAGATTCCCCTGGAAGCGTTGGATTGGGTGGTGGATTTGCGCAATCAGAAATTGATCCCCAACCCCGAACACAAGCGGGGCGAGTTGTGCGACGAGTTTTGAAGTCCATTTTGCGGGAACCGCAAAATGTGGGGTTGACAACAGTATCAATAGTGATACTATATGGGCGTGGCCAAAATCGAGGACATCCTGATCGCCATGCGAAACAACGCGAAGGGGATTCGCTTTCCCGATCTGTGCAAGGCTTGTGTTTTCTTCTTTGGAAAGCCGCGCCAACACGGGACCAGCCACCGGGTTTACAAGACCCCGTGGCCGGGGGATCCCCGGGTGAACATTCAGGAAGAAAAGGGAATGGCCAAGGCCTATCAGGTGAAACAGGTCCTGCGGGCCATTGAAAAATTAAAAAGCCATGAAAACTCTTGAAAAAGATCATTACACCTATCGGGTGACCTGGTCGGATGAGGACGCGGAATATGTGGGACTTTGCGCTGAATTTCCCAGCTTGAGCTGGCTGGCTTCTTCTCCGGAAGCGGCGTTGAAGGGGGTTCGGTCGGTGGTGGCCAAGGTCATGAAGGATATGGAAGCCCATCACGAAGTCATTCCAGAGCCGCTGGCCTCGAAGCATTTCAGCGGCCGTTTTGTCATCCGCGTTCCCCCCGAAATCCATCGCCGGCTGGCGGTTGAGGCGGCGGAAGCCCGCGTCAGCTTGAATCGGCTGGCAAGCGCCAAACTGGCCCATTGAAAAACACGGGCATGGTTCAACGGTTCCAGGTTCACGGTTCAGCGGCTGATGCTTTCTCGCCTCGCCAAAACTCTGCGCCTTTTGCGCCTTTTTGCGGCTGAAAATCCCTGCCATTTTGCAGGAACCGCAAAATGCTCCGTTGATCATCAACGGCTTCCGCCAATCAAAAATGTCGATTGCATGCGCGTTCATGTTGGTTTCCGGGAACAGCTTTGCCTGCAACTCGGTCTATGGGGACTCCGACTCTTTTGACAAGGGCGCCTTTGGAAACCCTGTAGGAGCGGTTGCCAACTGCGATCCCCCGGCGAGGGGGGCAGGCCGGTCGCCGCTGGCAGGGGCGCCTACATGATTATTGGAGAGTTTCATTCGGTGGCAATGCTCCGTTGACGAGTCGCATCAGCCCTACCACTTGATCCAGCCCGAGATGATCCCGGTGGCTTTCTTGATCAGGACTCCGGCCTCCTTAACCCTTTCCTTTGCCCCGTTGACCAAGGCTGCAACCACTGGAACTGTGTCGGTTTTGTCAGCGATGGCGGGCCCTTTGTTGAGAATTAACGTTTTAACCCCAACGAGCTCGGTTTTGCCAAGCTCCTCCTTGTATTCCTGATAGCTTTTCCCCTCGGCGACCACACTCATAACGGCATCTTCATTTCCAACGAAGGTTGAATCCTCCCGTTTCATGTTTTCAATTTCTGTTTTGACGAATGTCTTGACGAATGTTTTGATCTGCTCCTTAGATGCGGCATCAAATTCTTTACCAACCGCAACGTCAATTTTATCGCTGAACATGGATATCAAAAGGGGCGCCCAATGATAGTCGCGCTTTTCACTTTCAGTAAGGCTCTGATAGCCATCTCTTTTCACTCTCGCATCGAGGTCTTGCCATATGGTTGAGGCCCTCACAACCAGACGTATATCCGCTGTCCTTATCGAAGGCGCCGAACGAGAATATGCGCCGAACTGGTCACCTAACACAGCCTCATGCTCTCCATACGCCTTATAATCCCCGTCATGCAGTTGAGCTGCGACATCGAGCGCGGAAGTTGGCGATCCTCCATGATCGCCTCTCCCGGCGTAACTGTAACCAGGAAGCGTCAGCATCGGGTTGAACCATTTCAAGAGTTCCGATGAGGATACCTCCCCTTTGTCCATCTTGTTTTGAAGCGCGACAGTCCTGTATGCGATGAGCGGATTCTCCTTAACAAGTTGATTATAGGCCTGGTCATAGGCAACGGGGCTTGAAGAAACCACCTGCGTCAACGGTGCGTTCGGGATAAAGGCGGGAGTGGAATTGGCGATGGTTGCGCTCTGATCCGTAACCGTCGTCGTGCTGCTGGTAAGAGTCTCAACCAGACTCGGCGCGAGGGCGGCGACCGCGTCCGTCGTGAGGGTGGAGGAGGAACTGGAAGTTCCCGTGGTGGATGAACTGGCGGTCGAATCGCTGGGTGTGGTGCTCGTTGTGCTCGTGGAGGTCGTCGATGTCGATGTCTCGCTGCTGGAGGTGGTTGACGCTGAACCGCTCGTACCTGTGGAGGTTGTTCCGCTTGATGCCGAGGAGGATGTCGTGCCGCTGGAGGTCGAGGAAGACGCGGTAGAGGTTGAACCGGAAGATGTTGTTGCTGAAGTGGAGGTCGAGCTTGTGGTTGTGCTTGATGAAGGCGTTTGCGTCAACGTGCCGGTCCCTGTGTTCAACGCCACACCCGAAGCCAACATGATCGCCGCCGTGCCCGCGTCGCGTTGCGAGGCAATGACGCCGTTGGCGGCCGTCTCGTCCGCGATCAACGTCAGGTTCCCGTTATCGGTGGTGATGTTGGCGTTCAGCAGGATGCTGCGGCCGGCCTGGAGCGTGAGGCTGCCGCCGTTGCCGAGCGGGTTATTGACGAGAACCGGCGAGTTGATGGTGATGTCGTTATTGGCTTGGAGCGTCACATTTTGCGGCGTGGCCAGGAGGCTGGCCAGCCCACTGGGCGAAATCGTCCAGTTGCCAGTCGAATCCGTTGCAAACGTGGCGGTCAGAGGATCGTTGCCCGGGTCGTTGCTCCACTTGAAGAGATAAACGGCGCCAAAATCGGATGTGCTGAATGTCATATTTTCTGCGCCATCGTCCCGTTCCGCCCCCACTGCCAAACGCATTCCATCCAGGGACACGCTATAACCGAAACGGTCATCCTCCCCCAGTGCGCTGAGATCAAAATTTTTGCCGCCGGTGTAACCCTTTCCGATGGTTGCCTCCAGGGTGGGGGTGTTAAAGAGGCTGTCGGCAAACGTGAAAAGATGGACCGCACCGACATTTAATTCAATATTGCCGCTGCCATCGTCTAATTCCGCTCCTACTGCCAAACGCATTCCATCCAGGGACACGCTCCTGCCGAAGAGATCCCAACTCCCCAACCCAGTGAGATTAAAATTTTTGCCACCAGTGTAGCCTTTGCCGATGGTGGCTTGCAGCGTGGGCGAGCTGAAAGCCGTGTCGGCAAACGTGAACAAATAGACCGCGCCGGCCTGTGAAGTGATGTTGCCGTTGCCATCCTCATAGGAAGCCCCCACCGCCAATCGGGTTCCATCCAAGGACACGCTGAAACCAAACTGGTCATCCTCCTCCAGCGCACCGAGATCAAAATTTTTGCCGCCCATGTATCCCTTGCCGATGGTGGCTTGCAGCGTGGGCGAGCTGAAAGCCGTGTCGACAAACGTGAAGAGATAAACCGCGCCGGAATCACCCGTAAACGACCCATACACTGCGCCATCATTATGAGGCGCACCCACCGCCAGACGTGTGCCATCCAGCGACACGCTGGCACCGAAGTCATCGCTAAACGGCGGTCCGAGGAGGGCGACGTGCAGCGTGGGCGAGCTGAAAGCCGTATCGGCAAACGTGAAAAGATAAACCGCGCCAGCATATAGAGCACTGCGACTGTCATGGGGCGCGCCCACTGCCAGGCGCGTGCCATTCAGGGACACGCTGTAACCGAAAAGCTCAACGCCCCCCAGTACGGTGAGATCAAAATTTTTGCCGCCCGTGTATCCCTTTCCGATGATTCCTTCCAGCTTTGGGTTATTGAAGGCCGTGTCGGCAAAGGTGAAAAGATACACCGTGCCGACATCTGATGCGGTGTTACCAAAGCCATCGTCTCCATCCGCACCCACCACCAGCCGATTTCCATCCAACGAAACCCCAGCGCCAAAGGTGTCACCCGCTTCAAGCGCGGCGCTAAGTCCACTCAAACTTGTGTAGTTGTACCCCAGCACCAGCGAATACTGGCTGACGCCCGGCTCGGCGATGATGATGTTCTTGGGATCGAAGAGCACCGTGCCGCCGCCGGTCGTCACGGACCCCCCACACGTCTAAGTGTTACCGCTGCTGATTTCAACGAAACCCCCGGTGGAACTGGATGATGGA
>JACQHZ010000334.1 GCA_016198745.1 Verrucomicrobiota bacterium
CGATAGACCTGATGGGCCTGATCGAACAAACCCGGCACGCACCGGGCAAGATATTTTTTGTCGCCCGTCGTGCGGTAGGCGAACGCGCTGGGGGCAAACTGGCCGAAGCCTGCGGCGATGTAGTTGGTGACGGCGGGAACGATCCGTTGATCGCGAACCAGATCGTAATAACGGTCCGGCCAGGTTTTGTGCCAGATCGGGAAACTGGGCGCGTTGGAAAATTTCTCGAAGGGGGTTCCGAGCATCGCGTTCGCAAGGTCGCGGATGTACATGATCGCCTGCGGATCCCAGGTGGCAGGATAGTAGTTCAGCAATTGCCCCAGTGTGTTCGACGCCTCCCGTCCCGGTCCGTAAGGAAGCGCGGTTGTGCCAAGCGCGTTTCCCCAGGTGCGATAAAGGTCCCATGCGCGCGGATTGCCTTCGAGATAATACCGCATGAGAAAAGCGTCGGGATCAATCCAGTGTCCCCAGACGGCGCCGTCCATGTCCACCTTGTACATGCCGTAGCGCCGCGCGCCCCAGGGCATAAAAGCCTTGGCGTGATACATCCCGCCGGTGGTGTGAAACTTGATCGGTTTCTCCGAATTATGATAATGCGTGAACCCCACGTCCATGAAGTTGTCCGTTTGCGCCCGCGCCCATCGCAGCAGATCGGGCGCGCCTCCCCTAAAATAAAGCATCCAGGGAAACCCGACATGTTGGTAGTGCGAGTTCTGCCAGATGCGATGAAGGCGCGGCTGGTTGTTGTCCCAGGGATTATGGGTGTTGGCGTAGATCCACATGCCGTAATCGCCAAGATAATCAACGATCCTGAGCATCGCTTGCGGAAAACTCTCGTTGAGCAGCCGCTCGATGTCGGGCCAGCGTTTGTCGTCACGCGCCGTCATCGGGCTTTCCACGCCGGCGGCCACATTCCAGGCTGGAGCGGAAAGGGCGTGCGGGTCCATCTGAAACAGACGCGCCTGCTTTGTGTTTTCTTCGGGTTTGACGGCGCCATCCGACAGAACAATCGAAAAATCGCCGCCGAAAGACACGCCCTCGCAGCTTGCGTGATAACCAATGTCGGCTGTGTGCTCGGGATCCCAATTGTCCTTCGCGTGCCATTCCTGAAGTTTGTCGAAGTAGGCCTTGGGCATCTGAAAATCGAGAAAACGTCCCTGGTGCATCCACCACAGTTTATAGATGTTTTTCCGGTCGAACTCTTCTTCCGGAGTGAAGGTCTGGCGTCCGTGACGCGGCCAGAAATGAAAGGTCAAGCCGTCGCGATCCGCTTCAATCTCTTTCGGAAATTTTTGCCAGATGTCGCGCAAGAAACCGGTGGCCGTTGCCTTGCCGGTCTGCACGGAGAACCAGCCATCCGCCTTTTCGCCCTCTGCAGAAGCCTTGACTTTATCAGCCTCGGGACCCTCCGCCAGACGCACCTTGTTCCAACGTTCCTGATGAATCCAAACGGTCTTGCCCGATGGGAGGTCGCCTTGGAGCGGTTTTCCGTCAATCCCGGTCGCCCAACGCGTCGCCCCGGCCAGTGGGATGGCAAACCCCACATCCGCCAGACGAATGACGGGCGGGTTGTCCACGCGATTGGTGGGCGTGTCGTAGGTGACGATGGTTCGATGGGAAACCCGGATCGCCGGCTGTCCCGCATAAGCTGTGAAACGTGTGACGAACCGGCAAAGTTGCTGCCCCTTGTCCGTGGCCTGCCCTGAGCCTGTCGAAGCGGCCGTCTCGTTTCGATACCAACCCCGGGCCGCCAGGGTCGCGCGAACCGGACCGCTCTCCTCCAGTTGGACCTCCACGTTCGGGTCGGCGGATGATTTGTAAACCGCGCCTTTCTCGTCCACAAGATAGGGTCCTGCGGGCGGGACCGAAGCAGCCGCGCTCTTGATGACCTGTTCGTCATCGGTGAAGTTGCCGTCCTTGTTGGCGTCGAGCCAGGCGGCCTCGATTCCTTTGAAGCTCTTTCGATTCACCTGGAACCGGACCGCGCCGGTGTTGACGACAATCGAGTCGGCGGTTTCCGTTGCGTTCAAAGGCGATGCCTGCGGAGATGGCGCGCCGGTTTTGATCCGGTAATCCTTGGGTTTGCCTCCCTCGTAGCGCGCCAGAAAATCCAGGCTCAGCCAGCGAACAGAGGCCGGCTCGCCCGGCGTCCAGGTGGAGCGCACCGCCCACTGGGCGGACGCCGGCTTGCCGTCTTCGAGAAGAACCAGTTGAGCCGGGTTTGCGAGCGTTCCGAAGGGCATGGGGACACCGGTCGAAATGGGCCATGTGATCGCGTCGGCAAAATTCTGGGCGTGAACCTGCAGCGGGATGCCGTCGGCGGGGATGGGAATCTTCGGGTGATTCTGGTTCACGCGAACAAACTCGCACGGCGCGGCTTCGACGATGTCGTCCACGTTCTCCATCGTGGCCTTGACGGTGTACTTGCCCGGTTTCAGCAGATCGGTGCGGATGAAGAAACTGAACTTGGGGGACGGGTCCTTCTTCGGGATCACAAGCTGCTGGGTCTCGATCACGCTGTTTTCGCCGGCAAGTTCCAGGTTGATCCGCTCGCCGCCCGGTCCGATGTCTTTGCCGGTAAAGACGGCGATGAACTGTCCCCGGCCGTCATCGTTCCAGTAGGCAACCCGGTCGGAGAAGACCTCGGTTCGCTGGACCTTTTGAGCGATTTCATTCTGAGTCAGGGGAATGAACCTTGGGTTGGTGATCAGGTTTTCACCCAGAGCAAAGCCGTGAAAGAACATTGCGATGGCAATCAGACATCGTGCGAACCACCGGTGAATCCGCAGCGCATCCGCCGATGTTTTGCGAGATGGAAATGATTGAGCAATATGATTAATCATAACAAGATCCTCCGTTCATCCTGGCTCACGCAAGCTTCGCCTGCAACCTTTTGCACAGTTCGTTGACGAAGACCTGCACCCGCGCATCCGTGCCGTAATCGTCATGCAATTTCTTGAGCGTGTCGGCCTGCGTGGCCTTGAGGAAGGCCCACAGATGGTCTTCAGCGATGTAATGCGTCGTGTCGGTGATTTCGGCTTGTTCGAGCACGCCATACTGGTGCTCGCGGACGAGGTAATCCGCGATATGCTGCTGAAACGTCAGCTCGGGTTGTCGTTTACGCGCCATTATTTTTTGGGCCACGCTTCTAACCGTGCCAGCCAATCCTTAAAGTGCGGGCACTCACCGCGGATTGTCTCCAGCCCGATTTTCAGGACGGCCAACGTGCCAAGCAGCGGCTTCTCATATCCTTCAACCAGCCCCTCGACTCGTTTTGAGGGCGCGGTAATGGGCGAATCGTTGATCTCTTCTGGCGTCGCAAACTGCTGGCGAATCTCTCGAAACGGTTGCGCAAGTTGCGGCCGGCCGATGCCTTCAGCAAACGCTTCGCAATCACTAAACAGCAAGCCCTCGAACTCGTGCATGACGACAAACGGCGCGAAGCGACGCGCCTCAAGCTCGCCACCGAGCGCCTGAGCCAGATCGGCGAACAGCGCCTTCTCGATACAGTCGGCCTTCTCCGCGTAGGGCAACTTTCCCGCCTCGGCTCGACCCGGCCAAGCCTTCTCCCCCGTCTGCGGCAGCCCGTAATAATCAACCATCGTGGTCGCCAGACAATCGGGATCTTCTTTGAGATGGTTCAAAATGTCCTTCTTGACCGTGCTCCAGGCACGAATGCCGCCCCGTTTCTCCCGCAACCGGGCGTTCCCAACCAACCGGGCGCTGACGATTTCATAGCCACAGGCGTACAGGTGACCCGCCAGAATCTCGTTCACGAACGATTCTTCGGTTTCACCCTCAACATGGATCAGTAGCCGGGGCATGGCTTACTCCTGGGCCGGCCGCCCACCGATCTCATTCTTTTCCCACAACTGCCCGAGGCTGTAGTCCTCCAGCCAAGCGGCCAACTTGTCCGTTTCGAGCCTCGTCAATTGTGTGCTGCGCTCGACACGGTTCGCCACCAACACATCTTCGGGACGGAAGTGATCGAGCAAGAGGGGCGACTGAGTGCCGATAATTACCTGTGTTTGCGTGGACGCCTGTTTGATCAGCGCCGCCAACATGGTGATCGCATACGGGTGCAATCCGAGTTCCGGCTCGTCCACCAAGATGACGGATGGCCGGCACTCAACCGGCTGGAGAAACAATGTTGCCAAGGCCATGAAGCGCAACGTGCCATCCGAGATCATCGAGGCATCGAAGTACGCATCCGAGCCTTTGTGACGCCATTCCAGCAGAATCGTGTCGGGTTTGAGTTGGACCGGTTCCAACTGGAAATCATCGAAGAACGGCGCAACGCGTTGGACCGCGCCCCGGATCAGTCCATACGCTGCCTGGTGTTTCTCGCGAAGAAAATACAAAAACGCCGCCAGATTCGACCCGTCAGGCCGCAGGAACCGGTTGTCGTTCAGTGACGCCGTTTTCTTCATCGGCGACCCGGCGCTGGTGTCGTGAAAATGATAGAGCCGCCAACTGTCGAGGTGACCGCACACAAAATCAGCGATTCGCCTGCAGTTCGGATCACTGATGCCCGCTTCACGACCGTAGGGGGCTAGTCCTTCGTCGTATGGTTTGTCAGGGCAACGCTGCTTGTCCCAAAAGCAAACCACTTCGCCCGCCGGCGACAATTGATCTCCAGATGCCGGTCCCAGTCGAATCTTGTACTGATTCACTTCGTTTTGAAATGAGACGTGAATTTCGATGATGCTTGTGGTCTTCGAACCGAAATGGAGAATTTTCTCCGCGCCGCCCGCCTTCGCCACATAATCCCGCAATTTTCCCTGGCGGATGACGTTCAGGAACGAAAACACTCCGATGAAATTCGACTTGCCGGAACCGTTCGGGCCAATGACCACGTTGATGGCGCGCAACGGCAGCTTCTCGATGGACGCGAAACTCTTGAAGCCTTTGACGGTGATGCAATCAAGTTCGGGTGATGGCATATCGGGTTCTTTTTACTGTTTTGCGCCCCGGTTGTCGAACCCGCTTTGCACTCCCGCGCATTTCACGTCCGCCTCCGAAATCCGCCGCTGGCCGGTGACGCACTCGTGAATCAGCGACTTGCGGTAGGCGGTCAGGGTGGCGATTTGCGTTTCGATGGCCGCAGTAAAGGCGCGGAACTCAGCGCTCTTCTCCTCGAGGTGTGCAACGATGGCTTGCTGCTCATCGAGTGGAGGCAAGGGGATGGCGAGGTAGTTGTATTTGGCCGCGCTAATGTTTTGGATGGTCGCCTGTGTGAAAATGAGATTCTTCCAAGTTTCGTATGCCGTGCTCTTGGTGAAGAGGTAGAGGAAAAGTGGATCGAGTTTCCTGAGCAGTGTCCGCGCGCGGATAAGGTAGCCGGCAAAGCACGCCTCGCCATCGTAATTGCGAAACATAAAGGTTTTGCCAACTGTCGCGCCGCTGCGAGCGAACAAGACATCGTTCGGTTCTAGCAACCCCTCGCGGGCGATTTCCCGGGGCAACGAGCGGAACGTGTCGTCACGTAAGTTACCGTCGTCGTCGAAATCGGTAATTCGCAGGTAGCGTGGCAAGTCTCGGTCTCCCAGTTCAGCAGCTTCGTTCAGACCGTAGGTCAGCGGCTCGCGCAGCAGGCGTTTGAGACATGGGGCGGACCAGTGTGCCGGAATCTCGCCAAGCCAGTCTTCCCCGGATGTCTTCGTTCGCGTGCTGGGCCTCAACCCGCGTGTGATGACGCGGGTGATTGTTTCCCTGCGAAGGGCGTCGAGGGTATCGAGTTGGCGGCGTTTGGCGGCGACCGCCGCGTCCAGCGCCGCACAACTCGCATCCAGATACGCCGCAATCCGCTGTTGCTCCGGCAGCGGTGGAAGCGGGACATTGAATTGAGAAAGCTGGGTTGGCCAACTGACACGCGGCATCTTCGCACCGTAGGCGAGTGCGTTGCAGCATTCGATGAACCAGCGTGACCCAACGCAGTAGAAAAGGAAGCGGCTCGCAATCCGCTCCGGCTTGAACGCAAGGATTTCTCCGGTGCATTTACCGTCAAACTCGGCTTCATAATACTTTTCGAGGTAGGGACGCAGCTTGCCGAAGAGCACGTCACCCTTTTTGAACAGCGTGACCGCACTTTCAACTTCAAGAGTATTGCGACGGCTCAGGATTCGCCCCGTGCCGGATTCAAGGTCTTCCAGTTCGATGTAATCGTCCTCCGCGCTTGCCTCGTCGGTTTTGTCGTTGCGAAGCGCAACAACATCCTTGAGCCGATCAAAGCTCCAACCGTCAGGCAGCGCATCGAGCAAGCTGTCGTGTTGGTCGCTCAAGGCTCGCTCCGTTCCGGCAAGACGGCGCGCACCACGTCGGCAAGCTGTTTGGCCGTGCCTGGAATCCCAACGGGATTCTGTTTTCCAGCCCAGGGTTGCGGCTTGGCCGCTATCCTGGGACTTCCCGCGCCACCAGATCCCCAACCCCAACGGGGTTGCGTCATAACGCGAATCATGCGTGTTGGACACAACCCCGGTGGGGTTGGTGGATGTTTGGGACGATGACCCAGGGTAGCGCGGGGCGCAACCTTGGGCTGAATGACGGAACGCCGTTGGCGTTCATCGCAACGGTGTGCGGAAAAGATGTGGTTTATGGCAATAAATGTCTTCACCGGGACAACCCCTCCAACATTTTCTCCGCCGCCTTCTCCAGCTTCCAGAACTCCGCGAGCAATTCTTTCGCGGGCGTGGGTGGCAAGCGCGCGGCGCTGGACTGACGGGACGGAGAGGACGGACCGGCGGCGTTCGTCGGGTGGGGCGTGTGGGTCTGGTTGGGGCGGGTATTCATGGGAGTGGGCGCTGCTGGTTCGCGCGGGCGGCGAGGCGCGCGCGGGTCATGCGTTCGCGCAGGCCGCCCTCCTTGAGAAAATCCTGTTCGAGCCGGCGGATCTGCTGGTCCAGGAGGTAGTTGGTCTGGTGGATCAGACTGATGACGATATTGGCCACTACCGGCGCGGGGCGGGTCTCAACGAACTCGCGAAATGTCTCGTAGGAGACCGGCTTGCGCGAGCCGAGTTGCCGGACAAACAGGGCTTCCTTCGAGTCCTTTTCCCACTGGACGCTGCCGTCGGTGCGTAGGAAGTCCCGGTAGTCCTCCAGGAGCTCTTCGAGACTGGCTCGGGCCACGTTAGTCAGTTTGATCTCGGTTTCCTTCGACGTGCCGCTGGCGCGGCTGCCTTCGAGGATGTTCTGCTTGCCCGAGCGGGCGGCCTGGATCATCTGGTCGTGCGTGCGGCTGCGCTTGTCCACAAAACGGTCGCAGAAACGCGCCGTGGCGTCGTAGACGACTCTGGCCTTCTGGAAGGAGATGAGGTTTTCGTAGCCACCGTGAGGCGGAAGCAGGCGTTCCTGACCGGACGGACAGGACGAACTGGACTGACTGGCAGTGTCCGTCCCGTCGGTCGAGTGAGTCCTGTTCTGGTGCGTGTTCATTGCGCCAATCCCTCCAACATTTTCTCCGCCTCCTTCTCCAACTTCCAGAACTCGGCGAGCAACTCTTTTGCGGGCGTGGGCGGCTGGTAGCGGTAGAAGTATTTGTTCGGCAGGATTTCGCAGCCGAGTTGCGGACTGTCCTCCCAGCGGATGATCGGCTTGGCGATTTCCCGTTTCAAGAACGCCGCGATGTCCTCGCCGTGCGGGATATATTCGTCGTCCTGCACGTAGTGCCGGTGCGTCCATTCCACGGAGAGGATTTCCTCCACGTCGCCGAAGGCGGCCTTGAATTTCTTCGCGGCGTTGTCTTTCGGTTTGAGGACAAGTTCCACGATTCGATCTTTGCTTGGAGGGACGCGCTCTGTCGCGTCCGCCGGGGATTCGGCCACGACGGAGCGTGACCCTCCAGCGGAACTGGCGACCCGCACGCGGTAGGTCAGTTCGCTGGCGTAGAATTCCAGTTCCTTGGTGACATTCACGCCGCTGAATGTCTTCTCGTAACGCTCAGTGACGATGGCGGGCTTGTCCTGTTCGTCGGTCTGCCAGAAGACGACGCTGACCTTGTGGTAGGCGAAATCCTTTTCCGCCGCGGCGTTTTTGAAAATCTTCACGTTCTCGTCGGCACCTGCCTGCGCCGCGACCGTCGCGGCAGGCAGGTAGCCCTTGGCCCATCCGTCCCGGTAACGCTCCTCAATCCACTGGCGGTGAGCGTCGGTCATGCGATTGCGCTTAAAGCTGAACGCCTTTGGCTCTTTCTCGAACTGCTGCCGGGCGTCAATCAGCATCACGCGCCCGCGATGGCTGTCGGGTTTTTCGTTTCGCATCAGCCAGATGTAGGTGAAAATGCCGGTGTTGTAGAACAACTGGTCGGGCAGCATCACGATGGCGTCGAGCCAATCGTTCTCCAGAATCCAGCGGCGGATTTCCAGATGTCTCCCGCGAGATTGTCGAGCTTGGGTTCATTCAGAGAAAGTGACATGGGGAAGCGTTCGGGGCAGATGACGTTATTTCCGGATCGGGGGTTCGCCGTGTGGAAAATCACCGCGGTGACGGGGATTCAGGCCAAAGCGCGCGCGAGGGCATGGCATCGGGATGATTGATCCGGCGGATCGCGCGGCTGAATTCGACATGGTCCAGGATCCCCGCCGTTTCATAGAACGCGATGCTCCGGGCGCCGGCGCGGAGATAAGCTGCCACTTCGGTCTCGATGCGATCCGGGTGCAGCGGCATCCGTTCCGATCCCCAGTGCGGACGACAAAAGGCGGCGCCCGGCGCGCATTTTGTCCCTTTGCACGCGACAACAAGCCCCTCAATGTCCGGCGCTTTTGCGAAGGAACGATTCTCAATGAGAATCGCCTCGACGATTCCCGCCCGCGCCCAGCGACCGGGATCGCAGCCCATGAGCGGATACGGTTTGCAGACCCGAACATGCAACTCGGCATCCGCCTTCTTGCGGCGCATCGCCTCGCGCGCTTCGCGGAGGAACCCCGTCATCACTTCGATCTGCAACTCCATGACCCTCGGATCAAACGGCGGCAGTTTCCGCATGTCCAGACCGTGCCGCTTCTGGAACTCCTCCACGATGGGATCGCCGCACATCACTTTCGGCAAATGCCGCATCGTGTCCATCAGGATGCCGTCACAACCAAGGTCCATCGCTTCCTCAATGAGTTTGACGTGAAAAGCGCGGACCTGGGGATAACCCAGGCAGAGCTTGCCGGGAACAGGCTCGCCGTCTATGTTCTTTTCGAGATATTCGGGATGTTCGACATAAAGACGGTCCAGCGGCCCTTTGCCCGCAATGCGTTCGCCGTGGTTTTGCAGCCGCATCCAGCCGAAGCACTTCATTCCGCGTTTGTGACAGGCTTCGGCGGCAAGCTGAATCCGGTTGATTTTTTCGTGCAGTTCGATCCTTTTCGCGCAGAACCCCTTCTCCGCCTCCGTCATGCCGGGCAAATCGGGCACAACCAGCTTCGCTTCCGGAATGCGGGAGGGATATTCCCAGCAACCGCCCCCAAGTTTCTCATAGAGAAGATTGAAGCCGGCCTGTTCGTGTTTGCCGACGAAATCGTCAACCGCTTCCGGTGTGTTCACCGAGATTGCCCGGTACCAGTCAATCGAATCGGAAATGCCCGCCACCGTGATCGGTTTTTTTCGGCGCCTGGGTTTCCGCAGCTTGACCGGCACGAGACCAACGGACTCGACAAAGACAGGCAGACCGCCTTCCTGCGTGAGCGCGCCGGCAACCTGACGAAAGCATATTTCGCGCGCGCTCAGGTCGGCGGTCTTGAAGAATATCTGTTGGCGTGTTCCGGGGTGAAACTCTCCGGTCTTGAGCATGGCCCATGAGGTTTCATCGGAGAGACGAACCTCGATCATCGGTGGTTGCGGCACATCATCGGGTTTGCAAAGCGTCACATGAATCTCATGCAACCCCGTCACGGGCGCCTTGAGACGAAGCTCCGGCGCCGGCGGATCATAAACATCGGGCGTCTCGACCGTGTTCTTGGAGAGCGCAACCGGCGGTTCGGGACCGGCGCCAAGCAGGAACCCGTCACCATTCGGGCGCATCCACCATGCGCCTTTCCGATGGCTTTTGCCAATCCCCGCCGCTTCTCCGCCGAATGCGGCAAAGATGTCGGTTGTGACACAATTCTTCATCTCCTGGATCGGCCACGCCCACAACTCGCCGTCGCCGTCCGCCACGAGCAGCGTGCGTTTGCCCCTGTGGTCGAGCACCGCAGGACAGGCGGGGCCTTTGACCCGGATGAATCCGTTGGCGTCCTGCAACCGCCGTGAACGCGCAAACCGCACTTCCTTTTCGTCGCCCACATCCTCGAACAACATCACGCAGCCATCGCCTGTGCCCATGAGCAGATCGCTGCGGCCGCGCGCATGAAAATCAACCACGCATGGAAAAATCGGCGGCGTGAGTTCGATCTGCGCGTTGACATCTCCGACCGGAATGCCCGGCGTTTGAAAAACGAGTTTCTCGGAGGAACGGTCTCGCGGCAGGCGCAGGATCGCGCCGTTCGGCTGAGACATGAGAAGGTCGCACACGCCGTCGCGATTCCAGTTGATGACATCGGGCACGCCGTCGGACTTCATCACAAGTTCCCTGGAACAAAACTCCAGCGCCGGGATCCGATCCCGTTTGCGGCAAATGTCCACCTCCTTGTTCAGATGGTGGCAACGCAGCAGGTCCCACATCTGCCCATCCGGATGCGGGATCACGGCAAGATAGTTATAGTTGTCCGAAAGCCCGGTCGCTGAATATCCAAAACGCCACCGTTTGCTCGAATCCGCTTCGCTCACCTCATGCATGGGGACCTCGACCGGGTTCCCGCTCAGGATGTCGCTGTAAGCCCGGATGTCGCGCAATTCATTCGCGACCAGCAACAACGGATCGTCGCTCAGAGGCGCGCGCACGGCGCGGATTTGCGCGCGGTGTCCGAGACGAAACCCGTCGCCGCCCACGCGGGTCTTGCGTCCCATCATTCGAATGCGTTCAATGTCCCAACCGGCCGGCAAAGTTGTGTTCATGAAATGGATGACAGCATAGACGCGCGAAAACCTCAAGGGTCCACCCATCGAAGGCATTCGAGAATCATGTCGGGCTATTTCGGCCATGAGGGAACGAAATGCAGAATTTTCCAACCACCAATGAACACGAAACGACACGAATCATCAGGTTCACAGAGGGCGCATGGCTGTTCTGCCTTGCGCCCTCCGGATCCAGGAGAGGAAGCGCGAACTTTACATTATCCCGGCGTATGATAGAATGACTCCATAACGATATGAACGGATGGCTGAGAGTCGGCGCGGTTCTGCTTTGCCTGGCAACGTCGGCAGTGGCGGGTTTTAAGCTGCCGCGCGAGGTCTATTCGGTGGATGAGTTGGGAAAAGCGCGCGCGGAAGCAAAAGCAAAGAAAAAGGCGTTGACCTTTCTTTACACCGATTCCGGTTCCACGTGAGGATGGTGCGACGTGGCCAGTTTGGCCGCGATCAAGGCGCTGAAACAAGAAACGGTCCTCGTTTGCGTCGAGGCGGAAAAAAACGAAGCGCAAAACGTGCCCTCGCTTGTCAGGCAATCATTCAGTTCCAGCGAGGCCGGCGCGTATATCCCAATCACGGTTGTCACCGACGCCGAGATCAACAAGGTCATTTCCATCGTGCCCTTCACCAAGGATGAAACCGAACGGCACAAGCGTTTTCGCGAGGCTGAAAAACAAATCCGCGCCGAAACCACCGTCTCGTCGAAGAGCAAGTTTGCCGAGCCGCAGGCTGAACCTGACGCGAAGACAGATGCCAACGACGATCTTCCGCGTACGGTGGTTTGCAAGCAGGACGTGGAGGCATTCAACGTGTCGGACCCGAAACAAGCTCTTGGAAAATTTCTGGCCGGCAGCTTGTTGACCATCGAATCCAGGCACGCGGCTTCCGGCATGATGCTTGTGGTTTACAAACAACCCAATGGAACCGATGTGCGCGCCCTGTGCCGGGCCGAGGACTTGAACCGTTGATTGTTTCAATAGAAGGCGATGAGAATCTTGACGTCAAGTCATGGATTGCCGTTACCGCAACACAGATCGTTTTTTTGCACGGATTAAAAGCGTGTAAAGCAACGCCATCAATTTCCATGCGCACGCTCACCAGAATTCATGCTTGCAACTTATACGGTTATGTTCAATCATGCGTATGAGTCGTTCTCATGAACAAACCCCACCGCATCGTGCCGAAGTATCTGCGGGTGAAACATGCCTTGCACGGGCGAATTCTTCGGGGCGAGTCTCCTCCCAAGAGTCAACTTCCTTCCGAACGCGAATTGATGCGCGCCTTTCGCGTCAGCCAACAGACGGTGATCCGGGCATTGCATGAATTGCGCCTGGAAGGACTGGTGACCCGTCATCAAGGCAAGGGCACCTTTGTTTCCGACGCCTCTCCTGGCCGCAATCAAATCGGCATCCTGACCTATCTGGATGAAACCCTTCCAACAGTGTCCGTCTATCCGCAAAATCTGTTGCGTTCCCAGTTGAATCATCTGCGCCGGCTTGGAGAGCAACCGCGTCTTTACAGCACTTTTGGAACGGATCGCATTGGGGATGTTCGCCAACACGCGCGGGAGGTTTTGGAGGATTGCGCGCGGAGTCGGTTGCGGTGTCTGATTGTGGCGGCCAGTTACAACGCCAGCCAGGCCGAGAATGCGCTGAAACGGTGGGGAATTCATGTGATCGGTTCGCATCGGGAAGAAGCAATCAGCGCCTGCAACGTCGCGCCTGATTCGGGCGCCATGGCGGAAACCGGCCTTCGGCATCTTCTCAGCCTGGGTTTCCGCAAGCCGGCGATTCTCGCTTCCCGCCCCACCTACGCAGCCATGGACAAGCAGGTGAAAGCCTATTTGCACCTCATGGAACAGCAGCGCATTGCGGTGCGGCCGGGTTGGTTCCGGTCGGAAGAGTTTGCGAGCGACGCGGCAGGATACCAACAATTCCAGCGTCTTTGGGCGATGGACGACCGCCCGGAGGCGATTCTGATTACCGACGACATCATGGCGCAAGGAGCGACGCGCGCCATGATGGACCTGGGAATCCGCGTCCCTCGCGATCTGACGGTGATGGTTGAGATGAATCGCTGGTCGTGTCTGGTGTATCCGGCGCCGGTCATCGCATTGGAGATCGATTTCGATCCCGTCGGCCTCGCCGCCGCCGAACTCGCCGTTCGACTGGCGCGCGATGAGCCGGTGGAAACACTGCATTGCTGGATCAAACCCAAAATACGCATCTATGAAATGGCCGATCCCGGTGCCGCACTTGCAACGCAACCTGCGTCACAAGAACCTTCAAACGCATCCGGAACTCATGAATCGCCCGCGTGGGCGACCGACTCGGCGTCTGATTCCAGTTGGAATGATCCAGGCACATGAATCGTTTTGACATATTGAACCTCTCATAACCATGGCCGTGCTAACAAACGCCCTTGCAGGTGGAGGGTGGGGTTTTATCCCCCACCGAAGAGGACGGGATGGTCCCGCCATGGCGGGACATCCCCTATCACGTCCATGCCCATTACCGATGCGAACCTCTATCACCGTGGCGTTTTTCCTGATCGGCATGTCGTTTCCAGCCATTGCCGATCCGTTGGATAAAGCCGTCACCTTCCGCCTGTCCTTCGATAAAGGCCTGGAACCGGAGGTTGCGCTTGGGGATTCAATCGGCAAATTCCTGGGCAAGGACGTGGAACCCCGCTTCACCAAGGGATTGAAAGGGCAGGGTTTCTTGACGGGAAAGGAAAACCAGGCGGCGCAATTCGCCGCGAAAGATAATGTGCCGGAAGAAGAGGGCAGCGTGGTTTTCTGGATGAAAGGGCTGCCGGGGGTGACGTGGAACAAGGCCGACAAGTTGCATTACAGCTTCTTTTACCTGAATGGCCGCAACGGCAATCTGATCTTTTACAAGTACTTTGAACACTCCAACACGTGTTTGTTCAGCGAGGTGCATACGCCGGAAAACCAGAGACAGGTCAGCATGATCAGCCTTCCCAGGTACACGGAGGACGAATGGCACTTCTACACCTTCACCTGGAAAGGCGAAAAAATGAGCCTCTTTCTGGATGCCGAACTGGAGAGCGCAAAGGAGGATTTCCTTTTTCCGTCCATTTCCGACAAATCCATGTTCTTCATCGGCCAGTGCATGGGGGCGGGAGAAGAAAACCGCGTCGTGGATGAGTTCACGATCTACAACCAGGCGCTCTCCGAGCAGGACCTGGCGGCCATTTACAAGGCATGCCGCTCCCTCACGGAATCGCCGCAAACCAAGTAGTCCATGAACCTGATTCTGCCGTTCCTTTTCCTCTTTTTCATCGTGCAAGCCTCTGCGCAAGGGGAATTCACGCCTCCTCAAAAAGACAGCCTGGTTTTGTGGCTTGAGGCTGACCGCTGTGTGGAAACCAATTCCATGGGAAACGCGACTTGTTGGAGAGACCTGTCGGGCAGGGAAAATCATGCCGAACAAACGCAGGCGGAACGGCAACCGCGCTGGACAGAGAAGGCCTTGAACGGGAAACCCGCGCTCGTCTTTGACGGAACCAACGACACGCTGCGGACGAAAGCATGGACGATTGGACGCGTCACGGGATTGACCGTCTTCGTGGTGGGCAAACATGACGCTCCTTTGCGCGAAAACGCCCTCGTGGCTGCGTGCGATGGCCCCACTTACAACGCCATTTATTCCACCGGCCACGACTGGTTCATCATCCGCGCGATCCAAGGCATGAATCATTTTTGCATCTCCGAGCGCGCGGAACATCTGAACATGGAAAACCAGAATGCGGACGATGCATTTCACTTGTTCAGCATGGTTTTCGCGGGACGGAAATTTTTAACTTCCGCGATTGACGGCCAGCATGCGAGCACGGTCCGGACATCCATCCGCTCGCTGATTTTGGTTTCCGGGGTGGATATTGGCGGATTGGACAACGGTACTCCCGCCAATTCCGGTTCCCCGGTGCAAATCGCCGCAGTTGCGATTTACAACGCCGGCTTGGCCGACGCCGACCGGTCCGCAGTGGAAAGGCATTTTGTCAAAAAATACAGCCTGCCCGGGAAGAAAAAATAGCAACGTTATGCCATAATTGCTTAGTCAAGATAGAAGAAAATGTTCACCACAGAGTTCCCAGCGCGGCGTAGCCGCAACCAACGAACTTGTCCCCCCTCTGAGGGGGGATGTAGCGGCGCTTCTGCGAAGCGCCGTGGGAGGGATGCGCTTCACCTGTCTGCCGACAGGCAGGTAGAAGC
>JACQHZ010000333.1 GCA_016198745.1 Verrucomicrobiota bacterium
CGCGACACGATCTTTCGTCATGCGATGCAGGAAACCTGCCTCGATCCGTTGCTGACGAGTCGCCAGGCGATCAAATCCACAACAAATCCCAAGGCGAACAAGGAACGCTACAACCTCATCACGCAAGGCGCGCATCTGTTCGATTGCTTGCGCCATCTCGGCGGCGAGATTACCGCCGTGACGACACTGGTGGCGCGCCACGCGGGCCAGTGTTCCTGGCACGGGCTGTTGGAATTCGCCCACGGCGGGCGAGGTCATTTTGAACTGACGTGCAAGGTGTGCGGCGATTGGTTCGAGAATTACAGCGTCTGTGGTGAGTCGGGCAGTGTGAACGCGCAAGTCAGCCTGCCATTCTACCACCGTCCGGCCCAAGTGCGGGCATTCGACGGCAAAACTCAGCAATGGGCGCAGCCGCTGGGCGGACACAGCAACGCCTACGCGAACCAGCTTGAAGCGTTTGCTCGTTCGGTGCTCTACAACGAGCCGACGAGTCCCGATGTCGCGGAAGGGCTGGCCGCGGTACGCGTCCTCGAAGCGGTCGAGGCATCACTCGCCTGTGGCGCGCGCGTCGAGGTGGTCCGGGATTGATTGAAAGTCAAAATGAAGATTGGAATTTTCGCCAGAACCTTTCATCGCCCGACGCTCGAAGGCGTCTTGGGGGCGGTGCGCCAGCATGGGTTGGCATGCGTCCAGTTCAACCTGGCGGGTGCCGGATTTGAGAGTCTGCCGGCAACCTTGAATGATGGCATGTGCGCGAAAATCCGTGACACCTTCTCCCGGTATGAGGTGAAAATGGCGGCTGTTTCCGGAACCTTCAACGCAATTCACCCGGACGCCAAAGTTCGCGCGGAGGGAAGCCGTCGTTGCCGCCGATTGATCCGGTGCTGCCGTGCGCTGGGAACTTCCGTCGTGTCGCTCTGCACCGGTACGCGCGACCTGAAAGACCCATGGCGTTTCCATGCTGACAACTCCCGTCCCGAAGCCTGGCGTGATCTGGTCCAAACCCTCGAACAACTGTTGCCGCAGGCAGAAGAACAAGACGTGATTCTTGGCATTGAGCCGGAGACCAGCAATGTAGTTGATTCCTCCGTCAAAGCCCGACAACTGCTGGACGAAATGAAAAGTCGTCATCTCAAGATCGTCATGGACGCCGCCAACCTGTTCGGCGCCGAAAACATCCGGCAAATGGCTGCCGTTCTTGATGAGGCGTTTGAACTGCTGGGGCAGGACATCGTCATGGCGCACGCCAAGGATGTTGCCTGTCACGGAGCGGTCGAACACAAGGCGGCCGGCCAGGGTTGCCTGGATTACCTTCGATATCTGGAGTTGCTGAAGCAGTGTGGTTTTACGGGACCCTTGCTGCTGCACAACCTCGCCGAAGCGGATGTGGATGGTTGTGTGGCGTTTTTGAAGCGGTATGTGGAACCAGAGCAGCAAGACCGCAAGGTGTTTTCCAATGCCAACGTTCGATCATGACGGGATTCGGTTTCGTTTTGAGGTGATCGGCCACGGTTCGCCCCGATTTGCCGCTGGCGGGAATTGCAGAAATTGCAAGTGCCGGCGCTGGTCATGGGAAACGAAAACGACCCGGTTCATCCCATCGAGTTTGCCGCCGAATGGGCTCGCCATCTTCCCCAGGGGGAACTCGTCTGGATTCCTTCCAAATCGGATGGTGTTTTGAGACATCAACGCGCGTTGCGACGGTGCCTCGCAGGTTTTTTGCGAGGGTTTCCCCTTTGAAACATCTGGGCATCATTCGAACTTTCTGTGTTGTCAATTCGCCAGCGCTGATCAATCGAATGACCAGGTGAAAGAGCTTTCGGGCAAAATCGTCCCAGTTGGAAACGTAGCGGGCCAACTGCGGAATGGTGCTGGAAAGAAACTCGTCATCACTTCGTGAGATCATGGCGACATCCTTGGGAACGTGAAACCCCATGTGCATCAACCACGTGAGCGCGGTGAGCGCATCCTGACTGTGCGAAACAATCATCGCTGTCGGGCGATTCTTGGAGTAGAAGATGGAATTCAAGCGATTTCGGATATGCTCGAGCGTCTGGTTGTGGTAGATAACCGACGGAATGGCCCCGGAATGGGCGGAAGTTTGAAACGCTTCCCGGAAGCCCTGTTCGCTTTCGAGATCGCCTGCCAAACCCCATTGGCGCATCAGGAGTGTGATTCGTTGATGCCCCATCCCCAGCAAGAGGCCGGCCGCATGCCGCGTGACAGCCCGATGGTCGGTATCGATCGATGGCAAATGAATGTTCTCGTAACAACTTCCAACCACAATGGATGGCATTTGTTGATCGGCAAACCAGCGTTGCACCGGCAGACGTTGCATTCTGAGAAGCCAACAACACACTGAGCGCTGCCGAACCAGGTTCTTCAAAATCAGTTGCGGCCGCCTCCAGCGCAGACGTCCATCGGCAAACACTTGCAGTTCATACCCCGCCTGCTGCATGTGGCGGCGCAATTCACCGATAAAAAAACGTTCCGAGGTCGGCAACAAGTGCGTTGCGGTCGCGGACAGAAAACCGACGACCTTTGAGGAGCTTCTGGGCATGATCGGTCGCTGTTGGGGAACGACCCGGCTCCCTTGACCGGGGATCACCCGAATGAGTCCCTCCCGACGGAGTGCCGCCAGCGCCGCCCGCAGGGTGGGCCGGCTGACCTTCAATTGATCCGCCCAAAAGCGTTCAGAAGGCAGAAATTCCGCGCAGGATTTCAGGTCTTCACGGAGAATATTGATCGTCTGGGTGATCAGGGAGATCCGTGAGGGAATTCGGTTCACGAACAGCCCCTATCAAAACCGGGCGATGCGGTCAACTAATTTTACCACGCTTTTCGGTTGGTGTCGTCAGGACCTTCCGCCTATGTTGTTGGCAGTACGCAGCCGCTTGCAAAATGATTGAGCAAACGAATTTAGACAATGAAACTTAGCTGTATTCCGTGGGCGATGATACTCGGGTGGCCGGATGACAAGCCGGAGCTGACAGTGGAGGAACTAATTGATCTGGCAGTCGGGGACTACCACCTTGACGGAATCGAAATTTTAAATCATTACTTCCGATCCAAGAGTGCGGATGAAGTAAGAAAGATCAGGGACCGATTGCTCCAGAAGGGTCTGGCTGTGTCTCAATATAGCTCCGATTCCGCCTTTGCCTTGGTCGAAGGAGTCGCGCGGAATGAGATGGTCGAAAGGCTCAAGAGGGACATAGACAAGACGATCTTTTTCAACGCCGGTATTATGCGGATCACAGGAGGCGACCCCAATCCGGCTATCTCAAGAGGTGAAAGCTTTCAAAAAGTCATTCACGGATTGGCGGAGGTCCTGCCCTATGCCGAACAGCAGAGAGTTGTTCTGGCTTTGGAGAACCACGTCGTCGATCAGTCTTGTCCGGAAATCGGCGGCAGACTCGACGAATTCATGGAAATCTTGGCGCGGCTGGAATCTCCGTTCTTGCGGGCCAATTTCGATACTTCCAACGCACTGAAAGCCGGCGAGGATCCACTGGTGTTCCTGGAAACGGCCTATGCGCACGTTGTCCATCTCCACATCAGCGATCACAACAACCGCGACAACGCCTTCTGCCCCGTGGGGGAAGGCGATGTTGACCTCAGCGGTGTATTTAAGTTCTTGAAAGCGCATGATTATGACGGCTGGGTTTCAGTGGAGTGCAGTTCGCGCGGTCGAGCCGGGCTGGACAGGTCGGTCGGGTATGTGAGAGGTCTGATGCGTGGAGATCCCAGCGAAAACCCGTTGCCGGGTCCAACCATACCGCAAGAGAATCCATGACCGACCGCGAACGGTTCCTCGCCACGATGCACTACCGGCCGCGCGACCGCGCGCCCCTTTGTGATTTCGGGTTCTGGCCCGAAACCATCGCCGAGTGGCACCAGCAAGGCCTGCCGGCATCGGTGGGCGGCGGAGATGACACCACCGACACCAATGCGTTCTTCGGCATGGATCTGTACGGGGGTGGGCCGGGGCCGCACGTCGGGTTGCTGCCGCCGTTCGATTACAAGGTGCTCGAAGACCGTGGCGATCATGGACTGATCCAGCAGGACGACGGCGTGATTGTGCTGCAAAGGAAATACATGAGTTCCATCCCGCAACATCACGGTCATTTGCTGGTGGACCGTGACAGTTGGGAGCGGCATTACCGGCCCCGGCTGAATCCGGACAACGCCGACCGTTATCCCAAGTGGGAGGAGGCTCGCCTGGTCTGGCAGGACCCGCATTGTCCATATCCGCGGGTCGTCTCGGGTGGCAGCTTGTTCGGCTGGTTGCGCGACTGGATGGGGCTGGAAGGCATTTCGTACCTGGTGCACGACGATCCGAAGCTGTTCGAGGAAATGGTGGTCACCATCGCCGACCTGGTCGTTGAGGCCCATCGGCGCGTGTTCCGGCAGGGGGCGCAGTTCGACGCCTGCGCAATGTGGGAGGACATGTGCTGCAACGCTGGCCCGCTACTGGCGCCCGACAAGTTCAAGAAGTACCTCGTGCCCCACTACCAGCGCATCACCGAACAGTTGCGCCAGCACGGCTGCGACGTGGTCTGGTTGGACTGCGACGGCAACATCGAAGCGCTCCTGCCGTTGTGGCTGGATGCGGGCGTGACCTGCATGCTCCCGATCGAAGTCGGCACGTGGGGCGCCGACCCGATCAAGATGCGCAAACAGTACGGCAAGGAATTGCTGCTGATGGGCGGGTTCGACAAACACATCCTCGCCAAGGGCCAGCGCGACATCGAGAAGGAGATCCACCGGCTCACCCCGCTGGTGGAGGAAGGCGGCTATGTCCCGTTCTGCGATCACCGCGTCCCGCCTGACGTGCCGCTGGAGAGTTACCTGCATTACCTCAAAACCGCCCGCCAGGTCTGGGGGAAAGGTGTGAACCTCAAACCGCTGGGGAAAGTCTCTTATCAGTTGCAGAAAAAGATCACAGCCATCCCGCAATTTTTGAAAGAAAATGCTTGGGACGGGCTGGTAGACCTGCCACCGGGGCAGGATGAAAAGAACCAAAACCCAACCCAAGCGATCTGACCTTACCACTGTGAACCACCTCTGCAACTTGATTCCGCTGCATCTGGCGCCAAAATCGGCGCGGGAAACCGGTATTGAAAAGCAATGGCGTGGTTTCAGTCCGTGGCGCCATAGCGTGACGATGATCTCCGGGCAAGCGGCTCACAGCGTCAGCCTGAACGACTTGTGCGACAGTCTGTTATGCTCCGCAGGCTTCATTCATAAACCTACTTTTGAAACACGCTCTTAAGCGCCAAGGAGATTAAGAACCATCCGCAAAGCTCATCGGAGGAGATTCCATGAAACACATCACGCACGGTTTGGTCGGCGAGGTAAAGGCGACACCGCCGCGAACCGGCGGGGGAGGCTTCACTTTAATAGAACTATTGGTCGTCATCGCCATCATCTCGATTCTGGCGGCGCTGTTGATGCCGGCGCTAAAAAGGGCGCGCGACGCCGCAAAAAGCGTAAATTGCATGTCGAACCTAAAACAGCTTGGTTTGGCCGCGATGCTGTATGCCAATGATAATAATCGTTCCTTTCCCCATTACAATGGTCATCCAACGGTGCCGTTTTGGTACAGCGTAGGTCCGGATAGTTTTTTTGCCGGTAAATATCTTTATAATAGGCCGACAAATTCAAATGCGCTGGAATTGGGAAGCGTGTTTGATTGCCCTTTACTGAAAGATGGATGGGGTAACTTAGATCATCCATATAACAGCGAATGTCTTTATGTGTCATTAAATTCTATAAGAAGTCCATCCAAGAAAATCCTATTCTGTGACGGCGCTTACTATTTCATAAATAACGATACTCCAGGCACCCTGCCTCATTGGGATACTGCGGCGCGCTATCACCCTAATGGCAAAATGAATGCGGTTTTCGTGGATGGACATGTAGAATCGCTTGGGCGACAGGATATCGACGATGCTAAGTTTGAGATGGACTAGGCTCGCGCGATATTTCCGCCGCTCAACTGTGATGATGAAAGTCTATATTTGGTGTGATATGGAGGGGGTCGCGGGGGTAAGCATCTGGAATCAGGTCATGCCGGAACATCCGTTGTACCAGGAGTCGCGCCGTTTGATGACTGAAGAAATTAATGCCGCGGCGCAGGGGGCCTTTGACGCTGGCGCAACCTATGTTCTGGTGGATGATGGCCATTGGTTTGGCCACAATCTGATGCCAAGCATGCTGGATCCCCGTGTTGAATGCGTGATGGGATATGATCGGGATTTTCTTATGGAATTGGATGGTTCCTTTGATCTTTTATTGGGCATTGGAGCGCACGCCAAGGCGGGTGCCGTCGGGGCCAATCTGGGACATACGATGGATCCGGACCGATGGGTGGAGCTGAAGGTCAATGGGCATTCTGTGGGAGAGATTGGATTGGTCGGCGCGGTCGCCGGCGAACATGGAGTCCCATTTGCTCTGATTACCGGTGACGACAAGGCTTGTGCCGAGGCGGCCGCGCTGATCCCTGGAGTTGTCCAGGCATGCGTTAAGAAAGGCATAGCTGCTCAGTGTGCCAGGTCGTTGGCTCCAACGGCGGCAAGAGACTGTATTCGCGCCCGCGCCCGAGAAGCCTGTTTGGCCGCCCGATCAATCGCTCCCCTGCGTTTGGGCGGATCGCCTGCTACCGTAGAAGTGGTCATGCTCGCCGAAAGTGGAACCCCGTTCAAGGCATCTTCGCTTGATGCCAGCACCCTGGCTTTACAGAAAACGGTGACGACACGCGCTACCGGCCAAAGTGTGCGTCAGGCATTGCGAGAAGTATTGCACGCGAAAAGCGAAACAACATGACTCAATGTATAGTGGTAACATTGCTGCCATATACCCATCCTATCTCAGTCTCCGCCGTTCGTCCCATGAGAACACGTAATCTGCGATTGTATTTCGGCCTGATCGGGATGTGGATGCTCAGTGCGCTCCCGCTGGCGGGGGGTGAAGAAAACCCCAAAAAAACGTCGGCCGTTTCATTGGTATTGGCCCGTGACGGCCGAGCGCAGGCTTGCATCGTGCTGGGCGCAGGCGCTGTGCCTGCTGAGCAGACTGCCGCTGCCGAACTGGCGGCGTACCTTGGAAAGGCGACGGGCGGGAAATTCGACGTTGTGAACGAAGCGGAAGCGCCAATGCAAGAAGGGGGCCGCGTGTACATCGGGACTACAGAGGCTGCAAAGCGGCAGGGGATCAAAACCGAGGCCCTCGGTCCGGAGGAGTGGGTCATGCGAGTCACGGATGATGGACTTATCCTCACGGGAGGTCGGCCAAGGGGAACACTGTATGCGGTTTATCGGTTCTTGGAGGACGTGGTGGGTGTTCACTGGTGGAGTCCCTTGGAAGAAACCGTTCCACAGCGCCCGACGCTTGTGGTGTCCAATCTCAGCCGTCGCGGTGAGCCGACCTTCCGGTACAGGGAGATCCACGCGCTCGGCGCGGTGCGCGACGGCGGCCGATTCGCGACCCGGAACCGGCTGAATTACCAGGACACGGAACCGATATCCCGCGAGTTCGGTGGCGGCGCGCATTGGGGCCTCCCGTATCATGTGCACACGTTCGACAACGGGTATGTTCCACCGAAGGAGTACTTCGCGAAGCACCCGGAATGGTTCTCGCTCATCGAAGGGGAGCGAAGTGAGAAACAACTGTGCCTGACAAACCAGGAACTACGGAAGCACGTGGTCCACAAGCTGAGGGGTTACATCAAGGACTCTCGGGCGAAGGCGGAGGCGGCTGGAATTACGCCGCCGCCGGTGTTCGACATTTCGCAGAACGACTGGGAGAAGGGGGCGTGTCAGTGTGCAAACTGCCAGGCCATCGCGGAGACCGAGGAGTCTGCAGCGGGACCGCTGCTGGACTTTCTGAACTACATTGTGGATGCCATCAAGGACGACCACCCTGACGTTTACATCGAAACGCTTGCCTACCATTATACGCAAAAGCCACCGAAGAACATCAAAGCCCGGGAAAAGATCATTGTGCGTCTGTGTGACACGCTCTCCAACCACACCGCGCCGGTCACCCATCCGGACAACGCCACTCTCCGGGAATCAATCCTGGGTTGGGCGAGGGTTGTGAAACACATGTATATTTGGGACTACGCCGTGACGTTCGCGGACGGGCCGGGAATGGGGGAATTGCCGACACCCACCGTTCACACCTATCCCGTGGATTTACGGTTCTACGCTCAACAGAAGGTTGAGGGGGTGTTCGCGCAATATGCGCACCCGGTTCTGGACGACATGCGCGACTTCAAGCTATGGATGATGATCAAGTTGCTGGAATGTCCCGATCGCGACTACGCGGAGCTGGTGTGCACGTTCACCGACGGGTTCTACGGTCCCGCGGGCAAGTTTGTTCGGAAGTATCTCGGTGTCCTGGAAGCGGCATCTGAGGCAAAGCGGAGCTACCTTCTTTATAGCCCGCAGCCATCGACAAGCAGATATCTGGACATGAAGTTCATCCGCAAAGCGCACGACGTATTCGACCAGGCGGAGAGCGCGGTGGCGCATGATGCCGTGCTGCTGCGAAGGGTGCGGCATGCGCGGTTGGTGCTGGACCTGACCACGATCAGGTTATTTCGGAGGTTAGCGCAGGAATGGGTCCAGAGCGGCAAGGCGCTCAAGGACATGCCGCTTGACCGGGACCGGATTTTCAAGCGTTGCTTTGAGACGTGGAACACGGAGATCGACAGGCGCTTCCCTCGAGACTATTACAACTACTGGGAGAAAGAACATTCAAATAGGATGGCTATCGCCGCTGAACTGGCTCAGTCCACGTCCCTCCCGCTCCATGTCGGCCTGCCCGCGAATTTCGAGGATATGCCGCCGGCAAGCGTCCATGATTTCATGGCGGACTTGCCGCCGCGTTGTGCCAGGCAGGTCGTCAAGTTGGTGGCGGACACCGAGGCCGAGAGTGGAATCGCCAATCGGCTGGAGTTCTCGACGCGGCCCGCCACCGGCGTGCAGTCCAGCGACGAATACAAGTTCGTGGAAAAATACAAGCTCCCCATGCGGTGGGGGATCTACGACTGTCTTGCAAAGGAATTCGTCGTGGACTCTGAGATCCGTGAGGAAGACGTGCCTGGGCCGGGGTATCACTGGTACAAGATCCGGGGGAGTCGTCCAATCGGCCCCGCATATTACGTGCACTTCTTCTGGTATTGGCTCATCCAGCAGGATATCGGAAGTGTACACAATGCGGAGGAGCCAGACCAAAAATTCGACGTCTGGGCGCGCATCAAGTTCGAGGGGCCTTCGTTCCCTTATGGCAAGCTTGGAGAGCGAGACGCGATTTGTGTGGAACGGGTGGTGGTGACAAGCGAGTCGCGCTAACGAGGACCTGTTTTATGCAAAACCCAGGAAAAAAGATGAAACTTTCAAAGATCAAGAGCAGGAGAATTCGCCGCATTTACATTCTGCACCATACCCACGTTGATCTGGGCTACACCGCTGAACGCAACGATGTGTACCGGGATCAGGTGGAAATGGTCGGGCAGGCGATGGAGTTGGTTGAGCGTGGACGGAAACGGCCGTCTGTCGAGCGGTTCCGCTGGATTCATGAAGTGTCGTGGCCGGTTCTGGAATACCTTCGCCGCAAGGGGAAACCTCCTCGCCGGTTTTTTGAGCAGATGCGGGACGGGTTGGTGGAACTGACGGGGTTCTATCTCAATCCAACGGACCTGTTCGACGAGGAATCCTTCCGCCGGTCGCTGGATTATGCGTGCCGGTTGGCGCGCCGCCACAAGATTCCCCTGACCACGGCCATGTTCAGCGATTGTCCTGGCATCGCGTGGAGCGTGGTCGATCTGATGGCCGAACGGGGCCTGCGTTACTTGTCGTCCGCTCCCAATTTCGTCATGTCCCGTCCTCTGGAAATCGAACGCCCTTTCTGGTGGGAAGGCCCTCGCGGGGGACGGGTGCTCACCTGGTTCTCGGACTGGCGGTATTCCTGGTATGCCGAAGGGCTGATACTGAAACTGACGGGAGACCCGGCCAATGCCACCTCGGCGCTCCTGGACTACGTCTCACGACTCGAACGGGAGGGGTATCGGTGGAAAGGGTTGGCCATTCATCTGGCCATGGACAACCAACCGCCCGCCCTGCAGCTTTGCGAATTCGTCCGCCACTTCAATTCGCATCAGGCGGGGATCGAAGCCCAGTTGGCGATCAATCGGGATTTTTTCAGCTACATGGAGCGCGAGCACGGGCGTGAATTTCCGGTCCATCGTGGGGCTTGGCCGGATTGGTGGGCCAACGGCCATGCTTCCGCGGCCTTTGAAACCGCGTGCTCGCGTCGCGCCAAATCCGTGCTAAGGCGATGCTGGGGACTCCGGGACCGGCTGAAGAAGAACATCGGAAATGAGCTGGAGGACGGGGCGTGGGAAAACCTCTTGCTTTTCGATGAGCATACGTGGGGCGCCGCCGGTTCCGTGTCGGCGCCGTGGTCCCTTGAATCGCGACAACAATGGGCGGAAAAGCGATCACTGGCAATGCGCGGGTTGCACGGGGCGAAACGACTGGAAGCGGCACTGCTGAAGGATGTCTGTCCGAAAAAAGGCGTGACTATCATCAACCCGTTCCAATCCAAATTCCACGGCGTAGTGGAATTCACCGGAAACAATATCTCTTGGACGGACCTTGCCTTGCGGGATTCCCGGACCGGACAAGATATTCCGCTACAACCAACCGATGGTGGGGGGGGCTGCGCGGTGGTGGAAATTCCGTCGGGTGGTGAAATGCCATTCGAAGCCGTTCGGACCGGATCCCATCGATCCTCCCATCATAAGTCCCAGGCGCTGTTCATCGAGAATGATCGCTTTGAGGTTACGTGGAATCGAAAAACAGGGGCCGTGACCCGTGTGGTTGACAAGGAGACTGGCAACTCGATCATCGATCGCACCGCGCCATGGAGTTTTGCGGAGATCGTTCATGAGCGGTTGAAGGGCGGAAATCGCCAAGCGATGTACGATCCGTCCAGATATTTGAAGCCCCAAGCCAAGCGGCCCCGTCCCGAGTTCATCCGCCGGGGAGGTCATGCCGTGCCTGTGCCGTGGCGAGTGGTCCATGGCCCGGTCTTCCAGGCGTTCCGGACCAGTGGCGATTTGCCCGGCGTAACTTTTCACCGGGAAATCCGTCTTTACCAGAGACTGCCGCGGATGGACATCCGCCTGCGGCTTGAGAAACAGGTTGTGACCGATTACGAAAGCCTGTACCTGGCATTTCCGCTGGCCGGGAAACGGCCGGAGGTGTGGCTGGAAAACGCCGGTACGATTTATCGCGCGGGAACTGATCAATTGCCCGGTAGCGCAACCGATTGGCATCAGGTTGGCGATTATGTTGCGGTTAACAACCGTGACCAGACCTTGTTGCTCGTTTCGCAGGAGGTCCCGCTCGTCCAGGTTGGCGACATTCACACCGGTAAATGGGCGCGTCGGTTGCGAGTTGACAACGGGCATCTCTACAGTTGGGTAATGAACAATATGTGGTTCACAAACTTTCCGGCCTATCAGGAAGGGACAGTCGAGATGACCTGGGCTTTGACGGTCCAGCGCGGAGCTTTCAACGCGCAAGCAGCCGCTGAATTCGCCCGCCAGATTCGCGATGGGGTGTCGGTGACCTGCGCCCCATCGGCGTTCGTCATTTGAAGAACCTGATGACCAAATCATGAAAACCTTTCACAATCATTCCATTGGAAAAGGACGAAAGAAAGGGGAGCACACGCGTCCCGCACGTTCAAAATCGGCGACTCGCCGATTTTTCACGCTGTCTTCCCCCCTACGCTGGCGCGTCGATACGGGCACGCCGCTCAACGTTATGCGTTGCGGCATCGGCGCGTGCTGGCACGCCATCGAGCATCCATCCGAACCGCAATATACGGGTAGCGCCTGGGGTGGGAACCCTCCGGCAGAGGACGACCATGCTTGGCGGCGGCTTTACGAACTGGCGGACTGGACCGGGATGTCCTTTCTGCGTGTCGAGGTCAGCCAGCGCATGTACGAACCGGAGCGGCGCGTTTTCGCCTGGGATTCCCCTGAGATGCGGATTCTCTACCGAATTCTGGACTGGTGCCAATCACGTGGCGCCATCGTCTCGCGCATTCACAACCCGGAATAATCACGGAAAGAGGCTTTTTCAACACAAGCCAAGGAAAACTTCATGACAACATCACCACTTAAAACGACTCCTGCAAGAAACTGTACGACTACGATTGATGTTGGGTCGCGCCGCCAACTCTTTATTGATGACCGTTTTATCGCGGAGCAGCACGGCATTTCTCTGTGTATGAACCAACCGGACACGCTCGAACCAGTTAACCTGGCGGCGTCGTTCCTGGGCGTTCGCGGCCGCTATGCCTGTGTTGTCGAGCATCACAAGCAGTTTTTCTTGTATTACGACATGCTGAACGGGATCGAGGTTGCCGTCTCGGCGGATGGTCAGAATTGGACGCACCCAGTCGCCGATCCTCTGGTCCTGCCCGGCGTCGGCAGCGGCGCCGTCTTCGTCGATCCTAAGCCGTCCGACGGTTGTCCGTTAAAGGCCACCTTCCAGGTGGATGATGCAAAACGATGGGGGCTTGACCCCGAAGTGACGGGACGATCGGCGCCGACCGCTGCCATGCCAGCAGCGGCACTGGGTGGACTCTATCTCTTCCGCTCGGAAAACGGGTTGGACTGGGGCGTTGTTCCGGAGATGGCTGTTCCGTTTAACTGTGATACACAGAATCAGGCGTTCTACCACAGCCGTCTCGGCAAGTATGCGGCGTATCTGCGCGGATTCCCAGAACCGGAGGGCATGCGGCATCGCAACAAGCGAATCGTTGTCCGTACTGAGATGTCTGATCTGCTGGACATGCCCTGGCCGTTTACGCCCAACCCAGCAAACAAACCCAAGCCGCCACACAGGCATCCCCACATTGCTGATGAGATGGAAACCGTCTTGACCGCTGACGAAAATGATCCGCCCACAACCGATCTGTACAATCCCTGCATGCACCTCTATCCGTACGCGGAGGATGTTTTTTTTGCCTTCCCATCAATGTATCGCAGCTTTGACCATGTGCCCAGTTATGGCCGCGATTTGCGTGGCACCGGGTGCAACACGGGATTACACGAGGTGCATTTGTGCGTTAGCCGAGACGGCCATACGTTTAACCGATTCCGATCTCCTTATGTAAGTAACGGTCTGATTCATGACCGCAAGGGCTTTCGGGGCGAGCCCGACTGCGGTCTCGTCACAATGTGCATCGGGATGATTCGTGACGGTGACCGCCTCTACCAATACTACCACGGTACGGGACGCATTCACGGCGGCAGCAGTGTAGCGAAGGATAGCGATTTCCCGGTCGGCGCGCTTTTCCGAGTCCGCCAGCGCCTCGACGGCTTCGTTTCCGCTGAGGCCAATTACGCCGGCGGCGAACTGCTTACACCGCCGCTGACGTTTGCTGGCAACCGGCTCTGCCTGAATGCCGACTGTGGCGGCCTCGGTGAAATATGGGTTGAAATTCAGGATGCTGCAGGCGCGCCAATCCCCGGCCACACGATGGATGACGCCGTCTCCATTGATCGCAATGGCACGTCACAGGAAGTATGGTGGAAGACCGGTCCGGATGTCGCCCTTCTCGCCGGGCGGCCCGTGCGGCTGCGGCTTCGCATGCGTTCGGCAAAGCTGTATGCATTCCAATTTGTCTTTGATTCTCGTTCATCGGCGCAAGCGCAGCAGGAATTCACACATTAATGGAGAGAACACATATATGCCTACTCAACAAAACGTCCGCTCACATTCCGCGAAAGTGAAACTCCAATCCGTGGACATAATCTATCACGATGGTAAACACAATGCCTTTACTGGCATTGTCCGATGGAAAGGACAGTATTGGGTGTGCTTCAGGAACGCCGCAGCACATCGCGCTTTGGATGGAAAGATTCTGGTAATGTCATCGCCAGACCTGAAAGACTGGGGCACACCTTCAGTTGCCATTGATACCCCAGAGGACAACCGTGATCCCAAGATGTTTGTATTGAACAACCGGTTGTACGTAACCAGTATGACGATTAAACGTTCCTTTGAGATGCCGGAAACCTGTGAGGGCAAGATATTGACACATGATTTCTTCTCGCTCGTCAGTCACACCGAGGACGGAATCCGCTGGAGCGAGCCGCAGCGTGTATGGGAGCCGTTTAAGGGCATCTGGTGGGCCGTGACACACGGTAATCGCGCCTACGGATCAGGGTATGTCCTCAAACCCGTTGATGGCCGGGGCAATGTTTCCCCTGGAAGTCCACAGTGCCGGATGAACAGCGCCGAATTCATTGTGTCTGACGACGGCCTTGAATGGAAGACTCTTTCGGTGATTAGCCAGGAACGTCAACCCACCGAATGCGCCCTTGCTTTTCTGCCTGATGAACGCGCGGTTGCTTTTGTGCGTCACGAAGAAAAGGATGCCCATTTCCCTGAGATCAAGATTGCGTCGCCGCCTTACACGAAATGGGAAACAATATACGATTTCCCGTTTTGGACCAATGGGGCATGTCTTGGTTTGGCAGACAATACCCTGGTGGCAGCCAGCCGCGCATTTCTTGAACCGTGTTTTATCACACCCGAAATAGCTCGTCTGGCCGATCCTGATGCCGTGCGCGGTCTGTTGGTGATGACCATTGATGTTGATAAGCAACAAGTGGAACCGCAATTGGTCATTTCCTGTCCCCCGCACCCTAAAGAGGATTGGCCCGATGTTTCTTATGCCGGTATTATTGACCTTGGCGAAGGACAATTCGCCATGAGCTTTTACGACGGTCTCAAGATGGGATGCACTGATATCAAATTAGCTCGTTTGGTTTTGTGCGACAATATGTGAATTGGCTCCGGTGGCTCGCCAAATGTTTGAGAGAGAACCAACGATCAACCCATATTCACGATGAAACACGATCCAAACCACTCGCCGGACGAACGGACAAAACCGCCTCAGCCCAGAAAAACCGCCGGCCGAGATCGTTTTCCGTTTGGCGCAGTGTACATTCTGGAACAAGAACGGTCCAAGCCGGAGATCGTTCGTGATTTCAATAATATGCGTGACATGGGATTTAATCTGGTCACGTTGTGGCCGGTCGCAAATTCCTGGTTGGCGGGATCTTCAGATGAGTTTGTTTTTGACGATACCAGGTGGGTTTTGGATCTATGTGCCGAATGCGGAATGAAGGCTATTTTGCAGTTGATTGGGCAGAATCCGAGCCAGGAGTACATGCCTGATTGTCTGTTCACGTCTGAAATGTTGACTTCGGAGATGAAAAGCTGCTTTTGGGCCAATCCGAACCATCCGGATGTTGACCGATGTATTCGTGAATATATCCGCCGTGCCATTACTGCCTTGAAGGACCATTCCGCAGTCTATGCGTGGGATGTGTTTAACGAAGTCCAGCTCTATACGGAAGACCGGTGGACAATCAGGCTGTTCCACGAGTGGCTGAGAGCCAAATATGGGAGTATAGGCGAACTGAATCGTCGATGGTACAGACGTTATAGTAGTTTCGACCAGGTGAATCCTGTTGACCGTAATGCGCAGTACAGTTTGTGGAGCAGCGTGCTGCCGGCGGTGGATTTCGAGA
>JACQHZ010000332.1 GCA_016198745.1 Verrucomicrobiota bacterium
ACAAATTGGAGTTCATGGGTGTGGGCACTCACCGACTGGAGAGCCGGATGCGGGAAATCCGCCTGTCCGGTTCGGAGGGAGGGGCGGGGCAAACCAATGCCCCGTCCCTACCCCTATAATCTTGTGAAATATGCGGGTTAACCACGGAGGGTTACCACGTGCCACGTGGACACGGAGGGTACGGAGGGAAGAAAACAGCATGTGGAACTCTCATGCGATTGATGAATCGCATGAGAGTTCCAGGGATTTTCCTCTGCGCACCTCTGAGACCTCTGTGGTTCATAAATCTTCTATGGAAAACAACATTTCGAACATTAGTAGTTTAAAGGGGGCGCTTTGTTCTTGCAAAATAGAAAACAGTTTCTAATCTGCAAAGATGATTCAACGGAAGGTTCAGGGGCTCATCCAAAAACTTCTCAAAGAATATCCGGCTGTGTCGCTGATCGGGCCGCGCCAGTCCGGCAAGACCACGCTGGCGAAGAAGCTGGGCCGCAAATACTATGACCTTGAACAGACCGAGGAGCGTTTGCGTTTGGACCTGACCTGGGACGAGACGATCCGATCCCGCCAGATGCTCGTGCTGGATGAGGCTCAGGCATGGCCGGAACTTTTTCCCCGATTGCGGGCGGCGATTGACGCTGATCGAAGCCGAAAAGGACGTTTTCTGCTGTTGGGATCAGTTTCGCCCGTTCTCATGAAACAAGTTTCTGAATCCTTGGCCGGGCGCATGGCGCTCTGCGAGTTGACCCCGTTCATTCTGCCGGAAATGGGGACCAGGCGCGCCGATGACCTGTGGCTGCGCGGTGGTTATCCGGATGGCGGTATTTTATCAGCCGGGCACTATCCCGTTTGGCAGACGAACTACCTTGCCCTGCTGGCACAGAGGGATTTGCCCACCTGGGGATTGCCCTCGAAACCGGCCCTGACCGAACGCTTCTTTCGGATGCTGGCCGCCAGTCACGGCAACCTCTTCAATGCGTCACAACTGGGACAAAGCCTTGGGGTCAGCTACCACACCATTCAATCGTATCTGGATTTTCTCCAGAACACTTTTCTGATCCGCAGGCTTCCGCCCTATCATGCCCATGTGGGGAAAAGGCTGTTGAAAAGTCCGAAGATTTATTGGCGCGACTCCGGACTTCTGCATGCGCTCCTGGGGGTTCAGGACCGCGAAACCCTCTGGTTGCAACCGTGGGTGGGTCAGAGCTGGGAAGGCTGGGTGATCGAACAGATATTGGCCACACTCCAGGCGCTGGGGCGTCATCACGAAGCCAGTTTTTTCCGGACGAGTGACGGGTTGGAGGCTGACTTGATCCTGCAGATGGGAAAGCACATGTTGGTGGTGGAAATAAAGCTTTCCACCCAACCGAACCCGCATGATTTTGACCGTCTGGAAAAGGTGGCGCAATTGACTGGTGCAACGCAGATTGTCCTGATCTGCCGAACTGCAAAAACCATCTTTACGGAGAGGCGAATATCAACGAATCTCACCGGCTTTTTGGAACATCTGGAGACGTGAGCAGAGTCGAACCGCTGCAAGCAGTGTTGTGTCTGCCTCGCCTGCCAGATGCGTGGCACAACCCTGAACGCTTCCCCGAAAGCCTTCAGGGACTCGCGATCCGCCGCAGCGGATCGGAGTTCGGGGCTATGCCACATTTTTGCCCAGATGTTCATCTTGTTTTGCAGGGGCGGCTGACGGTTCATCATTTCTTGCGAACATATTTCAGCGGATGCTCGTCGAGGACGTTGGACTGAAGGCCGCTGATCTTTTGCGCGTCGTAAAACTGGATTCCCACATAATAATAAAGCGGCAGGATGGGAAGCTCCTCGCGGCACAAGAGCGTCTCCGCCTGCCGGAAAATGTCCGCGCGCCGCTTTGGATCCAATTCCTCCGCGGCAGCCCGGATGAGAGTGTCGTACTTCGCATTGGTCCATCCGGTGCGGTTGTTGCCGCCGTTGGTGACGAACATGTCGAGAAAGGTGTTCGGATCGTTGTAATCGCCCACCCAGGATGAACGGCAGAAATCATAATCGAGCGCGCTCATGGAATTGAGATAGACCTTCCATTCCTGCTGCGCGAGCTGCACGTGAACGCCCAGTTCCTTTTGCAGCATGTCCTGAATCTCCACGGCAATGGCTTCGTTTTGCTCGGACTTGTTGTAAAGCAGCGAGACATTCGGGAATCCTTTGCCGCTCGGAAATCCGGCCTGCGCAAGAAGGTCCCTGGCGGCGTCCGGATCATGGCTGAGTCCCGGCGGGGAGGAATAACCGGGGATGCCGGGCGGAACCAGGCTGCCGGCAATTTGTTCGCCTGCGCGCGTAACCTTGTCAACGAGCCGCTGCTTGTGGATGGCCAGCGCGAAGGCCTTCCGAACCCGGACATCGCTGAACGGTTTGCGCGTGACATTGAACCGATAGAAATAATTGCCGAGAAAAGGGCTGGCATGGAAATCCGGCCGGTCTTTGAGCGCGTCGAGCAGCATCGGCGGCACCAATCCCTTGTCGAGAATCAAATCCGCCGCGCCGGAATGGTAGAGGTTGAAGGCGGTGTTGGCCTGGCTGGTGGGAAGAATATCCACCGTTTGCAGAGACACGTGCGCGCGATCCCAGTAGTGCGGGTTTGCCCGAAGACGGACGCGATGGTTGATGCGCCATTCCTCCAGCACATAAGCGCCGTTGGAAACCATGCGCCCCGGCTTGATCCAATCGTCGCCATGTTTCTCAACAGAAAGCAGATGAACCGGCATCAAGGTTGGGAAGGCGCAGAGATCCAGGAAAAAAGGCGTGGGATTGGCGAGACAGACCTCAAGGGTCCGCGAATCCAGGGCGCGCACGCCCACCTGGGAAAAGTCCTTGAGTTTGCCGGCATTGTAAGCCTCGGCGTTCTGGACGTAATAAAGCTGGTAGGCGTATTCGGAGGCGGTGGCCGGGGAAAGCGTGCGCTGCCAGGAATGAACGAAATCGGAAGCGACAATCGGTTCCCCATTGCTCCAACGGGCGTCTGCGCGAAGATGAAAGGTGTATCGCTTGCCGTCGGAAGAGATTTTCCACCGTTCCGCCGCGCCGGGCACAACGCGGCCCTGCGGGTCGCGCGCCGTAAGCCCCTCAAAAAGCGCCAGAACGATGCGCCCCTCCGGTTGCCCCGTGATGATGGCCGGGTCGAGTGATTCGGGTTCCGTGCCGTTCAAAAAGACAAAATCCGACCCGTGTTCGGAAGGCGCGCACGCGGCGATCAGCCAGCAGAAAGTGAGCGCGGAAAAAAACAGCCTGGTCATGGATTTGCCCGAAAACAACCATACCCTGCGCCGCGCGTGATTGGCGATCTGGCGCAGCGTCACCTTGGGGTCATGTTGGCTCATGGATTGTCAGCGATTCACGCAAGACCTCTTCGCGGGAATACTAGCTCAGGCTGTCGGGCGTGTGCAAATCAACCTGGATTGGCAATTCGGCGACCGTCATGCCGGCATTGTTCCAGAAAACCCCAGCGGTTTCAATCCGCCTTTAGAGAATGACTGCCCCTGATGCCGACTCGCGGATTGGGTCAGAAGCGCAGCCTCATAAAACTTCGCCCGTGAACAGAACGGTGGTCGAGGCGGTGAAACCCGCCAACAAATCCGAGGACGCAACTTCGCCGTCGCGCCAAAGTCCGACTAGGCGATACTGATTGTTTTCCATCCGCAAAACATCCACCGTCCGTGGTTCCGGATCAATGATCCAGTACTCCTGGACGCCGTGTTGTTCGTAGAGAGCGCGCTTGTCCATGCGATCCCGTTGGCGTTCGCCCTCGGAAATCACTTCCGCCACCAGGTCCGCCGCGCCGCGAATCACGCGTTGCACGATGGAAAGACGTGCGTTGGAGATGAACGCCACATCGGGCTGCACGCACCACGACGGCGAGAGCACCATGTCAATCGGCGAGACAACGACTTTGCCCAGATGATGTTGTCGGACCCATCTCGCCAAGCCCTCGTAAAAGCGAGCCACGATTTCCTGGTGATAAAAGGAGGGCGAGGGGGACATGGTGAGTTCTCCATCCCACAACTCGGTGGGACAGTTGCTTTCCGGTAAAATGGCAGCCAGTTCATCGTACGTGTGATACTTCCGCGAACCGGGCGGTGCCGCCTTTGCAGTTGCCTCCTCAATGACACCCAGGCTGGCTGATGTGGGGTTGGAGGCCATGGTGATGTTGAAATGTACGTTCTCCTGCCGCCGCGATCAAGTCCATATTTGATAGGATGCCTCTGGGCTGAAATCGACCGCCTCCGGAGACGTCCCCGACGATGATCATTTCACCGACAGGCCGGGCAGACGGTTCTTCGTGGTTGGCCGATCAATCCAACTGCAACCAAAAGCCGCATCAGGGCGAAGAATGGGACCTTTGCTCTCGACCAAGTGGTGATCTGAGAATTGCTTGGTTGTTCAGTGCGCACGCACAACTCGGTTCCGCCTTATCAGCAATTGCGCAGTTTTATCCTGCGTCAAATTCCCCACTTATCCAAATAGTCCTCCGGCAACCAGCGGAGGGAGCGTCTCAACCACGCAGCCACCGGAGGCTTCTGTTTGACCTGCTCCAGGAGCCAGGCTGAATCGAGGGCGCGCTTGCCTGGTTTTTCGATTAACCCGACGATGTAATCAACTCCCTCGTTCGTCTGAACAAGGTCCGTCCAGCCTTTGACTTGGATGGTCACTCGTTTCTTGGGTTTGACGACAAGAGTACCGAGACAGATTTCCCGATCCTGGTCATTATGAGCCACCACGTCCACCGCCAGCCTCGTACCTCCGCGGTATGCCTCAACAAAACAGCCGGCTGATTCCAAAAGTTTGGCCACAAGCGTTTCGAGTTCAGTGCTGCCGAGACATTCCAAGAGCTGACTGGGACCTTCGTCCACATGATCTTTGGGAATGCCGCGCCCCAAGACGCATTCGATGGCCTTGATATTTCCCCAATGCGTGATTTCCCGAAAGGTTCCTCTTCCCAGGTAGGCGTTGGCATGAATGCCGGCAAGGATGGCCGGCACGTCGAGGGAATCCCGTTCTGTCAGGATCTTCACCGGCATAACTTTTGGAATATACCGGTCCTTGTTGGAATGCCGTTTGGGTGGTTCATGATACACTTCTCCCGCCGGCTTCAGAATCCAGATTTTGCCATGGTGACTCACGACCATCGTCACTTGTTCTCGGTTTTCCGGCAAACCTGCTCGGCAGAAGTCCTGACTCTGTCCCTTTCCTGCCAAGCACTGATTCACAGTCGTCATGCCGAAATATATCACTGCCGTTGGTTTTGATGGCTTTAGCCGAGTCTCGGCCTCGACGTTTCCAAACCCCAATTTCAGGTAGTACCATTTCATAGTTGTAGTCCGTGAAGTGTTTATGCCCTGTTTTGCCGCAAGCATCAAGGCGGTGGTTCCATTATTGCTTGCAGCATTCACATCTGCGCCTTTTCAAGCAACAACGTAACTATTTGTTCAGAGCATCCACTCACTGCCGCGATCAGCGGGGTCGTGCCGTCGGTCGTGCACTTGTTGACTTCAGCGCCGGCCCGCAAGAGTGCGTTCAGGATGAGAGTTTGTCCCTTTAACGCGGCCAACACAAGTGCGCCTTCAATGGGAGGTTGGCAAGTTGGCAAGGAGCGCATGGCAGTTCTGCCGGGATTTCCTTCACACCGATAAAACTCAACTGCAACCACCCGCGCGCAAGCACAGATCGTCGCCATCTGCGGCCATTGGGTATGGGTCGTGGATCGCATGGGAAATCAAACTCCAAATGCCGGACACCTGATCCGGAAGTTTTACAAAACTTATGTGACACGTGTCACAGAAATTTTGGGAGCCAGATGAGGAGGCGTGGATGAAATCTTAGGCCACCAACATCCGGATGCCTTCTCCCAAAATGGCCGGTCTCATGATGTTGTTTCCACTGCCGCCCCCATCCTCCATGCCAAGGAAGAATTACAAGAGTCATGAAGCACGTGCTTCATCAGAATTGCATCCAGCATAGGACACCTGTTGAAGATGTCGAATGATTGATGCGTGGCTTTATGCCAGCGGCAGGACTGCTGTTGAAACGCAGTCGTGCAGAATGAAGCCAAAACGCATTTGGCAGGTAACTTGTTCGTCCTGGCGCTTGCACGGCTGAAAGGGACGGACTTGACGTTTGACCGGTGGATGGCAGGATGATCGTTGGTTTTTGTGGGTTGTGTGACATCGCCATTTGAAAGTGCGCTTCAATTGCCCGAGGTGCTATCCCTCGTTGCGCGGTTGGAGAAGGGAGAGGTGTTGTCGCTTCACGGCGTCGCCGAGTCCGGCAAACCCTTCGTGATCGCCTTGCTGGCCGCCGTCACCGGCCGATCGCTGGCTGTCCTGGCGTCTTCGGTCAAACAGCAGGAATGCCTGCACTCGGAACTGGCGGCGCTGTGTCCGGTTTTTTCCAGATACCATCCATCTTCGCAGACAATCCAGCTCCTGCACTTCCCCGAAATGGAGTCGCGCCACTCCCCGGAGGCGTTGCCGGACCTGGAAATCACCGCCGAGATTCTCGGCGCGCTTTCCGCGCTTCAAAAGGGGGAAGGGCAGCCTCTCGTGGTGACGACCGCGAAAGCCGCGCAACAGGGACTGCCGGCTCCGAGCCGGTTTCGAAAGGCCGCGCGAATCATCCGCACAGGCGATCGTCTGGAGATGGAGGCGCTTGTCGCCGAACTGGCCGCTCGCGGTTACGAGCGCGAAGGACAGGTGTCGGCTCGCGGCCAGATCGCGCAACGCGGCGGCATCCTGGATGTCTTTCCGCTTCACGGAGAATCGCCGGTCCGGATCGAGTTCAACGGCGATGAAATCGAGTCCATGCGGCTTTTTGATGTCGAGACCCAGGCGTCGGTGGCGTCGGTCGAGAAGGCCGAACTGATCGAATGGAATCTCCTCGATGCCGCGAATGAGGCAGCCCGGCTCGCGGATTACCTTGGCGAGCGACATGTCCTATGGCGCGAGCCGCTGGATATTCGCGATCCGGTGGAAATCCGGCTCGAAACCAATGGGCCGCGGGATGCTGCAACCGAAATTCCGGGCAATATCGTTTTGGAAATCTTCGGCCATGATTTTCTGGCAACGGTTTCGCCGGACACCGTCCTGCGGGAACAACGACGCGAACTGCTGCTGCGGCATTGGCGTGACTGGCTGGCGATGGAATGGCGGGTGGCGGTTTTCTGCAACAATGAGGGTGAAGAGCGAAGGCTTCGCGAATGGACATCCGTTGACGGCGGCATCGCAAACGCGGGAACGTCAAGCGGGGCGACCGTCTGGATTCAAGCGCCGCTGCTGCGCGGGTTTTCCTGGCTGGCGGCGAAGCTGGCGGCGCTGAGCGACGCGGAAATTTTCGGACGATACCAGACGTTGCGCATGGCGCGGCTCCAACAGAAGATGGCGCGCGCGCGCGCAAGGCGCGAGGCGCTGGATTTCAGCCAGTTCCACGAAAACGATCTGGTGGTCCATGCGCATCACGGGATCGGCCGGTTTCTTGGCGTGCGCAAGGTGGATGTCGGCGGCGTTCAACAGGAGGTGCTGACGCTGGAGTACGACGGCGGCGCGATGTTGCACGTTCCGTTGGAACAGGCGCATCTGGTGGGGCGCTACGTCGGAATCGGCAAGGCGCATCCCTCCCTGGATCAACTGGGCGGGGCGCGATGGGAGAAGGCCGCTGGCCGGGCGCAACAGGCGGTGATGGATTATGCCGCCGAGTTGCTGCGGGTCGAGGCGGAACGGAAGGCCGACCAGGGGTTTTCTTTTGCGCCGGACAACGAATGGCAGAAGGAATTCGAAGACTCTTTTTTGTTCAAAGAAACTCCGGACCAGGTCACCGCCATCGCAGACGCCAAGGCGGACATGGAATCGAATCGTCCGATGGACCGACTCATTTGTGGGGACGTGGGTTTTGGCAAGACAGAGGTGGCCATCCGCGCCGCATTCAAGGCAGTGATGAATGGCAAGCAGGCGGCGGTGCTGGCGCCCACCACCGTGCTGGCACAGCAGCATGAACGCACGTTTCGCGAGCGCATGGCCGATTACCCGGTGCGCATTGATATCCTGAGCCGGTTCCGGAGCCGCTCCGAGCAGCGCAAGACGCTCGCCGCCACGCGCGAAGGCGCGGTGGACATCCTCATCGGCACGCATCGTCTCCTTCAGCCGGATGTGACGTTCAAGAACCTCGGCCTGGTCGTGGTGGACGAGGAACAGCGGTTTGGCGTGAAGCACAAGGAACAATTCAAGCAGATGTTCAAACTGATTGATGTGCTCACCCTTTCGGCGACGCCGATCCCACGCACCCTTTATCTCTCACTGGTCGGCGCCAAGGACATCAGCACCATCGAAACCCCGCCGCCCAACCGTCTGCCGGTCGAAACGATCATTGCCGCCTATGACGAGCGCCTGATCCGTTCCGCCATCGAGCGGGAGTTTGAACGGGGCGGACAGGTCTTTTTCCTCCACAACCGCGTCCAATCGATCGAGCGCATGCGGGATCGGATTCGGGAATTGACGCCGGCTGCGCGCGTGGAAATCGCGCATGGCCAAATGGACGAGGATGCCCTGGAAGATGTGATGATGCGCTTTGTGGCGGGCGAAATTGATGTCCTTGTGGCGACAACCATCATCGAGAGCGGTCTGGACATTCCCCACGCCAACACCATCATCATTGATCGCGCTGATCGTTTCGGGCTGGCCGATTTGTATCAATTGCGGGGACGGGTTGGCCGCAGCCAGATGAAGGCATTCGCCTACCTGCTGCTGCCGCGCCATATCATGATCGAAACGCACGCGCGCCAGCGCATCAGCGCGATCCGTCAATACAGCCATCTTGGGGCGGGCTTCAAGGTTGCCATGCGCGATCTGGAAATCCGCGGCGCCGGCAACATCCTCGGCACCGAGCAAAGCGGACACGCGACCGCAATCGGGTTTGAGCTTTATTGTCAGCTCCTCAGAGAGACCCTGGCGCGGCTCAAGGGCGAAAAACCGCCGCCGCGCGTTGATGTGCATTTGCGGCTGGATTTTCTGCCGGTTTCCGAAGACCACGCCTCGAATGGAATCGGCGCGTTCATTCCGAGGAGTTACATGCCGGAAAACCGTTTGCGGATCGAAGCCTACCGGCGGCTTGCCGAAGTGACTCACGAAAAAGAACTGCGCGCCTTGTTGGAACAATGGCGGGATCGGTTCGGCAAACCGCCCAAACCGGTCCTGTGGCTGATGGAACTGGCGCAAATCCGTCTTGCGGCAGCCAGCCGCAGCATCGCCTCCGTGGATGTGGAGAACGGCAAGGTGATGATGCAAAAGGGCGGCAGCTACATCACCGTGGGAGGGCGATTCCCGCGTTTGGAGACGTCTGCGAAGGCGAACCCGTCTGCAGCCGCCGGCGCCTGCCTCCGGCAGCTTTTGAAACTGATCGCCTCTTTTGGCGGAACGTAATGAACGGCGTGCGTCTCCACAATCACCGGTTACTTCTTCCCGCGGCGTTCGGCGGCGGACAGCTTCGTCTGTTCCTCGATGGCGCGCGCCAGGTCCGGACGCCCCTGACGCCGCGCCAATTCGGCGGCCTTTTGGGCAACCCGCGCCGCTTCCGCGCGTTTTCCGAGCTGATCGAGGCCCGCTGCCAGAAGGGCATGCGCCTGGATCGAGTCCGGCTGAATCTTGATGGCCTGCCGACAACAGGAAACCGATTCGGCCGGACGATTGAGTTGAAGGCTCATGTTCGCCAGATTGCAAAGCCCTTCGACAAAGTCGGGCTTGATCTGACACGCCCTCGCGAAATGATCGAAGGCCTTCTCGAATTGTCCCTGCCGGCACAGCGCGAGGCCGAGATCATTTTCCGCCTGCGAAAGACGCGGATTGAGCCGCAACGCAGCTTCCAAATGACGGATTGCCTCGTCGCCCCGGCCCGCTTCATCCAGCGCCCGGCCAAGCATGACGTGAGCGTCGGCGAACGAAGCGTCCAGTCGCACGGCTTCGCTCCAATGCTGGATCGCCTCCGTTCTTTTCCCCGTCCGAAAATAAACGCATCCCAGACTGAAATGCGTTCCGGGAGAGTCCGGCCGGATTCTTAGCGCATCGAGATGCTGCTGGATTCCTTCTTCAACGCGCCCCCCCTCGATCCATAACGCACCCAGATTGTGACGCGCGCGGACATGGCCGGGATCAAGTTTCAAGACCTCCAGATAAAGCTGTTCCGCCTCCGTCTTCCGCCCCTGAAGGGCCAACGCGCGCGCCTGATTGAAACGCGGTTCCGGATAAGCCGGGTCGATCCGCGCCGCCTCCCGCCAATGGACGAATGCCTCCTCCGTCCGACCTCGTTCCGCAAGCAGATTGGCCAGATTGTTGTGCGCCTCGGCAATGGACGGGCAAAGACGGATCGCCAGCCCGTAATGAACGATCGCGTCTTCGATCCGGCCCGCGCGCGCCAGCGCCAGCGCAAAACGATGCTGCGCCTGGCTATCGTTTCCGATGCCGGGAGCGATCCTCAGCGCCTCCCGATAATGTTCCATCGCCTCGTCCCCCTTCCCCGCGTCGGCCAGCGCCACGGCAAAATTAAAATGCGCCTCCGCATTGTCCGACGTCACGCGCAACGCATGATCGAAAACCGTCAGGCTGTTGCGCCAATGTCGCGTCTGCGACCAGCTCAGAAACATCAAGCCGCCGATGAGCGTGACCGCCGCGATTCGAAGAACAATCGCGCGCCGTCGCCATTCCGTTGTCCACTCGGCAACACCCCAAACCAGCGCCACAAAGGCGCCCACCGACGGGAGATAGGTGAACCGATCCGCCATCACAATGTCCGACAACCCCACCACCGGCAGCAACCCGATGATGAACCAGAACCAGCCGGTAAAAAAATACGGGCATCGTCGCGCGGTCCGGACGGCTCCCAAGGAGATGCCTGCCACGAGAATGGCGCTGAGCAGCGCCAGACCGGGCGAAGGCGAAGCAAGGGGACGCGGCTGGAAAATCGCGAGATTCACCGGGATGATCATTTTCCAGAGATACTGACCATAAGAAATCGCGGCATTCGACACAACCGCCCCCGCCGAACCGTGACGAAGACTATGCGCGATGCTCCCCCATGTGATGGCGAACGAAATCGCGGAGAGCGCAATCAACGGACACTTCTCCAGGATCAAGCGCGTTATGCTGCCCATGCCCATCGCTTGTTGCTCACCGTCCATTGTCCACAGTCCACAGCCCACAGCCCACGATCCATGACGCCGAGTTTGTTGTCGGTCGGTGCATGTTAACTGTGGACTGTGGACTGTTGACTGTTGACTATGGACTGTGGACTGCACCCGCCATCTGTTCAGCGGCCAGTAATCCATCAGCAACAGCGCGACCGGAAGCGTGATCAGCGAAGGTTTGGACATCAATCCGAGCCCAAAAAACACAAGCACCCACACGTAACGCCCCAAGCAAGGGACCATCGCGTATCGCCAGTATGCCTGCATGGTCAGAATCCAAAACAAGCCGCTGAGGGTGTCTTTGCGTTCAACGATCCACACAACGGACTCGACGCGCAACGGGTGGACCGCAAAAAGCGCGGCCACCATCGCGCTTCGCGCCACCGAACCGGCCTGCCTGCCACCCACCTGCGGTGGCCACCCTCCCATGGTGGCTTGCTCGCTTGGCACCCATTGGGGGTGGCCACCCCTTGGTGGCGGCCACCCTCCCAGGATGGCCCGCCACCCATTAGTGGTGGTCATCCGCCGCAGAACATGAAACAACAACAGCGTGTTCAGGATGTGATAGCCGAGATTGATCAGATGATGCGCAGACGGATTGAGGCCGAACAACTGAATGTCGAGCATCCGTGACAGAAAAGTCACCGGCTGCCAGTAGTCGGCGTGAGCACTGTCAGAGAAGAGGTCCGCCGTGAACGCCCACCGAATGCCGCTCCACGTCAGGCCGTTTTGAATGTGCGGGTTGTCCAAAACATGAACCGCATCGTCAAGATGGATGAAATCGAACCCGTGCGCCTGCCAAAAAACCGCAAGGGTGATGGCCACCAGGCAGACCTCCGCCCGGAACGTCTCGGCATTCCGACCATGATCTTTTGTTTGAAAAACGGATGTCATGAGACAGGTCCAGTATGCGGCGTTTCATGCGATTTCGTCAATTCAGGCTGGAACGACGGGCCGCGTTCCCCTATGTTACCCGGATGATTCCACCCGAAGGAGACAATCCGGACGACAAAAAACCCATGGACGAATTCCAGTGGGAAAAGTTCCTGAAGCAATCGGACGCCCTCACCGACAAGTACATGGAGGTCCTTGACAAATTCAAGGACCACCCGGAGCGCGACCGGATGGTCGCGCGCGAGATGGGCTGGCATCGGCTCGATGAAGCGTTGGATGCGCAGGAGAGCGGCGGCGCGTTCATGTCGGAAGGTTCAAGCGAGGATTTTGAAGACCTTCCGCCGCTTGAACCGAATCCCCTCACCGAGGACGTGGATTGGGTTCGGGACGAGGAGGGGCATGTTCACCATCCTCTCACCCTGCGCATGTTGCGCGTTTCCGTGGGGATGTGCCGCTACTGCGATGATCGCGGCCTCTTGGAGGACGGCGGTGATGTTGACCTGCATGAAATGATCCTGGAGGCACAAATCGCCGGCGTGAAGCTCGCCGGCGCGCTGGACAGACTCCCTTACGATCATGATCAGGAAGGCGGTTTCATCGTGGCGTGCCTCAAACGCGCCCTGACGCATCTTCACCAGTCCATCGGTGCGGCCGCCAAGGTGGCGGACAAACAATGCCTCGACCGCCAGACGCTGGAAACGTTCCGGGCCGCGCTTTTCGCCGTTCGCCAGGAAACCCTCGCCTTGATGAATCGTTTTCGCAAGCAATCCTGATCTCCCGCTTTTCTTTCACTGAATTTCAACCATGATCACCCCACAATCGCGCGCTGCGGATTTCCCATCGCTTCGCGGCCAAACGTACCTGAACACGGCTGCCGAGAGCATCCCCCCACTCTGCGTGCGCGACGCGCTGCAGGCGTATTTCGAGGACAAGGGCTTCGGCATGCACGGGCGACAGATGCATTACGAACACCTGGAGCAATGCCGGCGGATTGCCGGCCGGATGATCCGACTCGCGCCGGACGAGATTTCCTTTTGCTCTTGCAGCGCGGAGGCCTACAACCTGCTGTCCTCGGCACTGAATCTTGAGCGGGACGACGAGGTGATCGTCAACGACCTGGATTTCCCGTCCGGCGCCACCCCGTGGCTCGTTTCCCGCCCGAAACCCGGTGTGCGTCTCTGGAAATCACGCGAAGGCGGGCTTGATCTGGCCGACCTCGTTCCCCTGCTCACTCGACGAACCCGCCTCGTCCAGGTTTCGCTCGTCAGCTTTTACAACGGCTATCGGCTGCCATGGACGCCTTTTGCAAACGTCGTCCGTCGAAAATCGCCGCAAGCCCTGATCTCGGTGGACGTCACGCAGGCGCTCGGACGCTGCGTGTTCGACTGTCATGACGCGGATTTCATCGTCTCCAGCACGCATAAATGGACGCTCGGCATCCACGGCGGTTGTATCGTGGGCGTCCCCAAAACCCGGTCGAAACAACTTACCGCGCGCGCCGGCGGATGGCATCATCTGACAAACGCCTTCGACGCGGACCGATTTGAACGGGTCATGCCCAAGGAGGGCGCGCCAAGTTATTCGGTGGGCATGCCCAGCTTCGCTCCGATCTACGCCTTGAACGCCTCTTTGCGGTATCTTGACGCAATCGGCGTGAAAACCATCGCCCGCCACGCGGACCCGCTTGTGGAAACCACTCGTCGCGGTCTCGAAAAGCTGGGACTGACGCCGATGGCGCCGGTCCACGCGGGATTATTTTCCGGCATCGTCGCCTTCCTCCATCCCATGAGCGCCGAAATCCATGAATGCCTGGAGCGCCAGACGATCCACGTAATGCATCATGTCGGGCGGCTGCGCATCTCGTTGCACGGCTACAACACCCGGGAAGATGTCGCCCGTCTCCTCGACGCCCTGGGGGAAGCACTGGCGCGCCGTACCGTGTCGGCCGGCGCAAGCCGTCTTCCAACATCGTCTCGCCCCCCCCAAGCGCATCCGCGCCGATTGAAATAAGCTGGATCAGCGAGTCTACTCCGTGTCTCCGTGCTCTCCGTGGTTGGAAAATCTTGCCGTCAAAACAAGAAATTGAACGTTAGTAGTCCAGAGGGCGCATGGCAGTTCTGCCGGGGTTTCTTTCACAACGATAAAACTCAACTGCGACCACCCGCGCGCAAGCACAGATCGTCGCCATCTGCGGCGATTGGGTATGTGTCGTGGATCGCATGGGAAATCAAGCTCCAAATGCCGGACACCTGATGCGGAGTTTTACAAAACTTGTGTGACACGTGTCACAGAAATTTTGGGAGTCGGATGAGGAGGCGTGGATGAAGTCCAAGGCGACACTAGTGTAGTGT
>JACQHZ010000336.1 GCA_016198745.1 Verrucomicrobiota bacterium
CCTTCGCGAGGACGTAGCCTCGCTTCGGCGAGGCGAAGGCCCGCAAAAGCGGGGATCGCCAACCGTTGAACCATTGAACCGCTGAACCGTGAACCTGAGTAGTCACACGCTTATTTTGCTTTTCCCACCCAAAGGTTATCCGGGGTTTCGATACCCGCGGCTTTCTTGGTTCCCGGCAGGTCACAATCAATGAGTACATAGACCCCGGTGGCCAGCGTGATGGATACGGCCAATCCCTGGTCCATCGGCGCCGCGCGGTCATTCACCGTAACCGGCAACACTTTCAGATCCTGAATGGGCAACTTATCTTTGCCGGCCTCCAGCGCCAGCACGCAAGCCATTGCCGAAGCTTGCCGTCGCACGAGCAAAACCGGGGTGTCAACGGGTTCCCAACCAGAATACGTCACGCCCTTGATCAACTCCCCATCGCCGTCCAACAGAAAATGCGCGCGGGTCAGGAAATCACCCGACTTGTAGTCCAGGGCAAAAGCCTTGCCGCACGTCGCGCGCTCCGGCGAACGAATTTTCGCGTAGGTTTCCCCCCCGCGAATGAAAGCCTCGTTCGGTGCAAACGTCAGGGCGGGCGTGATGGAAAATGCCATCACCCCGGGATAGAAGCTGACCGACAACCGCCGCGGCTTGTCCGCCGTGAGCCGGTCGGCGACCACAAAGACATCGTTGATGATTGCGATGACGCGGGATAAACCCACGCCGGGATACGGCGAGGCATTGGGCGGCGCCACGTATTTGGCCACAGGCCATTCGCCATCACGGAAGGCCACCTGCTTGGGACGAACGCCGCTCTGCGTCAGCCCGTCCACCTCGGGAACGTTGCCCCCCAACGTGGAGTACGAGAGCGCCTGAGCCGATTTCGGATTGCCGTAGGAAACGCGCGTCACACTGGTGTTCAGCACGGCGCCTTGGAAGGAAACCAGGAAGTTCAGAAAATCCTTGCCGCCGCGCCAGGTGGGACTGCCCCAGAAAATCTGGACGCCCCGCAAATCGTTGACGCCGCCTTTGCGCAGGACCGTGCGCCCCGCCAGCTCCAGCGAACTGCTGGAAAACTCGCCGGGCGCCTTGGTCGTTGGGAGAGGGATTGCGCCTTCGATTAACGTCTCGGCATTGCCGCCGTTGACGCGCGCGCCGGCCAGGATCGGCAGATAGGCCGGATCCTGGTAATGCGCGTAAGCCACCTCGTAAAAGGCGGGGTTCCAGGCGATGCCCGGATTGACGGTGAAGACCAACGGCGCATCATAAATCCTTTTGACGCGCGGGGTGAAAAACGCGCCGCCCAAGGCTTCATAAACCAACCCTTGCTCTTGGATCGGAATGAGCGCGGCAAAATGATAGGCAATGTCGTTCTCCAGGGAAAAGCCTTCCTCGGAAAAGGCTTCGTCCACCTGGTATTTTATCAGTCCGTAGCTGCCCGTGAAGGCGCGCGCCGCCAGGTACCAATTCCGGGCATTGATGGCGGCCTCGCCGGAGGCGCTGTTGATTTCGGCCTGCTGATTGTACTGGACGCGGTGGTTCTGAATGTCGTCCGCTTCGAGGAGAAACAGATCGGTTTCAATTTTTTGCCGCTGGGCGTCTGTCAGCGACGGAGCCGCGGCAATCAGGTCATATCCCAGAATGAAGCCGTGCGCCCACCAGCACTCGCCCAGAACGCCATGGCCCACCCGACAGGAGTAGCCAGTGGAACGGGCATCGGCGTATTCCCACGCGGGAAATCGCGCGGCATAGGCCAGCAGAAGCTCCGCCGCTTTCCGGGCGTATCGTTCGTCATTCGTGAGATAGTAAGCCCAACCGAGTTGGCGGCACTGTTCGCTGTTCCGCAAATGGACGCGGATCGCCGCCTCCCGGTCCAGCGCTTCGTTTCCTTCAATGAAATGCTTGCCGCTGGCGCAGAAATGTCGTTTGAAGTTGACCAGATCGAACTCCAGGTGCGTCTTGTGTTCCGGACAGACCTTATCGGAGGGATACCCGTATCGCAGTTCCGGCGCCACCCAATTGTTGGTTGCCATGCCGTCGGCCGTTTTGACCCAGTTATCGAAAATCGCCTTCGCCCAGGGATAAGCTTGAACGCGCTCCAGAACGCGCTCCTTGGTACCCGCTTTGGTCATGAAGGGACGTTTCAGCGCGGGCGGCGGCACCACTCCACCGGGCATCCATTGAACATATCCACGGTACCAGGTGGTGCGTGAATTGGGATCGCCCTCCACCGTGGCGTAAACCGGTGTCTCCTCAATATACAGGGGCGGATGCTTCGCCACTTTTTCACGGGAAGTTGTAAAAGTGAGCGGGACGGTTTTCTGTTCGCCGGGTTTGAGCGTCAGGCGTTCCGTTTCAAACGCATAGCTGAAATCCCGCAGGCGTTGGGGGACGACGGTGAGTTTGACCGCTTGCGCCTGCGCCGTCGTATTGGTCAGCATCAAGGGAAACCGGGTGTGGAGGAACATGTCGTCGGCAATGTGGGCCACCCGCTTGGGATCGCAGTTCAGTTTTACCGGAAACTTGACCAAGCGAATGTTCTTCACCCGAATGCGCCGCCAGCTCTGTTCGTCGGGCCGATTCAAGACGAAATTGGCGAATTTGAGAATGACCGCCAGTTCCTCTTTGTCCTTCGATGGAGTGCGAGGCCCATACCCGGGACTAGTCCCCAACATGTCATCGTCCAGGCTCAAATCCAGCCAGGCCTCGTGCCATACGTTGGGTTCGTACTTTTCCTTGAACAAATACCAGTTGCGTTTGCCCGCTTGAACCGTCAAGCCGGACCCGCCGCCCATATATTTCCATTCCAGGCAAAGCGCGTCATAACGGGAAGGATCGAGGCCGGTGAGCGCCAGTTTGGCTTCCGCTTTGGTGGCCGGATCCTCAAACCATTCCAGACAGCTCGTTTTGTTTTCTTCGTCCGTGACCCGTTTCAGGTTGCCGCCTTCCCACGCGGAATGAACGCGATCCGATTCCAACCACAGAACCGGCGTATTGCCCTTTTCCTCCAGGGGCTGGGTGGGATGAGCATCGTCCGCCCGAACAAATCCAGGCGCCATCAGGCCAAACACCAAACTTGTGAATACCGTGCCAGCAAAGCTTCGTCTCAAACCGACCAGTGTAGGGGCGGGGTTTACCCCCGCCCGTTCGTCGTAAATGCGGGCGGGGGTAAACCCCGCCCCTACATTGGGGTGTGCGCATTGAAAAACTTGATAC
>JACQHZ010000338.1 GCA_016198745.1 Verrucomicrobiota bacterium
CCAGGTGCATTTTTCACCTTGTGAAAAATGCAGGCTAAAGGCTTCTTGTTGCGGGAAACAGCAACAAAAGCCTGGGTTGAACTAAATCCGCGTAGGCGCCCCTTGGAATGTCGATGATGTTGGCTTCGGAAACCGCATCATCCGGGGGGCTTCTATTGGATCGAACGCGCGACCTTTTTGACGTTGGCCTGCCTGTCGGCAGACAGGTCGGGGTAGAGGAGGTACTGGCGCAGATGTTCCTCATTGAGCGTATCCGGCGAGAGGTGAAAGTGTCCGGCCAACTGCCGCACGGCGGCCACATAGTTTTCTTGAGTTTTGGGCGAGAAATCGTACAGTTGCATATCCCGCCTTGCGGGATCATTCGTATACGCAAGGGTGACATTTGTTGGAGTACGAGGCAAAGAATGCGCCGCAGGCGAAACACTAACGATATGGATTCGCGTGACAAGCTCGAAGGACAAATCGAAATGAAGCGGATCAATTGCCTCGGAATCATCGTCATGGATGCGCTGAGCGGCCCGCTATCGAGCTATCCGGTGCCGCGGGTTTGCACGCAGGTGACGACCGATTCGATTCGTTTCCAGCCCGGCGGGGGCGCGGCGAACAGCGCCGCCGCGTTGGCGCAGATGGGGATCCCCGTGTCGTTGTTCTCCAAGATCGGGGCGGACCTCATTGGCTCACTGGTCTGTGGCGAGTTGGAACGGTGCGGCGTCAATGTATCTGGAGTTATCAAATCACCAGCGGACACCACGCCGTTCACGTTTGTTGGATTGCATGCGGATGGCGATCGAACGTTTGTCCACACACCTGGAGCTAACAAGACCTTATGCCTGGCCGACTTCAACGAAGATCGGTTATTGGACGCCGACTGTTTGTTCTGTCAGGACTACTGGGGGGCGCCCGGAATGGAAGGATTGCCCGTTGCAAACCTGCTCGAAAAAGCCCGGCGTCGAGGCATGGTCACCTTGCTCGACGAATGTTGGGGATTCGGGCCTGATCGGGACTCGTTGGAGGCGGTGTTGCCATTTGTGGACTACTTCCTTCCCAGCGTGGATGACATGGGGGCCATTTTTCCCGGACTGCAGCCTTTTGCGATCATCTCCCGGCTGCATCAACTTGGGGCAGCCCATGTCGTGCTTAAAATGGGCCGGGATGGCTGCCTCGTTTCCACCGGTTCCAGTCCGGTGTCCGTCCCTTCGCATGCCGTGAAAATTGTGGACACGACCGGAGCGGGCGACTGTTTCGACGCCGGCTTCATTGCCGGGATTCTCCATGGATTGTCGGATCAGGAGTCGGCTCTGATCGGCTCTCATGCGGCGGCCGCTTGCATCGCCCATGTTGGAGGCGCAAGCGGAATTCCGAAATTCCATCAACTTCAGACCGAAGCTGGAAGGAAGGCATCATGAAAAAAACCTATCGGGAGATTTACGAAGAACTGGGTGCGGTTCCTGTCATTGACATCCACACTCATCTTATCGGCGGAAAACTCGCGGCGCGCGGATTGCACGACGTGATGCTGTATCACATGTCGGTCAGCGATCTCTATGCAGCGGGATGTCCCAGCGGCGGGCGGTTGACCGAATATCCAAAGTGGCCCACGGAAGAGGAGGCGCACCATCGAATTCGTGAGGCCATCCCCTATTTGCGATTTGTGAAGAACACGCACATCGCCTGGGGAATGCGGATCATCCTCAATGACCTGTATGGATGGCGCGAACCGATCACCGAGAATAATTGGCGGAAACTCGACGCAATGATCCGCGAGCGCGCGGACGACCGCGCGTGGCGGCGGCAGGTGCTCGCCAAGGTCAACATCAAGCGGTCATGCACGGAATTCGCCCGCCGGGGGAAGGGGGAGGATGATGATCTGCTCCAGTATTCGCTGGAGTGGGCCATGTTCGCGCGATGTCAGTGGGGAGAATTTGATACGGCGGTTTACGAACTCGAACGTTGCTGGGGGCGTCGGCCTGAAAGCCCGTCTCCGATCGGAAAGGGGCAACGACCTCCTCCGGAGCGCACCATCCAAACGCTGGATGACGTCCGTGCGGCGATGAACCATTACATCGCCTCGATCCCCTGCCGCCAACTGGTTTCCACCGCTGCAACTCTCTCGACGGAGATCAATTATCGCCTCGTCACGGACAAGGAAATGGCAGAGGCGCTGTTGCGACGCGATCGCGCAGGCGAGAGGGAACGGGACATTTATGCGTCCTACATCCAGGAGGCTTTCCTCAGCGGCCTCGAACCGCATGGCGAGGAGATCGTGTATCAATTTGCGTTGGGCGCCGAGCCGTTGCCATTTGAGACGGGGAGCCGATTGCCGCAACGGACCCTGAGTCAGTTGGCGGAGATGCTCGCCCGTCATCCCAAGCTGCGATTCCAGTGTTTCCTGGCAAGTCGTCATGGCAATCAGTCCCTGTGCACCATGGCCCGTGAACTCCCGAACCTGAGCCTGGCCGGTTACTGGTGGCACAACTTCTATCCCGACGTTATCCGGCAAGTGATGGCGGAACGATTGGACATGCTGCCGGTGAACAAACAAATGGGTTTCTTCTCGGATGCTTATTGTATCGAGTGGGCGTATGCCAAGGCCATCCTGATTCGCAAACAGATGGCTGCCGTTCTCACGACAAAAGTGGAACAAGGCCAGCACTCCATTCGCGATGCAATCGAGATCGCCAGGATGACCCTGTTCGATGCGCCTCAGCGGTTGCTGAATATTAAACCAGTCAAAGAACAGTGAATCGGCAGGACATCCTTCCACTGTAGGGGAGGGCTGCCAAGCCGCAACGGCGCAGCCGGTAGCCTGCATATTTCACAAATTTTCTGTCATTCCGATCCCGCCGTGGCGGGAGAGGTGCATGCGATCGAAGACTCATCCCTCTCTGGTGGGAACCGAAAAAAGGGATTCCTCTCCCGCAAGGCGGGATCGGAATTCCAGTTGACACAAACCGGTCCGGCTCTGGCTTGCGGTCCGGAGACATTCCCAAAAACGGTCCCACGCTTCGCTTGCGCTGAAAGGATGCTCGGTCTATCCTTTGCGATCAAATGAACGTTTTCTTCGAGTTCCTGGGACGCCGCACTCTGAAGTTTGTCGATTATCTCGGAAACGTGGCGCTTCTCGGCATCGAGACGGCGCTGTCGCTTTGGACGCAGCGGTTTCGATGGCGCGAGACGGTTTTCCATATCCACAGCCTCGGCGTCAAATCGCTGCCGGTGGTGTTGCTGACCGGGGCCTTCATCGGCATGGTGTTTGCCGCGCAGACGTTTTTCCAGTTTCACAAGGTTCGCATGGACACTTCCACGGGACCCGCGGTGTCCATTGCGCTCTCGCGGGAATTGGCGCCCATCATCACCTCGCTGATGATCGCAGGCCGTGTGGGCGCCGCCATGGCGGCCGAGATCGGCACCATGCGCGTGACCGAGCAGATCGACGCGCTGACCACGCTCTCGACCAATCCGTATAAATACCTGATCGTGCCGCGCCTCTTGGCCGGCCTGATCACCCTGCCGATCCTGGTGCTGATCGCCG
>JACQHZ010000024.1 GCA_016198745.1 Verrucomicrobiota bacterium
GGATGCGCTTCACCTGTCTGCCGACAGGCAGGTAGAAGCGCAGCTACAACAACAGAGAAATCTTCTCTGGAAAACAAGATTGCGAACGTTAGTAGTTCAGAGAGCGGAAGTACGGTCCCACCATGGGTTCGTAACCTGAAGGAATCTTGTCCTGCAAGCCGTTCAGGATTTCGCTTTTGAAATTTTGCGGCAGGCGGTTTTTCTCGCGGTGAACGACCCGTTCCACGCGCGCGTCCGAGCGTGCGGCGGCGAGGTCATCCAACGCCTCGTGATAATGAGAACGGATGGCGATGCCGTTCCCCATCCGGGCAGCTTGCTCCACTTTTTTCATGGACAAGATGGCGGTCTCCACATCGCCGCCGGGGATGTGTTGCTTGCGAAGCCTGACCGCCAGGGCTTCCGCCTCCTGTCGGAGTTTGGTTTGTTGCTGTGAGATGCGGATCATTTGCTGCTGCAAAGGAGGGGGCGTCGGACCGATCAAGCCCTCCTCGCCCATGCCGGCCAGCTTGCCGCCCCCGGTGGCGCCGCCTTGATCCTCCTTGGAAAGATTCTTCACACTGCCAGGCTCGAATGGAGCGGGGGTGAGTCGCGTGGGCGTTTCTCTTCCTCCTTTGCCTGTCGCTGTGTCTCCGACCATTTGTCCGTGGCTTCTCCCATTTCGGCCCTCGCCGGATCGCCCGCCGACCTCCTGCTGGTTGGGCAGGCGATTGCCGGTCACTCCCCGGGCGCTCATGTTGGAAATCGGACCGTCCATGGCGTCCCATCCGGCGCCTTTATCCAGCGAATCCATGTAGGAACTGGTCACATCCTCGACCTCATCGTTCATCGCCTCCTCCTTATCGAGCAGGTCGCCGATGATGTCCTCAAGTTCGCCCGGCAATTCAGCCATCGGAATATCAACAGGCGCAGACGGTTCTTCCATGATCCATTTTTGATTGTCCGGAGTGTCCGGCAGCCAGCGTTCGAGGTTGTTGACGATTTCCGCGGCCTTCTCCAGGCCGGCTTGTTCGCGCGGGACCGCCAGCGTCACATTTTTCTGATAAAGCGCGGCAGTCGCAGCTTGAATCTCCTGATACACCTGGTTGACTTCCGGAATCACCTTGCCGTCGGCGAAATCCTGGAGCGGCAAACGGCTCAGGTCGGCGAGCATTTCTTGCAGGAAAGAACCGCAGTTCGCCTCCTGCCGCGCGATTTCCGTCAACAACATTTCCTCCCGTTCTGTCAAATCTTCCGGCCCATGTTCCAGAAGCGATTTGCTGAAGGTGATGACCCGTTTTTGTTCCTGGATGAACTCCTTCAAATCAGCGGCCAGTTTCGTCACTGTGTCCGGCGACACGACCGGCGTTCCGTCTTCATTTCGAACCAGATCGCCTTTTTGTCTGCCCTCGGTGTTGCGGTCGCGGGACATTTTTCCGAGAAGCGCGATCAGTGCGTTGAGGATGTAAACCTGCCGGCCATCAATGTTCTTGAGATTCCGGGCCGGTTCCCTCGCGCCGGTTTGATCGAGACGGCTCAGGGCGTCCAAAACCCATGGCATCTCGCCCCGGACCAGCGGGGTCAGGATCGTTTCGCAGTTGCGCGCCTCCGGCTGATTGCGCGCGGCGGCCAGAGCCGACTCGCCGGCCTTTTTCGCCGCGGTCTGCTGGTCCAGCATGACCTTTTGATGTTTCGACAGCGACTTCGACAAAATCGCCTCATCCAGATTTACGCCGAGGTTTTGCGTCAATCCGTTGGCCCTGGTTTGTTCCGCAATCGCTTTTTTGATGAAACTGAAAAGGCCCTCCAGCGCGTCCCCAGGGGCGAGTGCAAGGTCGCCGATGGACTTGACGCGCAGGATCAACGGACGCGAAACCGCGAATTGCGCCTGCGGCCGGAAATCCCCGGCAACCGCTTCCAGCACATAGCTCATGCCGGGTTGGAAGACATCCGGATCCACGCGCACCGTCCATCGTTCCTGAACCGGTCCCGGATTGCCGGGCGGTCCCAGGTACGACCAAGTCTTGAGTTCCCGCACCGACTTCGGATCATCCGACCTGGCGCATCGCACGCTGATCGTGGAGACGCCGAAATCATCGCGCGCCTGCAATTCAAGAGAGAGCATCATGCCCGGATGAACGAAGCGATTGCGATCTTCCGTGACAAAATCGATCTCGGGCGGCTGGTCGTTTCTCAGAGTGATTTCTCCCCGCGTGATCGTCATCCGACGCGGAATTTTTTCACCGCCCACCTGAATCTCGTAAGCCTGCGCCTTCTCGACGTTCAATTTGAGGTTCCAACGATGATTCGCGTTCTGAAATCGCGCGTCCTGATTTGAAGCGCGCCAAAGGGCTTCATCCACCGAAGGATTGAATCGCATCTGAAGGTTGAGTTCGGAGCCGGCCAGGAGATGGATCTGCGACGGCGGTCCCGGCATGAGAACGGGTTTAAGGCCGGTGTAAGCCGGCGGAACGACGCGGGCGGACGACTCTTGAATTTGCGGCAGGGGACGGACGTTGACCTGGATGCATTTGGAATAAGCCCGGTCGACCCAGACACGGAAAGCGAACGATTGATGAACATTGCTGAACGTGAACCGATAACGGCCTTCCTGTCCCGGCATGGCGATCATGCCCGCCTTCTCGCCGGCCGAGGGTGAAGGTTGCAGCCGGGCGGTTCCTTCGCGCCACACCATGACGGGGGCGAGGTGGCGGATTCGGATGCGTTGATTGCGGCTTTTCAAGGACGCTTTGATCTCGACGCTTTCCCCTTCAAGCGCCTGGAAGTCAGCCATGGGCGCGACCTCGATTTCGACATCGCTTGCCGGAGGCACATCGCTCAAAGGGAGAAGGAACCGGGTCCAGGCGTTTGTCATTTGCTGCGGGAACATGGTTGCGTAAACCGTCCATAATGCCAGCAAGAGAACCAACAGGATGCCGGCCTGAAACAATTTGTGCGTTTCCCACAAATGAGGGGCTGGTTTCCTGAACAACACGGTCTGGGATGAGCGAATCGTTCCTTCAGCGAACGGCAATTCATCCGATGAGAGGCGGGCTTTTTCAAACTGGAAGGCGTTGATCAATGAATTGTCCGGGATGCCCAGGCGTTCCTCCATGATTCGCGCGATCCGTTCCAGCCTGGCAGGACGGAGGGCCGGCAGAACGACATCCCGCGCCAGTCCGACCGCCAGCGCCAGAAAGAGAACGGCACCCAGCGGCAGCCTTAACGCGGAAGGGAGATCGAGCCAGTTGTCCATGACAAACAACGCCATCGCCACCGTCATGGCCGGCGCGAGGCATCGCGAGAAACCCAGGGCAAGCCGGGAAAGCTTCATCGAAACGGCGGCGGTTTGGAGCGTCTGCGCGATCTGCCGGGGACGGCGGTTCATGGTTTTTTGTGTAAGGGTTCCTGTCTTTGCGCGGATCATGGCAGCGAATAATTCTCGGCGGCCTGGTATCGGCCAGTGAGTTCCTTGCCAATCTGCATCAGGATGTCGTTGGCGAGGGTGCTGGCGCCGAAACGAAAAAGATCGGGCGTCAGCCATCGGTCGCCCATCGTTTCCTTGACCATCACCAGATAAGCCAGCGATTCCTTGGCCGTGCGGATGCCGGCGCCAGGCTGGCGGCTTCCGCGTGATGAAAAGCCTTTTGCGCCGCCGTAACGCGGAATGTTTCGATGCGCGAGAGCGAGACGACGTGTCATGCCTCAATCCAGCGGTTTGAAACCTTCCACCTTTTCGAGGTGCTCGAAGAACTGGTTTTCGTCCTCAAAAAGACGACCCTTTTCGATGTAACTGTCGGAGGTGAACGGGCTGATGCCTTTCGGGAAAATCATGTAGCGATTCTTGTGGTAATCGCGCGCGTGGCCAAGTTCATCCATCATTCCGGTGCTCAGCGGCGGGCGTTCGAGGTAGGGATGGATGGCGACGGTGGAATCGGTCTTGCCGACAAACCAATGCAGGTCGCGATGGACGGTGAAGGCGTAGATCGCCTCCTTGTCTCGGAAATTGTCGAAGTGCGTTCCGATTTCGATGGTCTGCGGATCAATCACGACCCCATAGGTCGCCAGACGTTTGATGACCGCATCCACCTGCTTGCGAATCGCCGGGTCGGCGTGCGTCATCGAGTAGCTGGCGTAAAAGGTGTGGACATTCGGGTGGCGGATGAACTGGTAGAGCGATTCGGGCGGTTGCTTGGTCGCCAGTACAATGTGCCGGATGCCCATCATCTTCGCCCAGTCCTCGCTGAGGCTGACCTCCTCGTTCATCCAGGAGAGAATTTCATAGATGGTATGGTTTTTTTGCTTGATCGCCCGGAGAAATGGATCGTTCTTCGGCGGTTTTTCCAGCCGCTCCTGGATCAGCCACTCGGCGTCAATCAGCGTCACGATGAGATCCGGCCGGACATACTGCTGGATGTATTTTGCGTCCTTGCATTTTCGATTGATGCGGTTCCATTCGATGGTGGCGGGCGCGCGGACGACGACGTGTTCGAGGTGGCTCTTCTCGATTTCGTAGCCGATCCGGACCCACTCGCGTTCGCGCGTCAGCTCGAAGACGTAGTCGGTGGTTCCCAGCATTTTTTCCAGCGGTTTTTTACCGTCGCCGGTCACCATGTCCAACAGATGATAAACCGGCGACGTCAGCCCCTTGGAAGCACACAGTTTGATGACTTTATCCAAATACTCACGGTCGTCCAACCCCGCGATCATCCCCGTGACAAGAACTCTCATGAAGCAACCCTAACACAGCGCGGCAGGACCGCAACCAAACTTTCGGAATGTCACCCCACGGATTCAGGGCGCCACAGATTGCAGACGAAGCAAATCCAACGACATCCGTGGTCGTCCTGAAATGAATCCTCCCCGTCTGATTCATCAAAACTGATAGTTCAGCTTCAAGAAACCGGTTGCGTTGAAGACTTCGTAGTCGAAGGCATCCTGATTGGAGTCGCCCCACCCGCCGCCTACTCCCACGCCCATGTTGAACCACGGGAAAAATTCATACGAAAGTTCGGGGCCGACATTGTAGCGATGGTCTTCACGATCCGTCGGGACAAAATCCGCGTAAGAATAGCTCGCCGAAAACGCGAGCCGCAATTTCGGGAGGTCCTCCACCGGCAGCGTGATCAAACCAAGATAAACGGTCGGCAGATGTTTGCTTGACGAGTCGGGATGCGTGAATTGCCGCGTGTACTGCGCGCCGAGATAAAGAAGCGCGCGCCGCCCCAGCGGATGTGAATAATACCCGCCAAACGTCACATCGTCCTCCTGAAAAAAGTGATCTCCAAAATTCCGCTTGTAGAGGTCCGTGTGCTCCAAAGTCAGGTACCAGTTCCACTTCTGCCAGTTGTAATTGCCGGTGAGCGTATAGGCCGCCGAGTTGAAATCCAGGGAGCCAAACCGATGGTAGCGAAAATCCCGAATGCCCGCACGCGCGCTGACCGTCCAGTCCTGATAGAGTGTCAGGGAACCGGTCACGTTGAAATCCAGAGTGTTGAAGATGTCGCTTCGTTTGAAGTCACGAAGTGAATAGACGTTGTCGGTAAAGTTGCCGCTTTCACGGAGCGAGACGTTGAAAAATTTCTTCCGTATCAGAAACGGCTGTTTGCCGACGCCTTCCCTGATCTCCGTGGGCACCGCATAGCGATAATCCTTGCCGGTCTCCAAGGTTCGCTGTTGCGCTTCCCCCGTCTGTTGGGTTTGCGGCGGCGTGCCGTCCTGCGCCCAACTCGTCGTCGCAACCAGGATGAAGGCCCAAGTGATGACCAAGAGAACAATGATCCGATTTTTCATAGAGAAGATGCAGGGTTCAGGGTTCAGGGTCCAGCGTTGTGCGCTGAACCTGAATCGTCACGGAAAGATTCTAAAAAAGCAGGGGATTTTGGGATTTTCGAATTTCAGTCAGATTAACCAAAATTCTATTATTGCGCAAGTCTTTCTTTTACAACAGGTTGCGAATCCGTGCAAGCAAAAAAAATTGCTATTTTTGCAAGTGTTTGGGCGTCAGGAAGTTCAATATGAAGAGACTGCGTGAAAAACGGCCCAACTGCAAGATTTATTTTATCAATTTATACAACTCGTTGATGATCAATGATAAACAAGGATCACTTCATTCTTTGTGTTCTCTGCGCCCTTTGCGGTTAAGCGACTTCTTTCTGCCCGGTTCTTCAACTCGGGTCGCTTCGCTGGAATTACAGGCAGGTGAACGGCAGGCCATTGGATGGCGCGCGCGGCATCCGGTCGCGGAGCGGTTCGACTGAACGCGAGCGCCGCCGTGAAAATACACAGAATCGGCCGTTTTGAAAGTGCACATGAATTGCCGTAAACAATGGCCGCTCGCATCTTCGACCGCATGCAACTCGCTGACGCTCGGAATGACAGTAAATTTGTGAAATATCCGGGCTAAGTAGTCCAATTCATAAATAAAGTAACCTATGGTGGGAGCGCCACGACCACCAGCGCGCGGCGCGGTTTCGATGCCAATCCCCGCAGCGGGCTTGGCTCGAAGCCGCAAGCCCGCCACGGCGGGACGCGGGCGGTCGTGCCGCCCCACCCGCTGCGGGCTGGGGGCTTTTGGCGATGGGCAGCGTTGGCCGTGGGCGGGCAAGCCCGCTACGGGGATTGCCCACCCACGTCCGCCTTGCCCAATCGCCAAAATCCCCTCAGCCATA
>JACQHZ010000025.1 GCA_016198745.1 Verrucomicrobiota bacterium
CACTTGGAGGGCGATGCTCCGTCATCGCCGCTCTCTCCCGCCACGGCGGGACGACGACGGAACACCCCGGCTCCCTTATGCCCTGCCGCTTGCGTCGCCCTCCATTGTGCAGTTGCGAAAAACTTGACATCCCGCCGTGGCGGGATCACGTTTTTGGCTTATGAAGGCGGCTAGAACGCATGGCGCCGGTGAATCCGGAAATGTGTTCGCCAGGGCGATTGCGTTGCGATTGCGGTACCATTCCTGGGAGACATCGCGGTCGGGCGGCGGCCGGATCAAGATGCCGTCCACGCTGTTTTCCTACAGTGTAGGGGTGGGGTTTACCCCCACCCGTGGGGTTGTTCGGGATGGGGTAAACCCATCCCCTGCAATATATGGGCAACAATATGTAAAGTTATTAAGGGACACTACACTAGAACTTCTAGCCGTGGTGGCGATCATCGCCATCCTGGCGGCGCTGCTCATGCCCGGCTTGAAGATCGCGAGGGAAAAGGCCAAGCAGAAGATGTGCTTGAGCAACCTGCCCGGGAATTTTGGGGGCTGTCAAATTCGCGTTCAACGTGGTAGATTGGACTTGGAAAGGTGGACATGAAAACGCTCACTGTCGATGTGCCGGGCGACGTTGGCGACGGCGGCGCGCAGCCACGGTGCAGCCTCATGGAGGGATTCCTCCGTTGCGCACGGCCCGGGCGCAATTGAAAACGCGGCCGTCAGTCCCAAAGTACGCGCTTGTCGGGGAGAAACAGAGACCTTTCCGGCAAACGCAAGGACGGGTTTCCAGAAACGACGGCAGAGGCGGGACAAGCCATCAATGGTTTTGCCGTGGGCGGTTTGCGCGTCCAACCACCCCTCGCCCGTCAAAACCCAGTCGGCTCGTTGCACCGCCGCCCCCACACCCAGGACAGAGAGGACGTGATCAATCCCCGGTGTCACCCGAACACAGACGCCGTCCACGTTTCCGAGAATGCCGAGGAAACCGGCAACGACACCGCCTGCTGCGCCGCCGGAAGGCAGCCTTGCCAGCGATCTGCCTTGAAGATTCCCAATGATGCGGTTGAGGCGTTCCAATCCGATTTCCAACTGTGGGAGCATGGCGGCCGTGGCGCCCTTTTGCGGACCAAATACGGCGGCCGCGCCGTTTTTCCCGAGCAACGGATTGCGAACATCCGCGAGGATGAGCACTTCAATCTCTCGCGTTTTCCAGACGCATGAGCCGAGGTCCACCCGATGCAGAAGCGAAAGGCCGCCGCCCCCTTCCGGGATTTCCGCGCCGTGTTTGTCGAGAAAACGGATGCCGAGCGCGCGCATGGCGCCAACTCCGCCATCAACAGTGGCGCTGCCGCCAACGCCGAGCGTCAAGCGGCAAGCGCCGTAGCGGACCGCTTCGTTCATCAATTCGCCCACGCCGCGCGAAGTGGTTTTCAAGGGGTTGCGATGTTCCGGCAGGACAAGCCGAAGACCCGATGCGCTTGCGAAATCCAGGTAGGCGGTTGAGCCATGCAGCCCCCATGCGGCGCGGGTCTTTCTTCCAAGGGGATCGTGCACGGTGGCCTGCATGGCGCGCGCGCGAAGCGCGCGTCGGAGGAGTTCCGCCGTTCCGTCCCCCCCATCGGCCAGCGGGATCATCTCGATGCGCGCAGAGGGAAGGGCGTCGCGAACGCCGCGCGCCATGGCGCGCGCGGCCTGCTGCGCGGTGAGGCTGCCCTTGAATTTGTCGGGCGCGATGAGGAAGGAGAGGGCGGGCATGGGTGCGTTAAGAAAGGAGAGAGAGATGTCCCACAGTCAAAGGCATTTTGATTCTTGGGTAACTACTCGGGTTATCAGGTTCACGGTTCAACGGTTCAAGGGTTGAAGGAAAAAACCCTCGATTTTCATGTTTTTCCCCGCCTGCTGCTGCGCGGGCAGGCAACCCTTGAACCGTTGAACCTCTGAACCGTGAACCTGCGTAGATACAAATGTGCGGGCTAACCAGCCACGACATTCACCAGTTTTCCCGGAACAACAATCACCTTGCGGATGGTCTTGCCGGCCATGAACTCCTGGACTTTCGCGTTTTGCAGCGCGCGCGTCTGAAGCTCTTCTTCCGTGGCGGAAGGCGTTGTGCGGATTCGGTCGCGGATTTTCCCGTTCACCTGGAGAACAATCTCCACCTCATCCTCGACGAGATACCGGGGATCGCAGGCAGGCCAGGGTTCGTAGCTGAGCGTGGTCTCGCCGCCCATCATACTCCACAGTTCCTCGGCAATGTGCGGCGCAAAAGGGGCGAGAAGCAGGAGAAACTCGCGGAGCGCGCTGACGGGACGGTTGTGCCACGTCATGGCTTCGTTCACGAACACCATCAAGGCGGAGATGGCGGTGTTGAACGACATGGTCTGGAGGTCGTCGGTCAGCTTCTTGATGGTGCGATGCAGGAGGGTGAGTTGAACGAGCGAGGGGGGATCGTTGGTGATGAGCGGGTGCAGCCGGATTTCCCGCAGCGCGTCTTCCGCCCCTGCGGCGTCCTCGCCGAGAATCGTGAGTTTTTGTTCAAAGGCGTCCACGCTGGATTCATCGGTGAAAAGACGCCAGACGCGGCCGAGAAACCGATACACGCCCTCCACGCCGGCGGTGTTCCAGGGTTTGCTTTGCTGCAATGGCCCCATGAACATTTCGTAGAGACGCAACGAATCGCAGCCGTATTGCCGGCACATGTCTTCGGGACTGACAGCGTTCTTCAAGGACTTGCCCATCTTGCCGTAGGCGCGCGTGACGGGAGTGTCGTCGCAAAAAAAATTGCCGTCTTTTTCAACCACCTTCCCGGCGTCCACATAGAAGCCGCGTTCATCCTGGTAGGCGGCGGCCTCGATGTAACCCTGGTTGACCAGTTTGCGGAACGGCTCCGGCGAATTCGCATAACCGAGATCATGAAGAACCTTGTGCCAGAACCGGGCGTAAAGGAGATGGAGCACGGCGTGTTCCACTCCTCCGACATAGAGGTCCACCCCTCGCGGCGAGAGCCAGTAGAATTCCTTGTCGAGATCAACGTAGTGCTGATGATTGGCCGGATCCAGGAAACGGAGATAGTACCAGCACGATCCCGCCCACTGCGGCATGGTGTTGAACTCGCGCGTGTAATGAACGCCGGCGCGCACGACGTATTTCCACGAGCTGGGCGCGCGCGCCAGCGGCGGCTGGGGAAGGGTGTTGGGACTGTTGCCGGCAAGCGGTTTGAAGTCGTCCATTTGCGGGAGCTCGACCGGCAGATCCGCTTCCTCGACGGCGAGAATCTCGCCGCCGGGCGCGTGAAGGATGGGAAACGGTTCGCCCCAGTAACGTTGTCGGCTGAAAAGCCAGTCGCGCAGTTTGTAGTGCACGGTCTTTTTTCCGACGCCCTGTGCTTCCAGCCATTCCGTGATCTTCTGCCTGGCCTCGGGGGTCGGCAATCCCGTGATCAGGCCGGACTGGATGCTGACGCCGTCCTCCGTGAACGCCTTCGAGAGAGGCTGGCCGCCGGGAGGTTGCACGACCGGACGGATTTCCAGGTTGAATTTCGCGGCGAACTCCCAATCGCGTTCGTCGTGCGCCGGCACCGCCATGATGGCGCCGGTGCCGTAACCCATCATCACGTAATCGGCGATCCATATCGGGATGCTCTCGTGGTTGACCGGGTTGAGGGCGCAGCCTCCCGTGAACACGCCGGTTTTTTCGCCGGCCAACTGCCGTTCCTGATCCGACTTTGCAGCGCACGCCTGCCGATAAAGGGCGACGGTCTTTCGTTGCGGCCCCGTGGTGATCTGATCAACCAGCGGATGTTCGGGCGCCAGGACCATGAACGTGGCGCCGAACAATGTGTCGGGGCGCGTGGTGAACACTTCAAGATGCAATTTCAAAGCTGAAATTTCGAATCGCACCGTGGCGCCCTCGGAGCGGCCGATCCAGTTGCGTTGAAGCAATTTGATGCCCTGGGGCCAATCCACCAGGTCCAGTTCGGCGACCAATCGCTCCGCATAGGCGGTGATGCGCAGCATCCATTGCCGCAGCGGCCGTTTATAGACGGGATGATTGCCCCGTTCCGACAATCCTTCGCTGGTGACCTCCTCATTGGCCAGGACGGTGCCCAACGCCGGACACCAGTTCACCGGCATCTCCCCCAGGTACGCCAGCCGCACCGAGTCGGGGTCGGGACCGGTGTAGGTTTCAATGGGTTCCGCCTTGTTGGAGGACGGATTAAACCATGCGTTGTATAACTTGAGAAAAATCCACTGGGTCCAACGGTAGTAGTGAACATCGGTGGTGGCCAGTTGCCGTTCCCAGTCGCAGCTCAGGCCGAGCGCCTTGAGTTGCGCGACCATGTTGGCGACATTTGCCTCGGTGGTTGCGCGGGGATGGACGCCGTGTTCAATGGCAAATTGCTCGGCGGGAAGCCCGAAGGCATCGAACCCCATGGGGTGCAGGACATGATGCCCCTGCATCCGCTTGTAACGCGACACGATGTCGGTGGCGATGTATCCGAGCGGATGGCCGACATGCAGGCCGACGCCGGAAGGATACGGGAACATATCCAGGGCGTAGTAACGCGGCGCGTAAGGATCGGCGGTGGTGGGCGCGGTCGCCCGGCCGTGACGACGGCGGAAGGGATGCGTTTCCGGAATCTGTTCGCCGGGATCAAAGGCGCGAAACGTGCGGCCTTGCAGCCAGTGGCGCTGCCACCTGGGTTCGATCAGATGAAATGGATATTGCCGGCGCATCACCCCAAAGGATGCAGGAAATCAGCAGGGAGATGCAAGAACGAAGCCCGGCTTTTGTTGGCCAATTGGGGTTGGATGCCGCGCCGATCGAGGATAAGATGTTGTGTCGGATGTGTTGGAAACGGCATGTCGCTCTCATGCGTGATCCTTTCGTCTGTTTCCCCCTCTGTCTTGTCCATCGACGGCAAGCCCGCTGCATTGACCGTCCATCCGTCTTCCCCTACACTACCCCCCAGCCTCTTTCTTGAACCAACTCCATGCCCAACGAGAACCCGATTCTTCATCCTTCGCCGTGAGGTGAAAACGTGGCGCGACGGCGAGAAGGTCGAGGTGAAGGAAGACATCTCCTGACCGGCTCCGGTCACGAACCCCACACGTTGGGTGCGCGACAAAATTCCTGGTTGCGTCTCAGGCTGTAGGCGGGGTCGGTGACCCCGATGGGACAGAGGGCGGCTTCAGCGAAGCCACCTACAGCGAGATCACCAAGAATTTTGTCGTCCGCCCCTACACGTTTTTCGAGTGGGTTGGCATTGGCAAACCGGACCGGATTGTGGTAGTCTGCCTCATGTGCCACGCAAGATTCGCCAGCTGGTCGCCGACCTTGAGCGAACGGGGTTTGTCCTCGTCCCCGGCGGAAAGGGTTCGCATCGCAAATTCCGTCACGCCAAATTCCCGGGCGCGATTATTCTCAGCGGCCATGACGGCGAGGACGCGCGACATTATCAGGAGAAACAAATCCGTAACGCCATCCGGGAGGCAAGCAAATGAAAGCTGAAGACCAGTATCTCAAGTTTGTCCGCTGGGAGGAGGAGGACCGTCTGTATGTGGGCTATTGCCCGGATCTTTTTCCGTGGGGCGGAGTCTGCCATGGAACCACAGAGGAGGAAGCATTTCACCGGCTCTGCGCCCTCGTTCAGGAGGAGGTGGGCCAACTGCGTCAGGCTGGCAAGGAACTGCCTCCGGCGAGCACCCGCCCCATGCGTGAGGCAGTCCGGGCCTAGCAGTCTGCAAGGTTGAATGGGGGTAGTCCGGGTTTCATGATTCATGCGGGTTTCCGGGGTTGTTGAGGTCGTTATGCCGAAGGCCGGTGACGCGCTGTTGCTCCCCAAGTCCGGGCAGAACACCGCCCACGTGTGGGTGTTGCTCACGGAATCCCATCCGCAGACCGGCGAAGTGCTGATTGTCAACCTGACAACACAGCGTCTCCATTCCGATCCAACGGTTATCCTGCAACCTGATGACCATCGGTTGGTGGATCATCCAATGGTCGTGAATTACGCTGACGCGCGCATCGTGAAAGCTAAAACAGGGGACGCACAAGAAGCTCTGTTTAAAAATTTGCTACGATCCGCGATTCAGCCGGGACAACTTGTCTTTCACATCCAGCAAGATCCGCTGAACATCGCCATGTTCGTTGGCATGGAGGACATCCTCTTCATAGATCTGCAGATAATGAACCGGCACTGGGCCGTTCTGCCCTCCGTATTCTTTGCCGAACGGGGTGTTGTTGAAATAATTCCGCAGGACATTGCAAAGCGCTTCCGCTGGCGGGATGTCCGCGCCCTCGGCCCCCTCTTGGGGACGCCCGACTTTCGAGGGATGCGCCGTGGCCGAACTGTTGAACTGTCCGCCGGCCAAAATCCGGTGAAGCCGCTCGCCTTCGCAGGTCTTCAAGGCCAGGGCCTTCGCGCCTTCGATGCCGCCCTCGCTGTCGCGCGCGGCGTTCATGCCGCTCGTTTGGGTGGCTTTGCGATTTGAACCGAGGTCGGCATGGACGAGGCCGTCAATGATTTGATTCTTGGCGTCTTCCGGGCCGTTGTGAGGAAAGCGCAGCAGCCCGGCGCCCCGGGTGATCACAATCGTCAGATTGCTGAAAGTCTTGCCGTAAAACTCGATGGCGGCCTGCCATTCTTCCACAATGGCCCGGTTGCTGTCGCGATAGGGACCGGGCGGAAAACTCAATTCCAGCAGGTGTTGCCAAACAGCCATATCTTCCGCGGTCTTGGAGGGAAAGCTCATTTCCGCCGATACCGACGTTGGTCCGGCGACGGCAATGGACACCAGTTGGGGAAGTGCGTTATAACGCCGGGCTACTTCAGTGAGGAAAGTCCGCCATGCGGTCTTGTAGGCGGCGTCCCACGGCAGCGGCAGTTCGAACTTTTCGTTATGTTTGGGGCCATAAGGAATCGTGAAGGTCGCTTTCCCGCCTTTAAGAAGTCCCTCCGGCACATGGGCGCGGTCAAGATAAGGATCGCATGAGGAAAGCTGGTTCAACAGCCACAGCGGACTGTGGAAGCCCGGCACCAGGATCAGTTGAACGGTCTTGTTGTGTTCCTTGGCGATGGAAAACGCATCATCCAGGGCATGAAAATCGTATTTTCCTTCTTCGGGCTCCAACGGTTTCCAGTAGGCGCGAAGCGCGATGCCGGCCACCGCTGGATTCCTGAGAACCGCCTCGAAACGATCCGGGTCGCTCCGGCTCCTTCGCTCCTTGTGTCGGCCTCCCTCTTCAACGACCACCACCGCGTAGATACCGGACGGTTTTCGGGCGGGCGCGGTTTCGCTTTTGGATTCGCCGGCAGTAACCGCCAGCGCCTTCCACATCAGGGCGAGACACAAAACAAACGACAGCCGCTGGATCAGTGGTCCTTTCACAAAACTCAAAATGGGTGTGGCAAGTTTGGTCATCGGAGGAAACCGGAATATCAATTGACGCGCACACAACTCGCGCCGAGGTCTTTGACGATATCAACCACCTGAGGCACGCGCCCCTTTCCGCCGAGGATGACGCCAAACTGGCATGGCGACGGCGCCGAACTCTCCGCGGCGAACGTCACGCAGGCCAGAAGCGGCATCAATAGCGGAAACCACAACCGGCCCGTTCTGTTGGGAGGTCTCATGCTCATATCAACACCGCTGATCTGCTTTGGTTTCATTACCGTATTGTGCCGGATTTGAAAACTCTACAAAAGAGATGATCCATCGTTTGCGAAAAGCCAGATCGGGTCTCAACCTTCGCCATCTCGATCGCGACGGTTCCTCCCATTGGGAACGCCATTTCCTATCCACCGACTCAAATCCTGACGTAAGAAGAAACTCCGGAGGGCGCAAGTGGCAGGGAGTAAGGGAGACGGGGTGTTGCTCCGTCAGCGCCGAGGGAGGCGACGATCCCGCCGTGGCGGAATGATCGTGACAGAAGTGCGCGCTCATTCAACTCCTCGCGCATGATGGAGAGGCGAACCGGGCAAATGGGGGCTACGGGCCGAAAATGCGCGTGCCGCCCGTCCATGCCGGGCTGGCGGGGTCCGGGTGCGTCTCACACCATTTTGAAAGGTTGTCTCCCAGATATGGCAACCATTCAAGGTGTTCATCCACAAAATAGAAATACGTTCCCTTGCCTCTATAAAGAGGGGTCCAGGTAGCAGCATAGTTCCCGTTAAATATGTAATCGAAATGGGAGATTGACCATGTCGCTGTTCCAAAATTCAGAACTCCTGACATAGCGCACCCGTTTCTCCTCTGAAAGTCTGTTTTTTTGGGTGCCTGGAGCTCGAACCCAAAACTGTCCGCTTTTTTGGCCGTCGGCGTATTCTCTGCCGGTATGGCACCCCTTTCC
>JACQHZ010000026.1 GCA_016198745.1 Verrucomicrobiota bacterium
GCATTTGAGCAATCCGGCTGAGAATCTCGTCCGAAAAAATCCGACCGTTAATGGAGTACATGCGGCCAGACTACACGAATCCGCAACCGGTGTCCCGAACAATTTATGGGCAATCGTCAGCCTAAAGGCGAGGGGTTTACGGCCAGAGAGAGGACTCTAAATTTTTAGCATGAATTTCTCTACGAGTATTTCCGGGGCGAACTCAACCTGCCGGACGAGATTGATGACATTTATCTGCCACCGGGCTTCAAGAAGCTGAAATATCAGGAAGAGGCTGTGCTGAACGCGAGCAAGGTTCTCGATGAATACGACGGCGCATTCCTGTCGTCGTGGCTTACCGGCGCGGAGAACCAAGGGATATGAAACATCAAATACAAAAAACAAGCGCCACGAAATCGTCTTGACGGATAATCGGATTATAGTATGGTAAAAGTATGAAGATTACAGTTGAAATCTCAGATAAAGAAGTTGACGAAATACGCCTTTTTTCTGGCGAGAGAAAGAAGGGACCCGCAATTCGCAAGCTGGCCCTGGAATCCCTGGCTCTCCGCAGACGCGAAGCGTTGCTTGAAAATGTGGTTTCCGGGAAAACGTCTGTTGATTTGCCGGATTGGAAAACGCTCAGGCAAGACCGGGGTTTTCCATGGACCTGATTGATACGTCGCTGTGGATTGATTTCTTCCGTCCCTCCACCTCGGCAGCGGTCAAAGCGCAAATTCACGCGCTGGTGAAAGATACGGGTATTGTTCTCTGCGAACCGGTGATCTTCGAGACGTTGCGGGCGGCGCCCGCCAAACAGCGTCATTTCATCGAATTGGTTTTTGAGACCATCCGGGTATTGCCCACGACGGGCACGCTCTGGCGGGACGCCTGCCGTCTTGGTCAGAAGTGCGCCAATGCAGGTTTTTCGGTGTCTTCCATGGATCTGCTGATCGCGCAGTTGGCCCTTCATCATCAGACGCGTCTGCTGACATTCGATCGGGATTTTACGCAGATCGCCAAAGTTGCGCCCCTTCAATTGCAGGCACTGGAGCGACGGACGGCTTAGCTTTGTCTCGCCCATCGAGAAGATGACCACGGACAAATGACGAAATGGGAAACATCAAGTTTGATGTTGAAGGTTTATGGAGTCCACCGTAGAGTTTTACGAAACAACGGAAGGCCACTCCGTCAGTATGTTGGTTCGCGTGTTTCTCGCGGCCTCACAACTGGCTTGAACGAAGCGTTTGTGGTTGACCGCATGACGCGCGACCACCTCATTCGCGAACACAAATCTTCCGCTGAAATTCTTGAACCGTTCCTGCGTGGGCTCGACGTGAAACGGTGGCGAGCGGAGTTTGCCGAGCAATATCTCATCAAGATTGAGTCATCGGAAAACAAAGACCATCCGTGGTCAGGCAAATCTGATAAGGAAGCAGAGAAGGTTTTTGCTAAAACGTTTCCTGCCATTCACTCGCACTTTGAGAACCTCCGCAGAGAACTCATCAAACGCGACGATCAGGGCAAATACTTTTGGGAACAGCGGTCAGTTTGCCCGCAAAAGCAAACTGCAGGCGGGCGCGCCCTGGGGCAGCAGCACCCGGCAGGACTGAAACAGCCGCGCCATTACCCGCGGAAACTGATCGCACAGCGACCGATACCAGCGATGCGGAGTCAAGACGACCGCGGTGGACGGACGGGTTGTCAGTCGTTTCAATTGCGCGACAGTCCCTTCGCCGGACACCCACCATGTTCCTGGTTGAGCTTCAGGAACTCCGCGCACATGGCGTCCAGCGCTTCCTGGCGATGGCCGGCGCCCGCCGGGTCCGTGTACCACCGGGGAATAAAACCGCCCCTGGGACGTCCGAGCAGTTTGACCATTTTTTGGCAATAGGCGCGGATTTCGTCCAACGCGCCGCGGGCCATGGTGTTTTGGATATCAACCGGCGAAAAGAAAGTAATCCGGCCGCCGAAGCGTTTGCCGAGCAGTTCCAATCCCATGTTTTCCTGCTGATCCATGTGGACGACATCGAGGCCGATCTCGATCAGGTCGTCGAGAATGTCCACGATATAACCGCAACTGTGGAGGAAAGTCAGGAGACCGGCCTGATGGGCCGCCTGGAAAATCATAGGGCAATCGGTCGGCCCCTTGGAAACGAATGGTTCGAATTACAACTTCACGGCTGGTCATGGGAAAGGCTTCGTTAGAAGGTTGCGCGGGTGAAATGCGGAACGTATTCCAGAACCGTCCCTGGAAAACAAGTTAATCTGCATTTCTCACCACTTTTCGGTGAGAAATGCACCTGAAAAAAACCGTTGGGAAGCGGTTTTTTCAGGCCGCCTCCCGCCTTGGCGGGACGGGATTAACCCCGCCCCGGCGGCACTCCGTGCGGATTTCTCATCCCGCCGCGGCGGGATGAGAAATCCGGGTTAATTGACTTGGCGTCAAGCTCTTCACCAAAAGTGCAGACCCTTTGTGTACGGTATTTGTTCGGGTTGCAAGAGACTCTCGTGTGCCTTGAATTCTTAACCAATTGAAATCGTGATGCTGCCCGCAGGAAATTGATCAAAGAACCATACAAAAGAATTCCTCGAAAGACATTCAGATCCTGCGGAATCCTGCAACCACCCTTTGGTTCGAGCAACCCGCAACGCACTTCACCCAGTCGCTGCCCTTAGGCAACGGGCGCCTCGGCTTCATGGTGTTCGGCGGAGTTCCCCGTGAACGCGTGATCCTCAACGAGGAGTCCGTGTGGTCGGGATCGCCGTTCGACGACAATCGCCCCAATGCCTTCCGCGATCTCCCCGTCATCCGGAACCTGCTTCTGGCCGGCAAAAACACGGAAGCGGAAGCGATGGTCCGCCAAGCGTTCACCTGCCGGGGGCGAGGCTCCGGCCAGGGCCAGGCGGCCAACCTTCCTTTCGGTTGTTACCAGACCCTGGGCAATCTCTGGCTGGAGTTCGACGGGTTCACCGGTGAACCGACCGATTACCGGCGACAGCTCGACCTGCGGACGGCCATCATGGACGTGGCGTACGCAATGAATGGCGCAATCTGTCGCCGCCAGGTTTTTATCAGCGCTCCGGACCAGGTTGGCGTCATCCGTCTCTCCGCCAATCGTCCCGCCGCCCTGAATTTGACAGTGCGACTCGATCGTCCGGAACATTTCCGCACCGAAGCGGTGAACGCCTGCGAACTTCTGATGACCGGCCAACTGCCCGACGGTCAAGGCGGCGGCGGGGTCCGTTATGCGGCGCGGCTCCGGTTGGTCCCCAGGGGCGGAAAGTCGGAGGCGCGGGAAAACGCCTTAAAAGTGATCGGAGCGGATGAACTGCTGATCCTGTTCGACGCGGAAACGGATTACCACGGCAACGCGCCGCGTGACCGCCGCATCGAGGATCCGTCCGCCGAGACCAGCCGCATGCTCGACCGGGCGGCGGGAAAACCCTATGAAAAACTTCTGGCGGATCATATCGCCGATTACCGCGGCTTCTTCGACCGCGTAACGCTCAAGTTGGCGGATGGGTGGCGCACGTCAATACCAACGCGTGGGGATTCACGGCGCCCACGGAAACCGGGGCCTGGCAACTCGTCGCCAGCGCTTCGGGCTGGCTGTGCGAGCATCTGTGGGACCATTACGCGTTCAGCGGCGACCGGGATTACCTGCGCTGGGCCTACCCGATCATGAAGGAAGCCGCCGAATTTTATCTCGGGATGTTGATCGAGGAACCGGTTCACAGTTGGCTGGTCACGGCGCCCTCCAATTCCCCGGAAAACCGTTTTCGGAAACCCGACGGAATGGAAGCCACCACCTGCATGGGACCCACGATTGATATGCAGATCTTGCGCGAGCTGTTTTCCAACTGCATCGCCGCCGGCGAAATCCTGGGCGTTGATGCCGCGTTCCGGGAACAGTTGAAATCCAGCCGGGCGCGTCTGGCGCCCAACCAGATCGCCCCCGACGGCCGGCTCCAGGAATGGCTGGATCCCTACGTCGAACCCGAACCCCAGCACCGGCACGTATCTCATTTGTACGGTCTCTATCCATCCAGCGAGATTTCTCCGGGCCAGACACCGGAACTCGCCGAGGCGGCGCGACGGAGCCTGGAATTACGCGGCGATCACAGCACCGGCTGGGCTTTGGCCTGGAGGGTGAATTTATGGGCGCGGCTCGGCGACGGGAACCATGCTCACCGGCTGTTACGCGCGCTGTTTTATCCCACCGGCGACATGGGGCTGGATTACGCGGGCAGCGGGTCCGGCAGCTACGCCAACCTGTTCTGCGCCCATCCGCCTTTCCAGATTGACGGAAACTTTGGCGGAACGGCGGGCATTGTCGAGATGCTGATTCAGTCCCGCCCCGGCGAAATCCATCTGCTTCCCGCATTGCCCGACGCCTGGCCCGAAGGACGGGTAGCCGGTTTTTGCGCGCGAGGAGGATGGGTTGTCAATCTGGAATGGAAGCACCGCCGTCTGATCCGGGCGACGATTCGATCCGCGAACGGCGGCGCCATTCGGGTTCGGCAAGCTCAAAGGACCTGGGACCTGAATCCGTCCGCCGGACAGGCCGCGACGATCCATCCTTGAGTGTATTGAAAAACAGCGTGTCGGTGGCGGCACAGATCGAGCCGGCCGACAGGCGCACGACCGCATTGTGTATGGATTGTGTATTCGTTGCGCTCCTTTCTCGGTTGGGGTAAGTTGCCGCCAAATGAATCGTCCCATGCACCATGGATGCGCCCGGATCCCGCCCAGAATCGTCCTCCGTCCGACGCGTGCCGCCTTCCGGCGAACCTGGAAGCGTTGCGGTTTCACCCTGGTGGAACTCCTGGTGGTGATCGCCATTATCGCGGTCCTGATGGCGTTGCTGATGCCGGCGCTGAAAAATGCGCGGAACTCGGCCAAACAGATCTCCTGCATGAACAACATGAAGCAGATTCATCTTGCGATCAGGATGTACGCCGATGACAACGGCGGGCTGATCCCGTTGGCAGCGGGCGCGAACATCCGTTTTAACGGGTGGTCGTGGAATAATCCAGGCATGCTCCATCAAATGCTTTCGTCATATCTTTCACCGCGCAGCCCGGTCTGGATCGATCCCGGATGGCCAAGAGATCAGCTTTATTTTCCTTCACTTCCCCAACCGAACGTCTATGGCACGCCCGACCAGGCTTCCGGATCCCCGAATGCCCCCGGCACTCCGGCCAATATCGGGATCAGTTACGACTACTACTGGGTTAACTATGCGAATTCTTTCGGGCAAGTATGGACTTATAATGGCGGTAATTTTGCATGGAAACCATGCACACCCGCGGACATTGGAATCAACACGACCAGGAGCGAGGGGACCTGCAAGCTGTTTAATTGCCTGCCATGGGTAGGGAGTGGTCCGCAGGAACCCGGCCCGCATGGAAATGGCAGGATTTGGAATGTTCTATGGTTGGATGGTCACGTCAACGCGCTGCAGGGCGCGTACAGTCCGTCCGGGGCGGCCCAAGCCAATCATATTCTGTTTGGCGGCGACTGGGTTCAATGAAAATGGGCGTCATTCGTAATGTAACTCGACGAGGTTCTTGCAGGGACTTCATCCTTTGTCTTTGGGCCTGTCTGGCAACGGGACAGGTTTGGGCGGCCGAGTTGCTTCTGCACTATGATGTCGATAATCCCAATTCATGGGATGGCAGGGCGCTCACCGATCTTGCGGGAGTCGGCGCTGAGATAACACCATCCGCGGGCGAGGCAAAAGATGCCAGCTACGGAATTCCCGTCTTGGTTCCAAAGGGAGCTGGACCGGGCAATCGCGCCTATCTTGAATTTAAAAAATATGGGGCGTTAATGATTGAACGAGGCAGTCCAACGAAATGCAACGATGCGCTTATCTTCAACGAACACGACCCCGCGCGCGGCCTTTCCGGTTATTCTCTTGAAGGATATTTCAACATTTCCGCGACGGAGTTCGGCATCCACGAGGAGAGCGCCACTCCGAACAGTTGCATTGGATCCGGCATGGGAACGGGTCTTGGAAATCGATTTCTCGTGGTTGCGCTGAAAGGTTCCCGATTGTTCGTTTCTTCGCGGACCGAAATGGTGAATCCAACCAAGGGCAATCGCGCCGAAGCGGCGATTGTGATCGGGTCTGACATCGACCAGATCATTCCACGCGACACATGGTTTCATGTGGTGAAGGTTTTTGATCCCCGGAAAGAGGAGGGGGAGATCCGGTGGTTCATTGACGGGGAGTTGGCGCAAACAGATCCCGTTCCGCCCATCAGCCCGGAAGATGCCTACCCGGCCTTCGCCGAATGGTACGGCTCGGTGGGGGGAGGGACCCGCGAGGTCAAGGGGATCGGTTACAGTCTGGTGCGCGTTTATGCGGGCGTCCTTACAGCAGACGAAGTGATGCGGCATTATCGTGAAGTCATCAAAGCAAAAATGCCTGTCTGCCGTGCTGGCACAGGCATGTCCCACGACGGAACAGCGTTCTCCCCCAAAAAACTGGAACAGAAAGGAGCAAATAGATGAGAGCAAAACGAGTCGTGTTCACGGAGCCGCATCGAGCCGTGCTGGAAGAGTTTGAGTTGGACGACAACCGGTTGGGCGAGCAGGAGATTCTGGTGCGGACGCTTTGCTCCGTCATCAGCGCGGGGACGGAGGGCGCGGCGTTCACGGGGCTGGAAGCGGAGCATCCAGGGGCGCGGAACTTTGGGTATCCGTGTGGGACGGGATACGGCAACGTCGGCGAAATCCTCAAGGTTGGCAAGTCGGTGGAAGGACTGAAAGAGGGCGACATCGCGTTCACTACCGCCCCGCACGCTTCGCGCGCGAAGTTCAACACCTACCAGCGGATATGCGTGAAAGCGCCCGACGGACTGGATTTGAAGCAAGCCGTGTTCGCGCGGATGGCGGGTGTGGCGATAACCGCCGTGCGCAAGGCGGATTTCTCTTTGGGCGATCCGGTGCTAGTCATCGGCTTGGGGCTGGTGGGTAACTTCGCGGCGCAGGAGTTTCTGCTCGCGGGCGCGGACGTGATGGGGGTGGACGTCGCCGAACCGCGTTTGGAAAAAGCGCCGCAGTGCGGCATCGCCAACGTTGTCAACCCGCAAAAAACCGATTTGCAGCAGGCGGTCAACGAGTGGACGGACGGCAAAGGGGCGCGGGTTGTCGTGGAAGCCATCGGTCAGCCTGAACTCATCGCGCAAGCCGCGCAACTGGCGCGGCGGCACGGGGACATCATTTTGCTGGGCAGCCCGCGCAGGCGCGTGACGATGGACGTGACGCCCATGCTCAGTCGCATTCACCTGCAAGGTCTGAACGTGAAGGGCGCGCTGGAGTGGCTCTACTCCATCCCCGAACTGGACGCCGTGCGCCACTCCATCATCGGCAACACCAGGCAAATCTTCGGCTGGCTGAAGTCCGGCAGGTTGAAAACTGAACCCTTGCTGACGCATCTGCTCCCGCCGACGGAGTGCCAGCAGGCTTACAGCGGACTGGACAAGAAGAAGGACGAGTATCTGGGCGTGGTGTTCGATTGGACGGCAATTTAGACAGGATGAACAGGATGGACAGGATTTGTGAAATATCCGGGCTAGTGTTGGAAAAATGTCAGTTGGCTTCTAAATGAGGCAAAAAAGAAGGCTCAACCCTAACCAAAGGAATTGGCTTGCGCAACACGCGGCGCGATCCTCTGCGGTTTGCCATCGCCGCGTGGGCGCCAGGCCGCGTCGCGCACCGCATTGTGTATGGATTGTGTCTTCGTTGCGCTTCTTTCTCGGTAGGCGTAAATTTACCGAATGAATCGTCCCATGCACCATGGATGCGCCCGGATCCCGCCCAGGATCGCCCTGTCCCCGACTCGCACCGCCGCCCGGCGGGTCTGGAGGCGTTGCGGTTTTACGTTGGTCGAACTGCTTGTGGTGATTGCCATCATCAGTATTCTGGCGGCATTGCTGTTGCCGGCGATCCAAAACGCCAGGGACCGCGCCAAGGAAGCCGCCTGTGTCAATAACATCAAGCAGATTTACCTGCTATGCAGTCTTTACGCGAATGACAACAGGGATTATCTGCCCAGCAGTTGGTATATTGACGAACGGCAATGGGTGGTCTGGAGCGCGGACTGGAGCTGGGGCGCCGACCCGCATCCCAACGGATATCCGCATGTCACTTTCAAGACGTACATTGATTGGCACAGTCCGGTCTGGTTTGATCCGGCCTGGCCGCTGGACAAGGATTATTATCCCGGCCTCAAAACCTGCAGAGGCGACCCGTACGGTGGCCCAGACGTGAACGTTCCCTTCACCCCCCGCAACGCGGGCAGCGGTTACAATTACATTTGCTGGAGCCGCGGAGGTTGGACTTCACCGACCACTTATCAGCGATATCGTTTTGGCGGCCCAAAGAATCCGAGCGCGGCATTGATCCTCGAGTGCCTTCCCAACCCGGCTGTTACCGGGGTGCCGGGCCCGCATCGAAGTGGCGCGGCTTGGAACGTCCTCTGGCTGGATGGTCATGTGAGTTCAGAGAATGCGGCGGCGATGCCGGCGCTCAATGGCGCCGGCGATTGGAGTCCGTGAGGATAGCCCGCTGTTCCAAATCAGTTTGCGACCAATGACAACAATTCGTTCACCCGAAAGCGTGAAGTCATCAAAGTAAAACGAAAATGAAACCCAAGCTCATCATGGCCTTGGCGTTGTCCGGATTGGTCGGAGATCCTTCCGTTTTCGCGGACACGTATTTTGTCCGGCCGAGCGGAAACGAGCAGGCGGATGGACGGACGGCGGCGACCGCGTTCAAGACCATCCTTCGCGCGAGCCAGGCCTTGAATCACGGCGACCGGGTGGTGATCGGCCCGGGCCGCTATCGGGAAACGGTTCTGATTGCCGAACGTTTCGGCGCGGCGGATGCCAAAATTACGATCCAGGGAGACGAATCCGGCCAACTGACCGGGGATGCGGCGGGCGTCGTGATCATCGAGCCGAAGTCAACCGTGGAACCGGCCCTGCAGTTCCATCGCCTTCGGCATCTGTCCCTTTCCGGTCTCACGCTGCGCGGCGCAGGCCAGGGCATCAAGCTGACGAAGTGTCGGGATGTGACTGTCGAAAGATGCACTTTCGATGAAATGTCGGGCGGGTTGAGCGCCGAGGGAGTGGAAAACATCCGGCTGGAGAGTTGCGTGTTCACGCGCTGCGGGATCGCCCTGGCGTTGCGCGACTCGAACCGGGTCCGCCTCGCGCATTTGAGCGTAGCCCGGTCGACCGGGATTGGCCTATTCATCCTCGGCTGCGGACCCGGTGCGATCCGAAACTCCCTCTTGGCCGCCAACAACAGCAGCCTGTTCGCCGACTCCCTTTCCGCTCCAAACTGGAGCAGCGACCATAACCTCCTGGCGGGGCCCATCGGCTCCTGGGGAGAGACGCCCGTGGTCTATAACATCTATGAGTGGAACGCCTCGTCCGACCAGGATCGTCACAGCGTACATGTTGCCCCGGCCTTCGTGAATCCGGAGGTCTGCGATTTGCGCATCGAATCCACGGTTGCCTGGGGCGGAGGCTTGCCCGGCGCGGGCGTTGGGGTCCCGCTGGATCCCAAAGTGGAACGGGATCGGGACGGCAGACCGTTTCGCCTGCGCGACGGCGCGGTCTGCGCGGGCGCCTATGATTATCCGGATCCAAAGCCCGCCGCCGGCTGGCGGAGGTTGGCCGCCAGGATCGAGGGGGGACCCCGGCAGAGCGCGGCGATTTACCGCGCCGACGGGACGCTTGCGCGAACGCTTCTCGCCGATGCGGCGGGCGTGAAGGAATTGTGGTGGGACGGGCGGGACGATCTGGGCCAGCCCGTGGAATCCGGAAAGTATGAACTGCGCTCGATCACCCATGACATCCGGTTGGTTGATGACGGCGCGATGGGCGACAATGGAAATTCGAAGGGGGGCTACAACTGCGACAACGCCGACCGCGTTTTGGTTTTTTCCGATGGCAGCTTTGCGATTACGGCGATTTACGATGAAGCGGGACTGATTCTTCGCCGCTACAGCGCCTCGGGCCAGACGGTCTTTGGCTGCGGCTTGGCGGAAGGCGGATTCTGGGGGCTGGCCGCATTGGAGAGCGACATCATCGGAGGTTTGGGAAAGGGCGCAGCCGCAAAGCTGGTCCGCCTCGCGCCGCCCGGCGAGCGGGCGTCCATGGCCACGGGCGCGGAGAGTTATCTCGTCCTCACCGAGGCGGAAAAGGATGCGGAACCCAAAGGCCTGGCGGTGGTGAACAACAACGCCTATGTCGCCATCGGCGGGTTGAACGTGGTCCGCGTCATCAATCTGGCCACGGGAGCGAAAACGGCCGACTGGCCCGTGCCGTCGGCGGGCGACATCGCTGCCGATGACAAGGGCGCGCTCTGGATGATCTCCGGCCAAGATGTGATCGCGCTGAATCCACAAGGGCAGGCGGCAGCCCGTTGGACGCCCGGCCTGGACGAACTTTGGTTTCTTGCTGTGAACGCGAACCGGCTCGCGGTCGTGGACCGGCGCGCATCGAAGATCGTTCTCCTCGATAAATCCAGCGGCAAGGTCATCGGTTCCCTCGGCCGGGATCGGCTGAAGGAATACTGGCTGCCGGTCCGTCCCGACACTTACCGCGATCCTCGCGGGGCCGCCTTCCTGCCGGATGGACGGCTGCTGCTGACCGAGCACTCGCGAGTGCGCGCTTTCTGGCCCGAGAAACCGGACGAAAGCGTGGATTTGGTGAGCAACTTCATGGAAACGGCTGTCGTTCATCCCACCCAGCCGGAATACGTGTATTGCGGGCTGGGAATTTTTCGCGTGAATCCGAAGACGGGCTCGTGGCAGTGGCTGGTGGAGACTCCCCCCCTCGCGTTTCTCGCCAAGAAACCGGAGGAGGATCCATGGCACAAGCAGCGGTTCGGTTCGCCTACGCAGGCGGTGATGCTCGGAGGCCGTCCGTTCCTGGCGTACTTCAACTCAGGCGGCACCGGCGAGTTGCGGTTGATGGACGTGAGCGATCCACTGAAACCGCGGCTGGCGTTCGAGGCCAAGGATCCGAAACTGCTCCCATCATGGGCGTACGCGACCCTGGCGTTCAGCCAGGGCGGCGCGTTTCTGACGGGACCGAATGGCACCCTCCAATTCCACCGGGTGAACTTCCTCGGGTTGGACGAGCAGAAGAACCCCCGGTTTGATCTCGCCCATCCAACCGAGATTGGCCCCGCTGCCGACCCGACGCCGCGCGGCATGAAACACATCGGCGCGTTCGCCGCCGATTCGCATTCGGGGGACCTGTATTACCTGGCGGTGACCGCCCTCCATAACAAGATGGTGCCTGGCTGGGGCGCGGACGGGACGGGCGTGGGCAAGTCTTTACCGGATGGAAAGCCGCAGTGGTTCTCGCTCAGCTCGGGAGGCAACTACATGTCCATCAGCGCCGCCCACGACGGCAAACACGCCTGGGTTCTGGCCGGCAAGAGTTTCGGAGGCCAGATTGATGTTTTTGATGAGGACGGGCTTCGGGTGACAACCGGCAACTGGAGCTGGCCGACCGATTATCATATCGGCTTTGTAGACCTAAGAAACGGCGTTCACGCCTACCTGCGCCCGGACGGCAAGGTGGGCGCGTACGTCGAGGACGACGCGATCGGCCGCTTCGCGCGAGCGCGCCTGGATGGTGTCGAAACGCTCCAGAAGCGGAAAGCCGCCTTGAATTGGGATGCCGCTGGCGCCGCGGCGGCGGGAAGCGCGCCCCGCGCCGATGATGTCGGCGGAGGAAGCTTGAAACCGTTGGGCGCCATTCCCAAAGTGCCCGAGTTGAAAATCAACGGCGACTGGTCTCTGTGGCAGCAGAACGGGGTCGTTCCACAGATCATCGCCCTTCCGAGCGCGGTGGGATTCAAGCGCATCATCGCCGACGATGTGGTGCGGACGTTTCGCGAGGGCGCCGCGCTGGGCGCGATCGCGCACGATGGGAAGAACTTCTATGTGTACTTCGTGGTCGCCGACAACACGCCCCATTTCGATGCCGCGAAACCCGCGGACATGTGGCAGTCGGACGGCATCGAACTGTGGCTGGAGGAGGAACAGTTCGGCATCAGTATGACGAAAGATGGAACGCCGTCGCTCTACAAATGGCGCTACCACAACCTGGCGGGCGAGGAGTGGAAGGCCAATTATCCTCTTCCGCGCGAGAACGTCTGGGCTGAACGGACGAAGAATCTCGGCGCTCATCCTCTGGGACGGCAGCTCGCCGGGCTGACCGGAACACCGTTCGACGGCAAGGAGGGATACGTCGTCATGGCAAGGATTCCGTTTGCAGAAGTGAAACTCGTGGGCGGCATCGCGGGGCGCGACGGCGGGAAGATTCTCAGCATGACCGGGCAACCGGGCGAAATCGTGCGCGTGGCCATTGGGCTGAACAACATCTCCGCATGGGGGCGCGTTCAGGATTACATGGTGGACTGGCCGGTCGGCAAGATGTTCTCGGATCCGACCCGGTCGTATCCGTTCGCGCTCGGTTCAGACGATGGAGGCGGAAAAATCCAGGGAGACCGCCGCTGACCACGCCCTGCTTCTCCACGGGCGGAATCGCGCCGGGCAGGTGGTCCCTGCGATCACCCTTCCCGTGGTCGCCCGCCCGCGGGTGCGGGAAGTATTTGTGTATGGATTGTGTATTCGTTGCGCTTCGTTCTCGGGTGGTGTAGGTTTCGCCAAATGAGTTGTCCCATGAACCAGGGCGGCGCCCTTCTCCCGACTTGTGCCGCAACCCGTCGAACCTGGAGGCGTGGCGGTTTTACGCTCATTGAGTTGTTGGTGGTGATTGCCATTATCAGTATTCTTGCCGCGCTGCTGTTGCCGGCGCTCAAACAAGCAAGGGAAACGGCTTATTCAGCTCAATGCATTTCCAACCTGAGGCAGCTTATCATCGCTGCTAATTTGTATGAGAACGGCGAATATCTGCCACCGGCGGTAAACTGGGATTCGCAAGTTTACTGGGACAACATCCTTTTTAATCAAGGTCTGGTGAGTCTGAATGTGCTGCGTTGTCCGAAGGCAACGAAAAACTCCGGGGTTGCTTACACCGATCCGGTTCAGGGGCATATTGTCAACAGCGCCTTTCGCCAGGGCGCTCCCGCGGCGGGGACTCCGAACTCGAATTACACGGTCAACGGCGGCTGGCAGGGCGGCGGAAACATTACGGTGCCGATCTACGGAACAATGAACACTCCGCAGCATCATCCCTTTCGTTACATCACCCGGATGGGCGAGCCAGGCTACGCCTTCAGCGGGGGAACGCACACGATTAACGGCTACGAAGCTTTTCTCGAACCGCTTAAGACCTCTGAGATTCGCGACGCGGCCGGCACCATTGCCTTCCAGGATGGCGGCTGGCAAAGCGGCGCGGATTATATTGCTCCACGCCACGGTTCCGGGTGTAGCAAGACCGATCAGTATGCCTACGGGGCGACGTTCAATGTCGTATGGTTGGACGGCCACGCTTCAACCGTCAAGCGAGGAACCAACCCTCTGCAACCCTGGGTTGGCTTGCCCGTCGGCTGGTGGACGATTGACGCGGGCGATTAAGATGCCATGAATCTCGTCGAGATCATCCTGCGACAAAGCGTCTGCGCCTTTTTGATCGCCGCCGGAGTCGCCGGTTCTCCGTCGGACCTGCCCGCGGCCGAGTTGGTTGACTTAAAGACCGAGAAACTTGGCGAACCGGTTTACACATTGAGGTTTGGCGACCCAGGCAAGGGGACCGACTCGCTTGAAGAAACAGGCATGATGAAGCATGGCGCGTACGGCAATGGCATGGGTCTGCGTTTTTTTGACGGCAAACGGGGCGGTTCGCAGGCCAACGGTGTTTATGACATCGCCTACAAGAATGCGGACGCGAGATTGGCCAACGAGCGCGTGACAGACCTCCTGCCCAACCGGACGCCGCTCACGGGTGGCAAGCTCTTTGGGGGTGGGGCATTCGACGGGACCGCTCTCTGGGTGGGGCACAGCCGCTTCAAAGCCGGCCAAGCGCCGCCCGTCGGCGACGAAGGCGGAGGAATTGGAACGAGATGGGATGGCAGCAAAGGCCCGGCCGACACGGGTGGTGATGTGCGGGTGAGCAACGAAAACCTGTTGTTGGCACCCGTGGTTGAAGGGGTTGCCATCAAACAAAGCTGGCTCTTTTCCGCAGATGTGTTTGTACCGGATTACGGAACGGAGGAGCGAGCCTTCACGGAGCCGCATTCGGGAATTTTTATTCAGCCCTATGTAGATCGGGATGGCTGGGGACTGACCGCCCCCGGCGGATTGGGGTTTCGGAGCATCCAACTCATACCGGGCGTGTGGCATTTTCTTCAAATCCGCGTGGATGTAATCTCCCAGTCCGTCAACGTCGCGGCGACCTGCAAAATCGTCTATGCCTATCTTCTGGATGGCGAGACGGACGGCAACTCAGACACCTTCGACCTCGCCAAGATGCTCGATGCTACCGACAGCAAGCCGTGGATACAGAAGGGAAAGGGCCCCGTCCGGATCGGCTTTGCCGCGGGTCTGGAGCGTGGCTGGCAGGGATCGGCGCCCGACGCCTTTTTTGACAACATCGAAGCGCGTCCCATTCATGCCAAACCATGAAGCCATGAAATTTCCGGAAGAATCTCGTAAATGGATCGTAATTTTCGGGGCGGCCATCAGCAGCCTGGCCGCCCGAACTTATGCCGCCGACGGCATCGAATTATCTCTGGCGAGCACGAGGACGCGCTTTACCGTCGCCGAGCCGGTCGAGCTGGCGGCGCTTTACAAGAACGACGGCGGCAATGCCAAGAGTCTGTCCGTTGAAATTCGCCATGAAGACGGCAGTGCATTCTCGTTATCCGTGCCCGTTGACGCGGCCAGCGGCCAGTCCCAGTCCCGTCTCGTCACGCTGCAACCCGGCGCGCTCAAAGCGGGCGTGTACCAGGCCGCCGTGAAACTTGATTCTGAAACGAAACCCGTCGAATTCGCGGTCCACCCTGACGAGCATTCCAACGCCTACTGGACCGCCCAGTGGGTGCATCATGGGGCGACGCGGGAAACGACTCTCGCAAAGGGGGGCTGGATGTACCTGAACGGCGATTACGTTTCCCTGCACCCGCGCAAACCCGCGCCGAACGACATCGCCGAAGGGTATGTCGCGGCCGGCATGAAACCGTATGCGCTCATGATTTGCGGGGGCGGCCATCAACTGGATCTCCAGCTTGAAAACGATTGGGGCGATCCGTGGGTGCAACGCGCCGTGATTTGGAAGATGCAGTTGGGCGCGCTATCGAACCGCTTGTATCCGATTTCGGGGCTGCATGTCTTCGACGAGCCGGGTCTCACCTGGTGGCCGATCAAGGACAGCGCCGGCAAGCCGGTCGGCATGAATCCCTACTCGATTCCGCACCAGCTCGAGGAATTCAAGAAGGTCAATGGGAAGGAGATGCCGTCCGGAAAGTTTGAGGACACGCTGCCGACATACGCCGGTCGCATGGACGATTGGCTCGCGTTTATGGACATGCGGATGAAGTATCTGGAGCAGGCTTGGTACGGCAGCGTGTGGGGAACCCGGTCGGTCGCGCCCCAGTTGGGCACGGTCAACCAGGTTTCCAGCAGCTACGCGCCGCACGACGCGACCGATGGCGTGGACTCGCGGCAGAATCGGCCCTACGAAATTTTGAGTGGACACGGCCAATACAGCGATCTTCCGTTCGGCACGCTCCAGCCCTTGCGCGGCGCGGAAGGCAATCGCGGATTTTCGTGGGACAAGCCGCATTATTACCTGCCCATGTGGTACACGCACACCTGGGCGACGATCCGCGCGGCGGTCTGGATTTCCTGGGTCAGCAAGCTTGAAGGCATGCTTTATACGCCCGAGCAGGACTTCGGATTGAACAACGGTCCGTGCGGCTACTTCGGTTCAGACACCATATTCGAGATCGCCGAAATCAATCGCCGCCTGGCCATGGTTGGCGGCGTGATGAACCAGTTGCCCCAAACGCTCGCGCCCGTCGCGGTGATGCAGAGCCACACCCAGGTGGCATGGGACATTGCGACGTTGAACCATCCCCAGTTGACCAAGAGCGGTTCGCCGCCGTACGCAAGCACCCATCGGGATGCGGTGAACGCCTGCTTTTTCCGTCTGCTGGATGCGGGCATGATCCCCAACACGGTGGATGAAGTTGAGACCATCGAAAAAGGCGCGGAGTTTCTCAAGCAATGGAAAGTGATTTTTTGTCCCGCCCTGACAATTGCGACTCCGAAGTTCCGCAAGGCGTTGGAGGATTATGTCGCGGCGGGCGGAAAGCTGATTCAGTTCAAGGGCGACAAACTCATGATTTCCGGTTCGATCGTCGCCGATCACACGGTTCCCGACCCGATGGAATATTACGAGAAAAACATCAAAGCGAATCAGGACGCGGCCGCGAAGGCCAAAACGGCGGGCGACGCCGCAGGCGAAACGGCTGCGAACGCCGTGGCCTACAAAGCCAGCACCGATCTCGCGTATCGCCAGTGGAATAACGCGGGCGCTCCAAACTTCGCCGCCGAACTGGCGGAGTGGCTCGGCCCTCAGCCGTACGCCGGCAGCAATCGCGAGATCCTGCTTGCGGTCCACAGTGCCGGAGACGCGCATTATTTGCTCGTGGCGAACAACGCGCAGAGCAAGGAAAATCCGCGCATGATCAAACACGAACTTATTCCCGCCGAGACGACGGTCCAGATTCCCGCAGGCGGAGTGATCTACGATTTGTTCAATGGCGGCAAGGTCAACGTCGCGGACGGAGGCGTCCGACTCAAGCTCGCTGCGGGCGACGGCGCGTGTCTGCTCCATCTGCCCGAGCCGCCGGCCAAAATGAAACTGAGCGCCGAAGTCCGGGATGGCGACAAGTTGGAAGTGCAACTGACCTGGGGCAAGACCGGCTATCTGCCTTTCCGTTTGCGCATCTTCGATCCCGCGGGAAACAAGGCCGGCGATTACTATCGCGCCACCACGCCTGGCAAAGGCGAACCCTCCTTCCGTCACGTGTACGCCCTCGGCAAAAATTCCGCGCCCGGCCGATGGCGCGTCGTGGTGGATGAATGGCTGACCGGCGCCCGCGTCGAGCGAACGTTCAGCGTGAAGTCAGTGGCAGAAACCAAAATCGCCCGTGTGGGAACCGACCCCGTCTCGATCTATGTTGAAGACGGGCGGCGCATCACCGATTTATTCGCAGGCAAATTGGTCGAGCCCGATTGGAAGCAACTCAACTGGGACGCAAAGCGCGTTTTCGCGCTCGACCCGAAAAGGTTCGCTGTGTTCGCCCCGACCAACCAGGTCGCCGCGGCCGGGAAAGTCGTCGCGGCCCTGAGCGGAAAGGGACTGTCCGTCGAGCTGAACCCGAAATACGAAAGCGTCCCCTTCAAGCGCGAGCCGAATCGCGGCGTTTCGGGACCGGTGGGTCCGGAGTCGAACTTCGAGAACATCTATGCGAACACCATTGTGCTGCCCGGCCATCCGCTCGCCGAGCAATCCTGGAATCGCGGTCACATCAATCGTCCGGTCACCGCCGCCTTTCCCGGCCCCGGCCGCGCCTATATTCAGTGGGGATCGAGTTGTTACCAGGCGGGCTGGCAGAATGTATTCGTCTTTGGCGATGCCGACGCGGGGGTTGCCTGGTTGCTGGCCGCAATCCAGGGGACAACTCCTCCCAGCCCCTTCAGCGAGTTAGCCGCGCGCATTACCCCGAAAGATGCAACTGCGCCAGCCTACGCGAAAAAATTTTCTGTCGCGAAAACCATTCCGACCTACGACACGCCGGTTGGAATCGGCGCCAGTCCCGATGGACGCACGACCTATGTTGCTCTCTACGACGGATCGGTCTTGGCTTATGACCGGGGGGGCAAAGAACTCTGGAACACTCCGGCGTTGCTCGAAGCATCCGCTTTGGCGGTGAGTCCCAAGGGAGATCGGATTGCCGTGGCAGGTTATCCGGGTTTGCTGGTGCTCGATGCCGCGAGCGGCAAGGGGTTGGACGGCTATCGCGCCGCGCCCAAAGCCATCGGCAATGGGGTTCTGATCAATCGCATTGTCAACATCGCATGGAACAGCGATGGTTCCAAAGTGGCGGGAGGATGGGTGCAAAACATCCACAAGGGTACGCTCAAAGCCGACCCGCAACCCGTGATCATTCTCGACGCCAACGGCAAACGTCTCGCCAGCCCGCAGGGATTTGACGGCAACGTTTACGGCGTAGCCTTTGTGCCCGGCAGCGACACGCTGCTGATCGGCACGGACAAGCTTACCGCGATCAATGCGTCCAATGGCGCCGCGCTTTGGAGCAACGACATCAGCGGCGCCCAATCGTTCGCGTTCAGCGCTGACGGCCAAACCGCCGCGGCGGGAGGGTGGGGCAAGAACGCGGGCCGGTTCAATCTCAGCGATGGCAAGCTCATTCAATCGGCGACCTTCGATTCCATCGTGGGAGGGACTGCATTTCTGCCGGATGGAGATGTGGCGGTGGCGGTGTGGGGAGGAACCCATCCGTTGTACGTCCTGCATGCTGGGGCGGAGAAATCGGAAGCATTCTTTCAGTCGCAGTTCGGTTTCCATAACGTGATTTGGTCCGAGGCGGATCACGGGTTGGTCGCAACCGAAGAGGGCGGGAAGGTCTGGCTCCTCGGCGCGGACGGCCAGCCCCAGGCGATGCTCGACGAGGAAAGCGGCACGACCGCTTATCGTCTTCTGCCGCGCGACAAAGATGTGATGGTCGCGCGCATGAACCGCGTTGTTCAACAACTGACGCTGGAATGAACTTCTGCGCGCTCCAGTCAAAAGGCACTCCATGAAAGAAATCGGTTTCTGGGATTACACCTGCCCGCGGCACGGCTCATTGGAACGCTACTCTCAGCAAGACTGGGACCGCCTGCTGGACGACATGGCGGCGGGCGGATTCAACTCGCTGGTCTTGTGCGTGAAGTGGCTGACCACAGGTTATCGTTCCAGACTTTCGTGGCTCGATCAGGACAGTCAATGCACCTCCATCTCTTCAGATAATGTCCTGATCCATTACGCATTTCAGCAAGCGCGCAAACGCGGTATGCGCCTCTGGCTGCTGGCTGTTGTCACCCAATATCACATCCCCAGCTTCGGGATCGAGCCCGCGCGTTCCACCGCGCGCTGGGGTGATATCGGGATGTACGACCCTGATCAGCCGGGAATTGCCGAGCGCATCCTGGAACTGGTTGATGAAATCATCGGTCTTTTTGGCAGCGAAGTGGATGGCCTGATTGTGGAAATGGAATTCTGCGACGCGGATGCCTTCCACCGTGTTCCGATTTATAACCAGTGGGCCCAGGCCAATGGACGTCCGGAATTTTCCAAAATCAAGGAGGTCATACTCGAACCGCGCAGTTACCCGTTCAGCGAGTGGCGCGACTTTACCACCGATCGCCGCATCGAGATGTTGCAACGCATCGAAAAGATGGTGAGGACCAAAGGTTTTCAAGGACCGCTCTCGACCATTTCCGAAGTGGGCAACGGGGACATGATCCTGGTCGGCAACGTCAATCTGGCACGTCTGCGCGCGGGGCTGCCCCATTGGTCGCTGGTGACGTATGACAGCATCTACGACCGCCGGGTCAATCGGCTGGCAACCATGGATTTCTGCGTCAATCAACCCCACCGACTCGGCTTTGAAGTGAATTTTCTCACGCGCGGGGTCATGACGTTCGGAGCGGACTGGGGCGACAAGGTCGATAATCTGGCCGAACAGTGGCAGATGTCGCTCGAAGACGCCGAGTCCCATCAACCCGAACGCCTTTGGTTCATGGGCAGTGATGCCCGGTTGGACGGGCTTGTTTGCAGCAATGTCAAGTTGCCCAAATGGGGATTTGCGGACGGCCGCACGGCGCGGACTCGATTGATGCAGATGGCTTCAAACACATTGGGGCGTCAACCACCGCGGAAGAGATGAAGCAACAACCGGTTCAGTAAAGAACGCTGGCCCCCCCTGAATCCACCTATATGCCGAAACCATCCTTTCTTGTTCGGTGGATGCCGCGAAATGGCCTGACGTTCGACTGGGCGACGCCGGTGGGGCTCCGTCTGGCGGCAGTCTCCATCCGGCTGCGCATCCGGGGTTCCAGCGTTTTTTACGTCTGGGGAGGCGTTGACTCCGGCGAGGGACCGCCTCTCTGGGCCGAACCCAAATTGGACATTCTGTTGTTCGGCCCCGCATCGCCATCACGAGGAATCCACCATCGCGTCGAACCTGTCGGAAGAGATGCATGGAGGGTGATCGCAACCGGCGAACGCGCGGAAGCAACTCTCGATCTTGCCCTGCGGGAAGGCGACCTGCGCGCGGCGCTCTCCATCCGCAACCCCCAGAAAATCGGCGGAAGGCCGCTTCCGCTTTGCGCCGTGGAATTGCGCTTTGGGGATCTGGATCTTGGATCGGACGCCATTTACACCTGCGCCCACTCGTATGGTGGCGGCGCCCATGGTCACCGCGAAATCCGTCGTCTCGAACCACCCGGCGTTTCTTTCGTCCACGGCTGCATTGGCCAGGCCCTGCCGCTGGTTTACTTGCATAGTCCTGGAAAAAATCGCGGCTTGCAGTTTGAGTTTATGCTTAATGAAAGGCCGATGGCGTGGTTGCGCCCCAGTTCCACTTCCGCGCGCGCCCACTGGTGCGTCGCGTGGTCCACCGAGCGTCTGCTCGAACCGGGACAGATTCACGCCTACGGCGGCGCGCTCGGCTTTTCGGCCTACACGGGAAGGCCGGTGCAGCAGATGCGCCGCTGGCGCGATGCCGCCACGGAACGGTATGGCTTGGTGTCGCCTCCGACGCCCAAGTGGGCGCGCCGGGCCAATATCATCGAATGGAACATGAATCCGAAGTCGGGCAATGGATTCACCCGCCTGGACGATCCGAAGGCCCGGACCATGCTCGAACGCTGGAAAGGGATGGGTTACACGGCCATTTTCGCCGTCTCCTGCAATCACGTGGGACAAAACTGGCTCAGCCCTTTCGATTACGCCCCATGCAAAGCGGTGGGCGGGCAGGAAGCGGAAAAGGTCGCGCTCCGGTGGGCGCACGAACTGGGTTTTCATATTTTCCTGTGGGTCACCACCGTCGGCATGGACCGCGATGCGCCGGAAGTGCGCGAGCATCGGGACTGGTTTACCCATCGCCCGAATGGCGCATTGTTTTACGCGTGGGATTCGCGCCCCGACAACAATTACATCGGCTATGCGCCCGATGCCGACCCGCTCTCCGCCGGCTGGCGGCAGTGGTTGAAGGATCAGGTGAGCGCCCTCATTGCTCGCGGCTACGATGGGATTTATGTGGATGGCTGCATTCCTCGCGCGAGCAATCACGCGCGTTGGTCCTGGCCCGGCGAAGGACGCAACGGCGTCGAGAACCAGGTGCGCGACCTGGCGGCGCATGTGCGGCGGTTGGGGAAAAATCTGATCACGTTTGTCGAGGACGAAAGTCTGTCAACGCAAACCGCGGGGGAAGTGGTTCAGGGCCGTTATCACCCCGTCGCGCCGGCCTTCAAAAAAGAGTCTTGGGATCACGGAATGGGCGGCGGGCCAAAACCGGCGGTGACGCCGCCCGCGCGCATTCCGCCGGAAATGGCTCGCGACTATCTGCTCATCCGCTATGCCTCCCTCCTGCCCGGCGTCGTGAGCAACGACATTTTGGAAGGTTACATCTCGGAAGCCGCCCGTCCCTGGACGGTGCAATCTCTGATGGCGGGAATTGTGCCGAAAACGCACAGCGAATATGTGTCCGACCCCGGCAGGTTTCGTCCCCTGCCGGTTGGCGATAAACCGCCCGATGCGGAACAGGAACCGAACCATCGCCGGCGCGGACATCAGGAGTTTGTGGAATTGCTGCAATTCTGCCGCGACAAACCACTCGTGCGGGAAGCCCCCCGTTCAATCGAGGGAGTTCTCGTGGAGGGCGATGCCGCGGTGGTGGGGCTGCTCCGCCCCTCGCCGAAAAAGGCGCTGCTGACGCTGATTCAGTTTGCGAATCGTCCGGCGCGCGTTTCGGTTCGTCTGGCTGACCCCGCGGATATTCCCGTCGTCGAGCAGGCGGTCGCCGGCCAACCGCACCGACGCGCCTGGAGGGCGCAGGAAATCCTGAGATCCATGGTGGACAAATGCCCCGCCGGACCGGATACGATTTCGGGCGACTCGGCCATGGGCGTAAATCTTGCCCCCTTCGGTTTTCGAATTTTCATGCTGACTCCTCTGATCCATTCTCAACTGGGTTAGTTTGCGAACATTTTTCCTGCACTCAACGCATCTTTCCGTCGAGCGAAACGCATTGGCTGTCGCGAATGAGCGCGACGCGGCCCGTGAAGCGAATTCCCTCATGCTCGATTTCCCGTCGCTCGGGAGCAAGGAGAACCGCATCCTCGCCCCAGTCGCCCGTGACTTTCAACAAGCGCTTGGCGGGCATAAAGACCGCCGTGGGCGGCGGTTGGCCTGGGGGAAGCGGAGTCAGCACCACGAGGTAATCGCCCACGCCGGACTGTTCGATGCGGATGTGCCGCTGGACGGAATACTGGTCGGCCGCGATCTGGGCGGGCGCCGGCAACAGCACCTGAACGTCGAGGTCCACGCCGAATCGGCCACGGAACCGGGCGCGCTGCGGACCGAGTTCGACCGCGTCGGCGAGCGCGTGCAGCCACCACGTGGACGGCAACGTCGTGCACGGGATGTGGTCGTAGAGGACGAAATAGTGCGGTTTGACAAACAAGATGAAACGCCGGTGTTCGATCCGCGGGACGCGAGTTGAATTCAAATAAGATACATTTTCGGGGATGACGTACTCAACGGGCAAGTACGCCACCAGCAGATCGGCTTCGGGCGCGCTGCGCCACAATTCCGGCGGCAACGCGGTCTCCGCGCCAAGGTACGCCGAGGTCGTGCGTCCGCCGAAGGTAATGCACGTGTGTTTCCACGTCTCGTAGCCGCCCTCAGCTCTCCCCTGGTGGGTGGCGTGATAACCGAAATCGCCGATCACCGGCGCGCCGTGCGCATAAAGCACCAGCCCGCCTTCATCGCGGCAATTGTGATGCGTCGCCGGGCCGCATTTGATCCATGCGAACACATCGCCGCCGCGCATCACTACGCCGAGTCCCTGAACCAATTTACTCGCCAGCTCCAGCGCGACGTTCTCCAGGCGGGGTCGGCCGAGCGCGATCAAGCTGAACGCCGAATAATTGGTCGCGAACTCCTGCGGGCCCAGCCGCCACGCCGACATCAACCGCCGCGCATACGCGGGGTCGCTGTCGGCATAGATTCCCGCCGCCACGGCCAGGGTCATCGGCACGAGATAGCCGCTGCAATCGCAGCCCGAGTTGCCCCAGTTGGCGAGCAGCGCCGCGCGGCCATCGGCAGGCGGATTGAGGTTCGACGACGCGGCCGCCATCTCCGTGCCGCTCTCCGTGAGCGCCGCAGGCGGGGTCAGCATGTCGAGGAAGAATCCGAAGGTGGCTTTGAATCGCGGATGATCGAAGAAGTCGCGGCGGCCGCCCGCGCGTAACGCGACCGCCAGCTGCGTGAGCATAATCAACTCATGCGCATGGTAGTTCACGCTTTCGCAGTAGCCGCCCGATTCGTAAAAACACGCCCCGAGGTTGCGCTCGAATAATTCGATGCCCGCCCCGATCCACTCCGACGCGGCGGGGTGTTCGGGATACGCAAGGCCAACGAGCGCAAAACTGGTGTAATACTCGGCGCTGAAGTTCGGCGGGCAAATCGAATCGCCGATGTCGTCCCAATACTCCTCTCCGTGCGCGCGCGGGTCAAACCGGTCGCGGAACACGTTGTCCCACGGCCAGAAATCGAAGTCGAAAAGACTTGGTCATCATCCGTAACTTCTCAGGTTCACGGTTCAAGGGTTCACGGTTCAGCGGTTGGAAAAGCATGAAAATCGGTAACTACTCAGCTATCTGATTGGGAGCCAGAAAAAATGTTTACCACGATGATCGCGGAGGGCGACGCTCCGTCGTCGCCTGGGTGGCACTGACGGAGCAGTGCCCTCCGGGGTGAAATTCCTCCGCATACCTGAGTAGTTACAAAAATCGAGCGTTTTCACTTATAGCCCTTGAACCATTGAACCGTGAACCTGACAACCTGAGCAGTTACCATCATCCTTTACATCTGTTTCCAAAAATAGCCCCAGGTGTTTCTCAACCAGATCGAAGCGCCTTTGGTGAGATCCACGTCCCTGATCCCGCTGGTCATCAGCGGGATGTCCAAAATCCAGTCGAATTCCCATCCACCATAATCCTGGCGGGATTCGCTATCCCGGAAGAGGTTGTTGGTCCAGGCGTTCGCGTAAACAATTCCTTTGCCGAGTTTATGGCGGTAAACAAACGGCAGGGAACCGGCGGGGAATTTTCCGACGGCAATCATCTCCGCGCCCTTGACCAAACCAGGGACGGGAGTGAATGTGTCGTCGTCCGTGGAACGGAAGCCAAGCAGCGTAAGTTTTTCGGGGTAGGCAGGAATTCGCATTATGGGTTTTGATGGTAGGGCGCGCTCCCATAAGCGTTAACTTGTTGACAGATTGGCGGGACGGTTCTAACCTGCACCGCATGAGAGCATTAAGAATCGATGACGATTGGCGGACACTGATTTCGGTGTTTCCGAAGAATTGGCAAGCGCTGGGCACACAGACCAAGGCAACGAATTATATGCGGGGGTTTTCTTCTGCCGAAGTGTTGCTGCGCACGTTGCTTTTGCATATTGGTCAAGGCTACTCGCTCAAGGAAACCGCAACCCGGGCGAAGTTGGCGAAATTAGCGGCAGTATCCGGTGTGGCATTGTTTAAGCGGCTGAAGAAATCCGAACAATGGTTGAGAAGTTTGTGTTTGGCTCTGTTAGAAGAAAATGGGGTGGATCCTCGAAGGTTTGATCCGGACTTGCGGTTTCGAGTGGTCGATGGTTCGGTGGTGAAGGAACCGGGCAAGACTGGCAGCCAATGGCGATTTTTATTCAGTTTGAAGCTGCCGAGTTTGGAATGCGACCAATTTGATTTAACTCCGACGGGGGGTAAGGCCAAGAAAGAGCGTTTCATGCTCAGAATACAATGGCAAGGGGCCCAAGAATTAGCAACCGATTCAATTTGCATTCAGAATTTCCGTGGGTTTAGATTACCAAGATATGGCGCGTAAACCCGTTGATCGCATCCTGCCGGCCTTGGGCGCAGCCCATCCTGAATTCAGGGGATTTTCGGCTCAAGAGAACAAGGCCGCAACCATCCTCAAAAGTCTATTTTTTGAACCTGGAACGGGGATTGACCCAGTGCATCAGCGCCTGGCAACGGGAGGGGTTTGACTCGATCGTGGTTTTGGAAACCCCCGCCAACCACGCCGAACATGACCTTGCCATCGTGAAAAAAACGCTTCAATTGCACCGCGTCCGCCACTCGATCATGGATGTGGTCAGCGCGGAGATTCCCAACCAGGTTCGCCGATTGATCAAGCGATCCAACGTGGGAATCATGGTTGTGTATCACAGTTGGTACGAGTCCCTGTGCAATCAGTTCCCGCAAGTCATGGAACAACTTTTCATGGGATGCCGCGTATTGTTGGCGCAAGGGCCGGTCTATCATCCCGCATTTCACGGCAAGAAACTGCTTGTGGATTCGATCAGCTGGAATTACCGCGAGATTGCCAAGCGAATTGTCCTGGACCTCAATGCCGGGAAAATTGACACCCCCGACCGGCTGGCAACCTTTCACACCCGTTACGAGCCCCGGGTGGACCTGGGAACGGTTTCAAGGGAGATTTAACATAGTTATACCATTTCTACTTCAAAAATGGACTTGTCAAGCGGCTGGCTGCCCCGAAAGCTTTCGGGGTGAGCGCCGTAAGGCGGTGGCCGACGGTCATAGACCGCCGCTACAGCAACGGCAATCACCCACAATTGATGTGTAGATGGTATTACTTGACTGCGAAGGCATGGAGGCCGCCATCGGCATCACCGCAGACCAGTTGGTCATCGCGCCAGGTCAGCGCAGTCACATCCTGCGGAAATTTCCTCACGCTTTTGATTGCGTCGTTGGCGGCGCGGATTTCCACCCTGCCGCCCCAGTAGGCGATGGCCGTAAGCCCTTTGGCCGCGGAAACGAGCTTGACCAGGTGGGTTGGCCCCGCGTTCTTTTGGGCCGTGGCGATTGCGGTGGGGTCCAGTTTCACCGACTCCGCCTTCGCCTTGTAATCGGCCCCCGCAAGCACGCGCTGTGACCCGACCTTGCCCTGGACGTTGACTTCGCTCAAGGTGCCGTCTTCTGTCAGGACCGCCAATGCGTCCTTCTCTCCGGTAATCGCCACGACACGGTCGGGCAATACCACCGACCAGATTGCGTCAAGTTCCGGAATCACCGTCGCGTTTTTCGCGACCGCAATCGAATGAGCCGTGGCCATTGTCCACGGGGTGAGTGGATCAAGGCCGGCTACCGCTTCGTACAATGAGCCGACCGCTTCAGCCATTCCCTCGGCGTCATACGCGATGAGCGCGATGGACTCCTGTCCTTTGCCGATGGCGTCGCGTTGCCACGCAATGCAGCCGCGCCCCTTGCCGGGAAAACCTCCTGCATCGGGAACGTAGGGCAAAAATCTCTGGTCCACCAGAAACTTGATGAGCGGATTGTCTTCAGGCGTTCCAAGCAGAATCACCGGCCCGTTGATCGCAAAGCCAACCAACGAAGGATTGTTCTGGTCTCCGGGCTTGACCTGACCGGAGCCTGCATATTGGAGACCGCACCAGGTTTGCGCCTCTTCCGCAGTCAGAGATCGCGGTTTGTTCAGATCGGCAGCATTGCCAATCGTACAACGCACCCCCCACGGATCGAGGATTTTTTTCAGTCGTTCCGCGGCGGCAACGTTGTAGTCGCCACTCCCCCTGGCGATGGTCACGTCGTGATTGACGCGGGCAAAGCGGAACAGATTGTCCTTCTCACCCGGTAGCGACACGGCGCGCCGGGCTGTGCCCGCAAGCGCGCCGCATCGGGGCATAGGTTGATAATGGAAGCCAATCTGATCCTGGGTGTTGTTCAGCAGTTCGGTGACGATGACTTTCCATTCCCCGGCCGGATCGTTGGCGGCCAACGGCAACTCAACCAATGCTGCGCCAAGTTTGGTGGCGCGGTAAAGGTCGTAGCGAGTTACGCCCAGCGGATCAATCACCCGAACGCGCAGCGGCGCTGAACCGCTGAGCACACCTCCTTTGGCGTCGAGTAAAGTCGCGGCAAGGCGGAGGCCGATCGGGTTTTCCGCGCCGGTCAAATCGTGAGTCAATGCGGGTGCGCCGACTTTGATTCCACCGATGGGCCGCGTGGAGCGGGCAAAGACGCGCATCTGTCCCGGACCGAAACGAAACTTGCCCGTTGATTTATCTTTAAACTCCCCGACCGCGCCCCCGTGGATCGCGTCGTAAACCGGCCGACCGTCGGCTTCGAGGGTGAGGGTGGCGTCAACGGCCTTCATGGCGTTGCGCTTGCCGGCGGCGGCATCGGGCGTGGCGTTGACGGCGAACAGATACTCAAGGTCGCCTTCGCCCTGCTTCGCGGCCACGATGCCGGAGGCGTCGCACGCAAAGATCGGCTTGACGCCGGCCTTGTCGAGTTGGGCTTTGATCGCTTTGGCGAGCGGTTCGCTCGCCTGGAAATATTTCGCGACAGTCTGGTACGGCTCGAGGCGTCCCCATTCGTTCTTGCCATCCTTTTTGATCTCTGCGGTAAGTTTCTCGATGGTCTGCGCGTCGGGCAAGGCAGGCGTGACGCCAAGATCAATCGCGCCCTTGATATTTATTTTCGAGTCGGCAGTCTTGAGCGCCAGCCCACCGGCCATGATGAAATCCTCCAGCGCTTTGACTACGGCGGGATCGAGGTAGTCAATCGCGGGAAGAATTACCACTTTGTGATGCGCCGCGAGCGTTCCATCCACAACATCCTCATCGGTGACGGCGAGGAACTGCTGCTGCAACAGCTTGCCTGCGAGATAAGCGAACATCAGGCTGCGTCCGTGCGCCTGGTCGTGGGCATACATGACTTTTCGGTCTTTGGCTTGCGCATCGAGCAATTGCGACATCGAATACAGCATTGCCACCGGCGGACGCGTCACGGGCATGGCGTCGAAAATCGTCCCGATCCGTCCCGCAAGGTGGTTGGATTCGACGATCCCTTGCCGCGCGCTGCCATTGGTTGCGGGTTCGAGGTCGGGCGGCGACATCAGTCCCTGGATGTTCGTGATGAAGGCGAGGTACTGTTCGAGGCGGAACTCGTCGCTGGTGGTGTTGCCGTACCACGTGGGCAGATACCAGTTCGGGCGGGCAAAATCGCGGGCGCGCGCCATTTCCAAAAAATACGACGGATTGAAATAACCGGGGCCAAAATCGTGATAGCCACCGTGGCCGCTGATCACGGGCAGGCCGCGAACAACGTTGAAGTAATAGCCGTCGGTGAATGCCGACCAGCCGTACTGGCTCTGGGTCGCGGAAATGAAATCCGGGCGGACGTAGCTGACGCCGAATTGCGCCTCCTTCCAGGCCGCATCCATCAATCCGAGTTTCCACGTCGCCCAGTGTTTCCATGCGACGATGTCGTCGGGCTTGTTGGGGTCGAGTTTGTAGGAAAGGGGCGGCTTGCGGTCGAACGCGGCTTCGAACGAACGCGCCTGCGCGGGGATGTCGTGCGGACCAAACTCGCCCGTTTCGGGGTTCTTCCACCAGGTCAGGCCCGGCTCATCGTAAAAATGGACCCCCGGCACGTTGCCACGACTGCGGTCCTCAAACGCTTTGCGCACCACCCGTTGGGCGCCGCCGCGCGTCACGTAGGGATCGGACCAGTCGCACTCAAGCCGCAAATCCATTTGATGACCTCCGCTCATCACGCAGACGCCCATCACATCCACGCCTGCGCGAATGAAGTTGGCGTCGCGATCATCGCCAAAGTTGCCGTAAAACAGGTTAAACCCAAGGTCCTCCTCGCCCTGGGGCAATTGCTCCTCCTTTTTTTGCGCGCGCCCCCAGTTGATCAGGCGGAAACTGCTTTTTCGGACGTGACTGAAGATCGCGATCTCGGTTTTCGCTGTCACGCCGTCCGTTGCGGCTTCGACCGTGTACTTACCGGGTCGCAACAGCCAGCCGTTCACAAAGACGTGTTCGGTCGCCCGCTTGACCTGAAAAGTGAATGCCAGATTGCTGCCCTCCTCACCCGTCAAGGTCAGCGTCAGTTCGCCCGGAATTGCCGCCGGGCGAACCACGGAAAAATCAATTCGTTCGTTGGTCTGGTAAGCGGTGCGCTGAAGGGACAGAAGCAGCCTGATTTCCACTGCTCGCGACACCGACGTGAAGGCGAAGGCAAGGAAGAGTATTCGGATAACCATCATTCGAGATCGTAACATTTTTTCCTTCAGAGTTTAAGTTTGTTTCCACATCCCCTTTGGATTCCCGCTTTCGCGGGAATCCAGTAAGATTTTTAAATATTGTTCACTTAATGGAATGACCGGGCCTCCTTTCCATGGGCACACCCTAAACGATTGGCCGGGGAATAACGACTGATTCAATTTGTATTCAGAACGCCCCCGCCCGCTTACATTTCATTTTGAATACAAAATGATTGCATTGAGTCGTTCAGGCGTTTTCCTTAGCCTGTCAGGATGTTGAAAAACGACCCGATTTCATGACAACAGAAAGATCATCGCCTGGATATGATTTTGAATGGGGTGATGAGGATGATCTGCCGGTCGCAAGGATTCACGGTGGCAAAGGGCATCCGCACGCGCATCACCCGGTGGCTGGATGGCGGCTGAAGGCCAACGTTTACATGGATGGAACGGTTCGCCTTTTCAGCGGTGAATTCGGATCGCGATTTTTCAATCCCGCTCCGTTCCATCCGGGCGCGCGGAAAACGCGCCTCCTGTTTTCAGAACGGATGGTCGAGATTGATTTCAACCGGGATGAAGCGCAACGATGGCTTGGCATCGGGCGATTCTCCGCTCGGCTGAAATGCCCCACCGGCGCCTTGATCCAGGACGTGGTGCTACCCCATCTTCACTCGCGGGAACTTCTGCAGCATGGCCAATCATCATCGCCATTTCCCGGACGAATGGTGGAGCCCCTTCATGGCGCCCGACGGAATTGATGGCCCGGATTCACTGCACTACGGTCGGCCCCAGCAACCTCCCGGTTTCAACCGCGAAATCAACCCGAACGAAGTTGCCAAGTTCGCATACAAGGTGTGGTTTGCCACCCATCGGGGAGTCAAACTTTTGACCAAACCGTAAAATGCTCGATTTGGGGGCGGGGCGGATGCGCCACGCGCACGGGCAGTCTGGTTGCTTGGATGGTGTAAGTGTGGTTTGCTTTCAAACGATAAACGCTTTCGGCGGGCAGTTCCCTGCCTGCCGTAGCATCCGTGATGCGGCCCGGCAGTTTGACAACACGGTCCTCAAAATTCCACAACGTGGCCCTTCTGCCTTTGGAATCATGCCAGAGAACCGATTTGCCATCCTCTTGGAGAATCCTTTTGTGCATGAAGGGGCGATTCCCGCGGTAATCCGCGAGCGCGCTTTTCAATCCATTTTTCCACAATCGGTCCGCGCGGACCCCCTTTTCAAACAAGGGGAGGGTCGGAACCGCCATGTGCGCCAGGAAATGATACATTCGTTCTTCAGCATTGACCGCAACCCTCTTTTCCTTGGTGGGCACGGTACTGTAACCGAACCCCGGTCGAATTTTGTAACCGGCGTATTCCAAACCCGGTTCCGCGTAATCCCTGACGCAGCCGTGTTGCGGCGAACCAAACGGGCCGAAACTTTCGATCATGAATCCAATTCCGGCGTCCTGCAGTTCCTTCAATGCCCCCAGCAACTCGCGATGCATCGTTTTCGGCGCCATTCCCGCATAGCTCACCGGCATGAATCCGAGGTTGTAAAACGAATCAAACAGGTAATGACAGAGGCCCGTCTCGCGCTTGATCCGCTTGAGGCAATTGACCCAGTAGGCGCGCGCCGCGGGATTCTTGAAACTCCAGATGCCGAGGACGTTCGTGTATGCGCCGCCGTATTTCAGGCGGCCGTCTTCCATCTTTACCCACCAATCCCGCGCGCGCGCCCATTTCAAGTTAACCGGACTGGCGTAGGACTGGTCGTTGTTGGTCCATGAAAAGACCGCGAGTCCCGCTTTCCGGCACGTCCGCACGAAATTCTTCACGGCTTTCGTGCCGCCAAGTCTGGGCGCCGGTTCATACTCGTGCCCGCAACACATGTTCTTAGAAAACACATTCTCGGTCATGTCGTTTCTATTGACGGGATCAATGAACACGGACTCGAATCCGAGCGCCTTCGCGGCAGGGAGCAGGTCCTTGTAGTACGTCCGCACCGTGAAATTCAGCCAGTAGTTGTGCGCCAGACAGGTGCGGATCGGCTCTTCGCGCAACCCAAACTCAGCGCGGGCGCGGTTGTGCACTTGGTCGAACAACCAGGTCCAGAGGTTGCGTTGGCCTGTGAAGGTCTTGCGGTCGGTATTGAGCAGGATTCTCTTCGGCACGGTCGCAATGCGCATGGCTTCGTCGAAGATGTGTTTGTCGAAATGCTTCAACTCGCGGCTGCCCGCCTCGCGTTTGACAAGCGAGCGGATCAGCCCAACGCGCGCAAATACGCCGATCAGCGTGTTGTTCCCCTTGAACTGGAAATCGAACGATCCGTGGCTGGCGAATCGCGGCAGGTTATGCGTCATCACGGGATTGATGTCGCCGCCCTGCTCAACGAGGAAATGCAGGACTCCTTCCGTGGACCACGTGGTATTCCTGTTGAATGTAATTTCAGGACGGGAACATGCCGACTGCGAAATCACCGTGCCGCCGACGATGTCGCCGTCAATTTCCCACGATGCCCGATCCATGAGCCAGAACAACGCGCACGCACGATCCCTCGTCTCATACTCCCAGTGATAGCTGAACCCCTCAAAGCGAGCGCCCTCCACGTCCTCGCGCGCAGGCCGCAGCACCAGCCGCAGTGATCCGCGTCCGGCGATTGGTTGATCGCCCCAATCGGAGGCATCGTGGATCGGATCGAACGAGTGGTCGCGCATCCAGGCGACGGAGCGGCGCGCGAACTCCGCGCCCAGCTTGATGACGATTCGGTCCTTCCTTGCAACGGTGCCCCGATGCTCCAGCCGCGCCAGTTGCAATCCCGAGAAGGTCTCGAAGTATGGCGACAAGGGTAGCCGTCCGCTGCGGACCAGCGTGTTGCCAATGTGAATTTTTGCGAGACCGATGAACTCCTTGCCTCTGGTGAGGACTTCAAAGCGGCAATTCTTCAGTGCGACAATCTTTTTTGAAATCATGGCGACTACTCAGGCATGGTGGGGCGGGGGGTGCAATCCATACAGAATCATAACACAAATCCGGGTTAAATGTCCCGTGAGACGCTTCCCAGATCAATGTCCGGAGCCCACGAAGTGTAGAAGGTGGCCAATCGTTCCGAAGTGTTGGTCCTTTGACTGCTGATATCGCGAGCGATGCGTTTGGTGATTTTTTCACAATCGAAGCGAATGGAGTCCACCCGCACATTTTTCCCGCAAAAATACGGTTGGTAAACCGATTCCTGCATGAGGAGGGTGCGGCATCCCCGAAAAAGTTTTTCCATGGCCTGCGGGTATTGGAAGCAAAGTTGCTCATACCAGGCGTGAACCGGCAGGATAACGCCATGATTCGATTTTCGCGCCAGACGGTTGATGCAAGGAACGATTTCGGCGTTGGACACTTCCAGCGTGGAAAAGGCGATTTGCTGCTGCTGCAGAATACGGATGACGAGATTCGAATCCTGGCGGAGCGTCGGGGTGGTCGAGTTCAGAATGGTGACTGAGGAAATCCCCTTCCGACGCCAGGAGACGATGCCTTCCTCGTAGGCTCGCTCAAGATTCAGGAAGTATTGTTCTCTCGGAAAATGGCCCTGGCCATTGCTCACCACCACAACCTGAATGCCGCCATCGAGGAGGCGATGGAGGATTGGCGCCAGTGCCTTCGAGGGCGCCCACCAGAAGATGGTGTCGAGTTTGTGGGCGACCATCCGTTCACCCAGGTCCGGGCTTCCCTCGTCCTGTTCGCGATAGAAGATGAAATCCGCCACGAAATGGCGGCGGCGAAGCTCCGCCTCGAGCCGCATGAAAAGCGTGCGCCACACGGTGCCGATCATGAAGCCGGGAAGAAAGACGGGCAATCCGACCACCCCGCGGATCGAATGACGCGGTTGGAGTTTGTACCCCTGGATCAGTGTTTGCGAACCGCGGAGACACGTGATCTGCCCCTGTGCTTCGAGGCGGGTATAGGCGTCGCCCACGGTCTTGAGCGAAACCCCGAAGTGCTTGGCCGTCTCGCGCATGGAATAGAAGGAGATGGGATGGTTCCGGCGGATTCTTTCTATGACCCCCTCCAGGAACTTGACGATTTGTTCGACGCGGTTGTCTTTGGGAGCGAATCCGCGAAAATGGGGACAGGCATTGCGAAGGGCGGGCAATGATCGGGTGACGGGTTTGCGAGCCATGGCGTAATCCTACCCTAAATGAATGGAAAGTGTCCACATTGTGTTGAATCAGCAGTTGTGCTATCAACATTGCAAATGATTCGTTCCGCACACTACATTTCCGGCACTCACTGGGATCGCGAATGGTATCGTCCTTTTCAGGAGTTCCGTTTCCTGCTGGTCAAACTCCCGGACGAGCTGCTGGACCTGATGGAGCGCAACCGCTTGTTCCGTTTTTTCCAGCCGATGGCCAGACGTGCATTCTTAAGTCCGCCACAGGACGGACTCGCCGTGGCAAGCCACGGCGGAACGCGAAACCCCGATGAATTTCGGGGCACCATTTAATCTCGCGGGACCTTGCGGCGGCTGATGTTCAATCGCGCCGGGTCGAAGGTTCAATTTCCAGCGAGAAATCCAGCGATGGCGCGGAATGAGTGAGGGCGCCGACGGAGATGAAGTTCACGCCCGTCCGAGCAAGCGCGGCGACGCGGTTGAGACTCACGCCGCCCGACACCTCGATCTTCGCGCGACCGTTCACCAGCCGGACCGCCCGCCGAATCTCCGGCAGACTCATGTTGTCGAGCATGATGATGTCGGCCTTTGCCGCAATGGCGTCGCAGACCTGGTCCAGCGCGGCGCATTCCACTTCGATCTTCAACGCAGGGCATCGTTTGCGCGCTTGCGACACCGCCTCGATCACGGGCTGTCGGCATCGGGTTGCGAGCGCGGCCAGGTGGTTGTCTTTGATCAGAACCATGTCGTAAAGCCCGAACCGATGGTTCACGCCGCCGCCGCAACAGACGGCGTATTTCTCCAGGGCGCGAAGGAGGGGAGTGGTCTTCCGCGTGTCGAGAATCTGGAGTTTCGGGTTTTTCGCCGCGTGTTTCGCGCGAACCACAAATCGCCGGGTCAGGGTTGCGATTCCGCTCAGACGCTGGATGAAATTGAGGGCAACCCGTTCGGCAGAGAGAAGCGCGCGGGTCTTTCCATGGATTTCGAGAATGCGTTCGCCTCGCCGCACCATCGCGCCATCCCGAAATCGGCGCGAAAACCTGGCTTTGCGATCCCGTTGCCGAAACACCTCGGCTGCCGCTTCAACGCCGCAGAGAACCCCGGTTGCCTTCGCAACGATGCAGGCGCATGAAACGGCGTTGGCGGGGATGGTCGCGAGCGATGTCACATCACCTCCCGTTCCGAGGTCCTCCTTCAAGGCTGCGTTCACGAGATGGCGGATGTCGGAGGATGGGGGCAGTTTCATGGTTGGCGCTGGCGCGCGGCTTTTTGTCGCATATCCCAGAGGAACACATCAAATCAAAAGCATGCGTTGGGCGTTTCGCTCAGATTCAGCAAACGTCTTTGATCCGCAATGGTCCGACCAAGAGATCTTCGATGGATGGGTTGACGGTCTGGTCCGCCTCGATTGTGATGCCGTTGGGCATGGCCGCGACGACGTGGGTGTTGGAGAAACCGCCACGGTGTGCAGGGCGAACCCACAACCCCTCATCCCGTCTCCCTTTGCCAGCCACCGTAAGGCTGATCACGGATTCACTCCGGTCTGGACGCGAGTTTCTTCTTCACCTTGTCCCAAAGCTCGTAGGGCCGCAGACCGTCGCGATGGGCGAAGAACAGGATTTCTTCCAACGTGATCAGGCCGATGTCGAGCATCTGGTCGAGCGTAAAGAACCACTCCTTGGCGCCCATTGGCAATTCGCACATGACCGGCGTGCCGCCGCAGACCAGGTAAGTCGCCGCCATCTGCGTGAGGAACGGCTTCCCGAAGCTCGGCAAGGCGCCCCAGCTCATCCGACCAATCTCATACCCCTCGCGAAGCAAGCGACTCCGCGCCGCGCCGCCGATGCGGCTGATGGTGTGCTGATGGCCGACAGGGAGATAATAATCGGGCGTGTCGATCATCGAACCGGCATTGCAATGCCAGATAACGATGCCGTCGGGGCGCTCGCGCAGGTAACACTCCATCCACGCTTGCGTTTCAGGTTGCCGATGCAGCGAGGTGAAATCGTACTGCAGGTTCACCCCCGCGTCGTTGAAGTAGCAGCCCATGTAGGCGACCTTGTCAGGCGGGATGGGAAAACAACGTTTGTTTTCTGGATACTTGAACGGCGTCCCATCGGCTAGGACTCCATGTGTCAGGCGATTGTGAAGCTCCGCGGGCGCCCCGCTGGTGTTCGGTACAGGCCACCGCTCGACACCGTCCATGTTGAGCCACGGGATGAAGACAATGCGGGTGTTGCGGGCGAGTTCGGCGAGACGCGGCCAGGGCTTGCCGCGCAGGTCGTTGCCGGTCTCGATGATCTGGCAGAGGTTGAACGTCGCAACCGTGCCCGTCAGTTCGCTTCCATGAATGCCGCCCTGAATCGCCACCACCGGTTTCGTTCGCCGCTTCGATCCGTAGAATGTTTCGGGATAAATCTCGGTCGGATCAGGCGGCGCGATCTTGGCCGCAATGGCCGAATGCAGGTTATCGGTTGTGGCGTTGATCTCTTCTCTCTCGCCGTACTCGATGGCGATGATGTCCCGTCCGCCCGCGCTTCGGCCGATCGTCCGCGCCGTCGCCTGCTTTAGCTTCTCGATGAGCGGCAATCCCATGTCGGGCTTGGCGATCCAAAACGGCGGACATTTCATCCATTGGGAAATGTCCCCAAACTCTTTTGTGATGACGGATAGATTGTTCATGGATTCCTAACCCACATATTTCATGAACTGTAGGGCAGGCGGCCCGCCTGCCAATCGCAGCAGGCGGCAACGGGGCCCGTTGCCCTACAAACAAATTGCGATGATTTTTCAGGACTCATGAAATATCCGGGCTAGAGGTACTCGTTAGGGAGAATTTTCACAACTTGGCCGCTCAACCGCGATTCATCCGCCTTTTCGGCCAGCAGCGTGGCGGCCAGTCCCTCGGCGAATCCCGATTCGGGTTGTTCCCGGTTCTCGATTGCGTCGAGAAACCGCTTCAGCATCACTTTGTCCGAACCGCCGTGCCCGCCGGGGGCGTTCTCGATTTTCTGCTCGATGCCCTCGCTGGCTGGCCTGCGCGAGGCGCGCGAGCAGGCGTCAGACTTGATGACGCGGATGATGTTCTCGGATGTATCCGCTTCCAACAAACCTTTCTCTCCCCAGACCTTGATCTCCCGCCGGCCGTCGCGCTGGAAGAGTTGGAGGTTGAAGTTGCCGCGCACGCCGTGATCCCATTCGAAGATGACGGTCTGGTTGTCCACAATGTCTTTGTCGTCGTGATAGACACACAGGTCCCCGCCATAGACTTCCGTCTGTTGCGTTTTGTGAATGGGTTTGGCGCCGGTGACCGGGAAAACGAAGCCCGCCTGGTCCCTGTATGGACACGCGCGCTGGATGGATGCGGGGCATTCATGACAAGATTTTCCGCGGCCTATCGGCCCTTTTTCAGGAAGAAAAACATTCGTGCCGCCGAAGCTCGCCACCTTGATGATCCGGTGCTGGTGGCCGACGAGCCATTGCATGAAATCGAGGTCGTGCGAACACTTCGTATTCAGGAAACCTCCCGATTGTTTGCTGCGCCGATGGAATCGGCGCATGAACGACGCGCTGTGCGCCACCGACAACTGCTCGCTGCCCGACAGGTGGATGATCTGTCCGAGGACGCCGGAGTCCACGGTCTCCTTGATGCGGCGAAAGAGATTGACCTCCCGCAGGTTGAAACCCAGGTAGCCAATCACGCCCGACCGCCGATGCGCGCGGATGATCGCACGGCATTCGTCGCTGGTCGTGGCCATCGCCTTTTCGAGATACACGTGTTTGCCCGCCTGCATCGCCTCGATCGCGACGTCCTTGTGCGTGAACTCCGGCGTGGTGATGATCACGGCATCCATCTCGGCCTGGCGCAAAAACTCGCGCGAGTCAGTGAACCGTCGGGTTTCTCGAATGCCGCAGTAGTCGCAGAATTTTTGCAGGCGATCTTCATCCATGTCGCACAAGGCAAACAATTTCGCCCGCGGGTGGGCGCCCTCCGCCAGCTGCTTCGCAAACGTCTCGGCCCGCGCGCCAAGGCCAATGACGCCAAGCTGATATCGTGGGCGCATCCCGGTCATCTTTGTTCCATGGGTTGCATTCGGCGGCGCGAAGGTCAAGGGGGTCTGAGACAGCATTTTTATAAAATTTTTTCGTTAAAAGACAGCTCTGCTTCCTTGCCTTGGGAGACCTTGAATGAAACTTCCTTGTTGCGAAAGGACACGTCGAAAGGTTCTCGACTGCAAATCAGGGAGGCGTCCCCGCCTTGAACTGAAAGCGCAAGCGCAAGCTGTTGATCGGATTCCCGGCCGATGACTTCTGGAATTTCGGCTCTCTCTTGAAACGGAGTCAAAAGAGTCACCAGACAACATGGAAGCTGCTCTTTCATTTGAAACGTGAGCCGCGGGCTGGGCTTTTGCCCGTACTGACCTTCGATCACCCAGCCGGCGAACGGTTCGCTTTGGCCCAGAGCGACGGTCGCTTCAAAACGTTTTGGATGGATCATCTGAATATCTAAATCGCCACTGCCACTGGTGGTCATGAGCTCTCGGCCAGTCTTCTGAAAGGGCAGGGGAGGCAGCGTAAAATGCGATTCCAGGCGATGTTCTCCTTGTCCGGACAAGAAATCCAAGACAAAAACGTAGTGATGGTTCACAAATAAAACCGCACGTTGATGTTTGACGGCAATGTGTCCGTTTTCGCCATAACCGCAGGCATACTCGCCGGCCGCGAATTGAACCAAGCGCCCAAAGAAATGGCGCCCATACCATGGGGTTGTGCGTTTCCATTGCTCGGGAAAGAAGCGGGTGGCCTGGTTTTCGCCATCCACACAGATGGTGGAATGTCCCGCGGTGGAAGTGCTGTATTTGCGCATGGGAATCTCAGCGTCGTAGGCGCCGGACCCGATGTCGGTGATGAGCGTCTTGCCATAACGGACCAGGACCAATGTCAGGGCATCCTCATGGGCGTGAGCCGTGCCAAAAGGGCCTGCATCAAAACCCAACGCCATGCTGGATGGTCCCAAGCCGTCGCGCAAAATGAAATGGCCTGCAAACGGCAACGTATGACTGAAAGGGGCCGTCATGTTGCCCTTCCTGCCGTGAGAAGCGATCGCAAGGCCTTCCTCGATCCCCAGGGATGGTCCCTCCCGCAAAATGATGTCTTTGAGGCAATCATCCTTGCGCCCGATCGCATCGCCCGAGCCGCTCATTTTTCCATCATTGAACGCTGCCACTTCCCCGTTGGGCAAGAGGTAGCATGCCGATGCCTTTAGGATGCGTCGTCGCCAATCGGTGATCTCGGAAGGGACCTGGACGCCGGCCTGCTCGCAGAGCGTTGTGGCTTCTGTGATGCGTTGGTAGCAAACAATGTGGTACATGGTGGAGAGTTCGACTTGCACGTCATCGGGCAGAAATTGCGTCCGGAGCGCGGCTAAAAAGTGATCGAAGTAGGTTTGACGCATCCATTCATTTCTTTTCAGTTCCGCGCATAAAACGGAAAGTTGGACGATATGGCTCGATATGATGAGGCTGTGATTTTTCGGATAAATCCGAAAAATCCTTTTATCCAGCGCCGTGGCCACTTCAACAACCGCTTTATAAAGGTCCAGGAGTAATTTTTCTCGAACCAGGCCGGTATCGAGCAGGGAGAAAAGGGTGCGCACCATGCAAACCAGGCGATGCGAGATGATGATTGGGCACCAGCGGACTCCAAATCGCACCGGCGTCAGGGATTGTCGAAGATCGTAGCCTTCCAGCCAACTCTCAGTCAACTCGATCGCTTTGCGCGCGTATTTGGGATCGCCTTGTTGTCGGTGCGCCGAAACCAGCTCGGCGAGGAAATCGAACCGGCTGACATGCATCATCGCATAGAGGTTATCTCGATGGGCGTCCCAATCCGGGATGGGTCCAAATTCGACAAAAGCGTCTCTGAACCAAAGTTTGTTCCTTAAAATATCATCGCAACGGATCATCTCAACAGGTGGAAGAGTTCCGAAAGCCAGGCATGGCTGCTTGGAAACACGCTGGGTTAGCTGATCGAGGAAAGCGCCTTCCGGATGAGGCTCTTGCTTCAAATAATAATCCTTAATGCAATCTTTTCCGGGATCGGGACCGTTGAGCGGCTCGGTTTGCGCTTCCACAAATAGATCGTGCTCTCGACTCTTGATAAATGTTTCAATCGCCAAATCCGAATAAGAACATCCATCAGCAGGGGCGGCAGGCGGACCGCCCAGCGCCAGGAAATCAGCCTGCTCCACGTGCCACCACGAGCCAAAAGGCGTGGGCCAACGGGTAATGCCTTCGGCGGGGACCCATCGCGCCAGCCGCATCCGCCAGGGGTGGGGGATCTCTTGAGATGGTAGTGTGATGGTTGCTTCCCATCCATGCGGGTTTTCGGCAACTTGCGCGCTCCAGCCTGTAATGGGATTGAGTAATTTATCGTGCCGCTCGCTGAGCAACTGGCCCTGTCGCGTTACCGTCAGATGGAGACATCCACCGTCGGCGCCTACCGGCATTTGAATGAGAACATATTCGGCGCGCCAAAGATCCGGATCGCCAATGGGGCGAATCTCCTGATTTGCAGCGGCTGGTCCCGCTTCGCATTTGAAATGAACAACCCAATCGTTGGAAGTTCGCTCAAAACGAATGGTCGTCGTCCGCGCAGAACGCTGGTGCGGCGCGCGATGCCCCAGGAACGGCTCTTGGCTGAGCCAAAAACGGGTCTCAATCCAAGGTGAGATCAGACCCTTGGACGAACTTGGCGTGAGATTGATCTTGCTCAAGGTTTGGCGAGTGCTGACTTGCCATTTTTACCCTGAAGAAAAAGCAGCCCGATATCCTTGCGCTCCAGAGCCTTTTCAAAGACAACGACTTCATCGATCAAACCAGAATAAAAATGGCTGCCCATACCATGACCGATCACAAACTCCGCAACTTCGGCGTGATGCAGTGGCGCTTCAAGCTGCAGCTCTGCAGGGGGATTGAGTTCTGTTGAGGAGCGAGGCTCCACGTAAAGTTCCGCTTTATTGGATTCTTTGCGATAGACAAATACCACATAAAACCACTCGTTAGGCACAACTTGAACCGGAGAGTTAAGATGAATCAACTTGGCGCCGTCGGTGGACAAAAAAGCGATCATGCGTCCTCCTGTATTTTTCTTTCCGGCAATCTCAATGCTAAACTGCCCATGTTCATGTTCCCAGCGCCTAAATATTCCATATGCGATGGAGTCGCCTTCACTGCTTTCCGGCAGCTTAATCCAACCACCAATCGTCAGATTGTCCGAGAAATTGAGTTTTGATTTATTGGGGGTGCGAATCAGGTTTTTCCCTTTGAAATTGGCAGCCATGCCGACTACGCCCGGTGAGTAGGTCAAGGTCTTATAAGGATCCAAAAAGGCATGCGTGTTGCTTGAGGCGTCGCGAACTTCTTCGTCCAATGGCAGGTACGCCGCCGGCTCCTCGGCAGAATAGAGTTGATTGGCCAGCAACACAGTAAAAAGACAGAGGAGACGTTTCATTTGGGTGGGTGTTTGGTCATTTTGTTGGGACCTCTTAGTTCTCCGGTTCGGAGGAATCAATTGGAAGCTTCAGAATGACCTTGTGCAACTCTGTCCCTGCCATATTATCCGCGCCGCCGCCCGTGGCGGCATAAAGATCATCTCCAACCCACGTCATACAAGTTACCGGACCATCAAATTCACCCGCGATATCCACTCTGCATGTGGATGGATCCACTCGCACCAAAGTCTTCGCCCCCAGGATCGCCCAGATGGAGCGATCGTTTTGCTTTTGGGCTTTCGCACCAGTCATCTCAAAAGGCAAGGAACTCCAGTTCAGGCATTTTTTTTGGGCCAGATCGTAACGGTAAATCCCCTTCTCCGAGACCAGGCCGATGATCTGTGTCGGACTCACTTTGTAAAGAGCGCCCGTGTTTTGGAGCTTTGGACGGATGGTGATGCGCTCCGCCTCCTTCAACTCCATGTCGTAGCAGACGAGTTGCGCTTCGGTTGGCATTTTTCCAGTGCCGCCGGGGTCTTCCTGGACTACGCCTGAATAAATGATCCGTTCCTGCTCATCCATCAAAACCATGCCTCGAGGCTTTAAAAAGTTCAGGCCTTCGTGGTGGCCGCCGAAGCTTTTCTTGACGGGATCATAAAAGCCGACGCCGCCGCCGGTTCCCGTTCGCTCGCGCCGACCGCCGAAATAGAGCCGGCCATTTTTTGAAGGTTCCAGGAAACAGGCGTAATGGGTGTCGGTATGCGGACGGAAGTTCCCCAATTTGAGGGGGTTGAGTTCCGCCGGAGCATCCTGGCTTTCTTCGAGCAGACGATTTGAGGTCCAGGGCTTGGATGGATCGTAACGATACAAAACGCTGCTGGGATAACCGGCGATGTAAACCAAGCCATTCATGATCGTGCGCGGCCCCTGGCTTGGACCATGCGCGCCGTAAAAACTGGTTTTCTTATCGGCGGGGTTATACGAAAAAAAACCGTGATATTGTTTCGCATTGCCAAGCAAAGTCCCATTGGGCAAAGCGATCAGTGATTCGATCGCGACCGGCGTTATATATTTCACCTTGAACGGGACATCTTTCCATGCATCTTTGCTGTCCGCCGGGCGCCAGAAAACGTGGCCGGCGCCATCCGCGTCCGGATTTAACTGTGAGAGATCAAGTTCCGGCGGTTTAACCACCGGCGAATGGATCGGCTTGACGGAGCGTGGTTTGAATGGAAGTTTGGCGGGATCATAATTCGGCTCAAACGGATGAATGACGCCGTCGGCGCACCAAAAGATGTCTTGTTTTGCCTCGGGTGTATCCTTGTATGAAATTAGTTTGGCGATGATTCCCTCCTCCTTCAAATCCAGGCTGATCCAGCCTGCGCCCGCGCACACTTTGAGAACCTTGGATTCGCGCGTCTTGATATTGAGAGCAGCCAATTCCCATGGAGTCTGTCCCACGGCGACATAAACCCAGGGCGGATCGGCAGCCAGGTAGTAGCCGTAGGAGTAACTCACGCGATTCTTGCCGACCTGCCCCAGAACCTTGTATTTCAAGGTGTCCGGATCAATTTGAACCACGGTGGGCAAATCCTTCGCCTGGGTTGCGCCGTAAATCATCCCATCGGGTCCAAACTCCAGGCGGAAGACAAATTTGTCGCCCATCTCCGGATCAGCCACTTCCCCCACCTTCTTGATCGTTTCATCGGCAGGATCGTAGTAGGTAATGACATTTCCAAGTTCAGAAAAAAAGATTCGCCCATTCCTGGCGCGAACTTGGTTGCCATGCTGGTAATTGCTGTTGGTGTACTGCCCGGAATCGCCTTCCGTGATGGCGCATTTGCCCGTTTGAAGGTCCAAGACCACGTACTCGACAGGCGCGGCAGACTTGTATTCGTAGAACTGGGTGATGAAGTTGAAGCCGCCGCGAGAATTGGACGCCAACGCCGTGCTCCATGCCCTGGAAGAACGCACCGGCACGCTCACCAACTGCGTCTTCAGCGGCTGAGCGGTCGCGAGATCAATTTCCGCAAGGGCGGTGAACGCCAGGGTGGTCGCCCAAAAATAAAACGTTATAAAACGAGCTGCTTGCAAAACTTTGTAGCGGCGCTTCTGTGAAGCGCCGTCCATCGGGAGCCTGCGCTTCGCAGAAGCGCAGCTACATCTCGCGGCGTAGTTTTGCAAGAGGTTCAAACTACATTTTGCAGTCATAATTTTGCGGCGTGTGTTCAGAGCGGATTCAAGGTTGCGTAGGTCAACAGATTGGTTTTAATGGTTCCGACGTGTCCATCACAGAAAAGCGCATTCAGTTTGCCGAAATGCCAGTTCCCCTGCCTGGCAAGAGCGAGATCGCCCGGATTCGAGGTTGTGTTATAAGCCGGCCGGTTTGGCGCACCAGGATCAGGCCCCGCGTCCAGCGCCAGGATGATCCGCGCCGGATCGGGAATGGAATCCAATCTCCACAACTTGAAGAAACCGGGGGTATCCCGCGTGATACTGGAATTCAACGAGTAATTTGACGGATTGCCGCCAAGATTCTGCGTGAGCGGGTTCACCGGACATCGCAGCACCGGGTTCATCTCAGCCATGGTCCAGGTGACTTTCACGGGACCCAGCGACGAAACCAGTTTGACCGGCCATTGAACGGGAGAACTCTCCGGGTTAAAATGGGGCGGCGGTTTGCCGTCGTTTTCCCCGGCATAGATAAAAATGGCGAGTCCGATCTGCTTCAGGTTGGCCATGCAGTTCGCCGCCTTGGCCCGGTCTCGGGCGCCTCGAATCGCCGGCATCAGCAAGGCCGCCAGGATCGAGATGATTGCGATGACGACCAGCAATTCCACCAAAGTGAAGCATGTCGCGGCGGCATGTTTCAAGGCCCGTTCTCTTTCCGGCGGGGAGCGGCTTGCGGCGCCAAGATCGCTTCTCATAACCTTTAATCATGGTATATCAGGC
>JACQHZ010000356.1 GCA_016198745.1 Verrucomicrobiota bacterium
CTCCGGAAACCCTGTAGGAGCGGTTGCCAACCGCGACCGGTCGCCGCTGGCAGCGGCTCCTACAGAGGTAAAAAGAATCCGAGGAATCACGAGAGTCGCAAAGAAAATGGGTTTCCGGAGGTGCCCTGGAGAAGCTGGCATTATTTCAGAGCTGCTTGCAAAATTCTGTAGAGGCGCTTCTGTGAAGCGCCGTCTACCCGCCTGCCAGGTGGCGGGCAGGTCGGAAGTCTGCGCTTCGCAGAAGCGCAGCTACATTTCGCGGCGGAGTTTTGCAAGAGGCTCTTCGGTATAAACATATTGAAACTGAAATTCATGAAGAAGCCCGACGAGGATCACGATCCGAAGCAAGCGCCACCGGGAGATGGCGCAGGATGATGAGGGCGTGCTGGGCGGCCTCGACGGGACTGGGGAATTGCGGGCGATGCTTCTTGGGGTCGTCCGGGAAACGGGTGCGGTCCCAATCCCGCGACATTTCGCGACGGGTTTCACGCAGGAACTGATTGTACGTTTGTTTCCGGGCCGCATCCAGCTTGCGCCCGTTCATGAGCAGCGCCCCCGCCGCGCAAACCCACGCCGTCTTGGCCGCCAGCGCCATGGCCTCCCAAATGGCACGGTTTCTGGCCGGGGTATATTTATTGGCTAAAGGCAGAATCCGCTCACCGACCTGCCGTGTTTTTTCAAGAGTGTCCAGGAAGTTGCGTTCGAGCCTTTCCTTTTTCATCACTGCCAGCGTGACTCGATAGTGGATATCCATCTTGATCCAGCCGTTCAGGAAAGCGGCCAAGTCGCGAGTGAGTCCGGTTCCAAAGACCTTTCGCGCAAACTGCTGGTTGAACGCGCACAACGTTCCGTCGGGATGCCTGGCTGCGAAGGCGCTGTACGCGATGCCGTAGTACATCGCGCCCTGCGAATAGCGCGTGGTGGTCCACACCGTGTTGAGCACCCCATCGAGACGATATCGCCGGGCGCAGACCGCCATCTTACGGACGTTGACGAGCTGGCGGCGCGGAGTCAGAAACCGCATCGAGTAATTGGCGGTTGAGGGGGCCGCCAGGATGCGACGGAAACCGGCCTTCTGCAGGCGCTTCAGATCGCTGACTTTCAGCAGGTGACTGTAATTCCACCAGATCGCCATAACGTTCTTCTGAAGCCGTGAGGCGATGCGGGGCGAATGGAGCGGGTGGTCGGCCCAAAACATCGGCGCCTTGCCGCAGCCGCGCGTCAGGTCGAAAATGCGGTTGACGTAATCGGCCCACACTTGGTCGGCATCCAGTTTCCGTTGTTGACAGTATTCCGTCAGGTTCACTTCATCGCACCCGACATGGATGAAATGGCTCGGGAACAGCCGAACGACCGACTTCAGCAACTCGCCCATCAGTTTCCAAGTTTCGGGATTCAACGGATCAATGGCATTGAAGACCAATTGCTTACCGGGCGGCCCGGCATACAGGTGATGGAATTCCTTCCGGTCCGTGATGCAGCGGGTGTGCCCAAAGGTCTCGATTTCCGGAACGATTTCGATGCCTCGCCGCGCGGCGTGACGGATCAACTTGCGGACCTCCGCCGCGGTGAAGGCGTGCGGCATCGCGAGTTGTTCGAAGCCGGGCAGTTTCACCGCGCAGCCGGCATCGTCGGTGAAATGCAGAACCAGCAGGTTCATGCCCCAGTCGGCCATGAAGTCCACCAGTCGGAAGTAGTACTTGTGGCGCTCGAGGAGCCTAGAGCAGTCAATCAAGAGTCCGTTGATTTTCATCGTGTGGTTATTTGGCCGGTTCCTTCGCAAGGGTGAGTTCGTCAAGAAACCAGTTTTTCCCGCCACTCCCTTCCTCGCTGGAATCAACGAATCCCACCCATAGGCGCGTCAATTCCGTTTCGGGATTGTCGGGATCGCGAAGCTCCTGTTCGTCCAGTTTCTCGCCGTCAAAGTAAACCGCCACGATTCCTTTGGAACGGAGCTCCAGGGTGTAGGTGTGGTACTGCTCGTCCTCGGCCATCTTGTGCGTGCTTGCCGAGCGTTGACCCATCTGCTTCTGTTCGGGACTTCCGGGATGCGTCAGCATAAAAACCCGCACGGCTTCCGGCGTGATCTGCATTGTGTAGTAGGATCCATCCTCCTTCCCCAGGTTCAACTCCAGGCGCGTTTGTCCCTTCTGGTCCGGTGGAATGCTCCGGATCCGGGCGCTGAAACGCACGAAGCACTTTTCGGTGTCGAGATTGATCGGTTCCGGCAGTTTCAGACGGAGGTACGAGAGCTTTTTTGCAGGCGTCACGGAGGCGCGGTCATTGGCGCCATGCGATTTGTCATCAACGCGTTCCCATGAATTCGGCTTGTCCCAACCGATGTCCCGGGAGGTGTCTTCGTCGAATGTATCCTTGAGCAGGACGGTGGCTTTGCCCGTCTCCGCGCCCTGGACGGTTGGCATGCCCAAAACAATGCCGATACTGAAGGTAAGAAGGTGCTTTTTCATAACGGGGTGGGTGAGGGGTTGTTGTTTAGAACGGTTGAACATTTTTGCTAGCGGCTGCATGAGCGATCTGGATAATCCACCAAGCGCATCTCAATTTCGTCCAGCGGCTGGGCGACCCGATGGCTGTGTCGTTCGCGCAAGACACCCGCCTTCCCGCGGAAGACAACGCCGTTGATGTTGACGCCGACCATCGGATTCGGCCGCAGGAAAACCAAATCTCGGCCCTCGGCGTGACGGATCGAGATCGTCTCCTCACGTTCAAGATATTCGACAACGGGCGCCTTCTCGGCCGGTCGTCGGGGGAAGAGTACGACCGCAAAAGTCGTTCCCGGTGGTGCGAGGGTGTGCATCAGCCAGTGTTCCACCACCGGCCAGAGAAGGTGATTCTCCGGCAGCTTGCGGCGCCCGCGTGCATTCAGGATCTGTGGATTCACAACGCCCTTTTCGAGCACGATCTTGGGGCGCGCCGGCGCCGTGATGATCACGTCCAGTCCCATCCCGAACTCTTCATGCCCGGGAAACCAAACACGATTTTGTGCCTGCCGCGGTGTCACGAGACGCGGCTTTTGCGACAGCACATCGAGATTCCACTGACAGGGATCGGGGCCCACGACGGAATCTTTCACGATCACATATTCGACGCCACCGGGCTTGGATGACTTGATGAACACGATCTCGCGCGTCCAACCGCTGCGATGGGTGTCGTCGATATACATCGCGTCACAGGCAAACCCACGCGGCGCAATCCGCGCCCGCACGTAGTCGGCGACATCTGTGGTCTTGAAGCACTCGACCACACCGCTCGGCTGGCCGTACTTGCCGAACGTCACCGCGTTGTGTTCATTCGCCTTCGCGCCGTTTTGGATCGGCAATCCATCGAGCGCAAGAGGCGCGCCCCGACCAAAGTAGTGGAAGGAACCTTCGTCCTCATCGTGGTGCGAATGAACGCGACCCGCCTTGAGAAAGAGGAAACTGCCTTTGCCGCTGTCATCGTGGCTGCGGAGCGCCACGCCAACGCGAGGGAAATTGTAACTTCCCAATTTTGGGGGCGTTTCACGGATGGTTGAATCGTGGAAGATGTAGTGTTGGGTGAGCGGGTCGGCCTCGGGTCCCTGGTGATCGGGGTTCCGGTACACGAGCGCGCCGGTCTGTCGCCAGGCCCACATCAGGTTGCCGGCCAGCACGGGATCGGAATCCTTCAGGAAGGAGGCCAGCCAGGGACCGAAGGACAAAGCCTTGCGGACATGCGGGTGATGACCAATCGGTGGCATCATCCTCCGTCCCGCGTCGCGCGGGTCCGGAGGGCCAAGCGTCTTGATGAGAAAACGCGCGCCGGCCAGCACATTCGGGTCACTGGAATAATCCTTGATCCCGCCGTGCCGAAGCGCCCACAAGACCGAAAAGTAAAGCATGGACCATGTGGCCCAGAGGTAGTGCCCATTTTCCTCGCCGCCGCCGTCCTCGCGCAGGTGGTGCTTCAACTCGAAGTCCAGACGCTGAACAAGGGAGCGGACCCAGACCTTCGAACAGGGATGGTTGGACAGAAACAGGCCAATCAGACCCGCGCTGGTGAAAACGTCCGTATTGAAGTTCGGAAGATAAGTGGTTTCCCCCTTGCGCCAGGCGTACTGCCACCAGTCGCCGTCCGTCATGATGTAACCCCCCAGCGCGCAAACGCGGCGCGCCTCACGTCTTTCCCCGGGCGTGAACGTATCCCACATGATGTCGCAGGCCAGCACATAACGCCGCAACGCCCGCGAGAGGCCGATGGCATAGATGGGTCCGGCGTAACCGCGCGCCAGGATGTTCTCAATGAGCACCCGCGCTTGGGTCACCATCTCGATGGCCTTCAAGCCGCCGGATTCCCCGGTCATGAGGTAGTGGTCGGCGGCGTGCAGGCGGTGGGTCTTTTCGTAGTTGCGCCTCAGTTCCGGTATCGAGCGGATCTTCCTGCGAATCGCCGGGAAATCCGGCGCCCCGCACAAGATGCGCGGATGTTTATCACCGGCGTCGGGCCAGTCCACAATCCAATCTTTGACCTTATCGAGTCGCAGATCCCCACGGCGCGTGCGAATTGCCCAGAGCGGACTGTCGCAATTCGGTTCGATCCGGACGGGCTTGCCTTTCGGTTTCCTCCAATTCCCCAACCCCTCACTCGCCTTGCGGGACATCACGGCGAGCAACCATCGCCGCGTCATGTTCTCGATGGGGAAACGGAAGCATGAACCGTCGTCCTTCGAGTCGAGCAACAACACTTCCATGCTCGCCCCCGGCGTGCGGTGCGCAGGATGCACTACGTCGTCAGACCCGCGCCAGTGGGTTATATCGAGCGAGGCGACGCCGAGCAGTTCGTCGCGTCCGTTGCGATACACGCCCATCCATCCGCCGTCAATGAACGGCAGCGCCGGACGCATCGCGGTGTAGGTTTTGAGTGTGGGCGCGCCGACCACCCTTCCCAGAGCCTGCCCCCAGCTGGACTGGGGGGCGGTCTTTCCCTCGAGCGGCAGGTCCATGATCTCCCATGAACCCGTCGAGTGCGTGACCATCCGGTCCGCGCAAAGGCCCGCTCGAACATCGAAGATGAAATTACTGGTCGGACACGGGCGCGAGCACGGGTTGGCCACGGCGGCCGGCGGCTGGTCCCAGAAGGACTTTCCCAACGTGCCGATCTCGCGATACGGACGCGGCGCCGGCCAGAGACGCACAGGCAACGTGCTTTCCTCCTGCACCTCGCACACTTCATCGGTCGGGCGCATCTGGATTCGGACGCGGTAGGTGTGGCCGCCATCAAAAGTATAAACCACTTCGACCGTGGTCCAGAGTTCCCCTTTCTCAACAATTTGCGTCTTGATGGACCTGACGGCAAACGGACTTTCCAACCGACCACGGCCGAGCCAGGGGCTGTTGCCGCGACGGACCGCGAGAATCGGTCCAGGAACAACCTGAAGCCGCCGTTGTTGCGTGGCGGGAAGTTTCAACGCGATCAGGCTGTTGGTGAAAACCGCATCGGCTCCGGATGAAACGAACCGAACACCGTTCTCAGCCGTTTCCTTTCGCTTGTCGGAAGCATGGATCTCGCAGGTGCGTTCCTCACCGGGCTGAAGATTTTCGACGAGGATGGCCAGGAGGCCGCCCGACTTCTGGCAGGCCGTTGCCGCACCATTCTGTGAGACCCGGACCGGGCAGTGGCGAATCTCCGATGGCAGCGTGCATGTGGCGATTTCGCCATGCCAGTGTTTGCCCAAGGGTTCCTTGAGCGTTATCGTGTATCGCCCCGGCATGATTCGCGTGAGGCGTTGGGGACGCGCCCATTGTCATTCAGACCTTGGTCAACAAGCATGTGTTCTCCGATTCGTTAAAAGGGAAATGGAAACATTCATCGATCAATTTACAGGTTCAAGTTGTTTGCCGTTGATTCGCAACCGGATGCTGTCACCGGCAGGGATTTTCACGCCGGCAGTCAAATCGCCAAACTGCGGGGCGCCGGGCGGGGCACGTAACGTGGCGCTCACTTCCTTGTCGGTGGGATTATGCGCCTCAACAAACGGCGGCTTGCCCTCGGCCTGGCCGTCCACCACCAACGTGATTTTCACGTCCTTGTTGTCGCACACGAACACGTTGCCCACCCACATTTCGTTTTTCTGGTCGATCGGTTCCTGGAAATACGCGGTGTCTTTAACCACCGAGACGAAGCGGAACCACGGTCGTTTCTTGCTGTAAACCGCCGCGCAGCCGTTGTCCTCCAGACCTTGGACGCGGATCGGCAGGTCAATGATGAGATTGCGCGGACCGAGCACAAACGACGTTTCGTTGTTAAGGGCCTTGGCTGTGAAGAAAAAGGTTGCGTCCACCACTTCCCCCGTTTTCATGGCGATGGGATAGCCGTCGCGTCCGCCGTTCATGTTGAATCCTGCCGCGGTATCGCTGGGAACGGTCGCATTCGCTTCCGCGCCCGCAAACGTGGCGAGGGCAAACCGGTACGGCATGACGGTTCCGGCTCTGACGGCCTGGCCGTCACGGCCCAACCCGATCTGCATCTCTCCCGGCATGGACGAATTGTAGGCGAAATCCGAACCGGCCGGCGCCAGGAAGGCCGTGTAGCCGACCACCGCCGGCATCTGGCTCACAAAACCGCCGGGGCGAATCCGGCCCTGGGTGAACACCCGCTTCTTCATATCCTGAAGCACTGAGACTCTCGTGTTGCCATTCGCATCCACCGCGATCAGCACGTTACCCCAGTTCCGCTCAAGATCGGTGGGGCACATCATCTGCACCAAGGGGATCGGCACCGGGCCCTGAAGGATGCAATCCTTCTTGAAACGAATCTCGCCCTCGTGCCATATAATGCCGCCCCGGTAATCCTTGCGTCCCTCCCGCTCGCGCCGCTGGCCCCAGATGATGGTGTAGTCCAGACGGTCCATCGGCGAGTACATCGTGTGGGTCCGCTCAAAGTACTCCAGTTCGACTCGATCACGCGGCGGGCTCGAGAAAGCGGGCGAGGGTCGCTCCTCGGTGCCCCAGGTTTCCGCCAGTTTGCTCATGCGCATGGTGGCGATTTGCAGGTTGATGCTTCCGAGCGGGACTTCGAGGAGCTTGGACACCACGGTCTTTTGGAGCGGGTAGGCCTGCGGCTTCGGCAAGTTCGGGGACTCGCCGACGTCCTTCAGGGAGATCGTCTCGCAGGCCCGCACCTTGGGCATGGGCGCCAGCGGGGCGCCGGTGTCCCAACCGCGCAACGCAAACTCGTTCCCGTTGGCGAAGTTTCGGAAGAGTTGCATCATCTCGTTGCGGTCCGGATGCCAGACCAGCCCCGCGGAACCCAGCAGGTTGAGATTGTCACCGCACCGGTAGAATCCCGCCGTGTAGTTATAAATCCGGATATCCGCGGAGAAGGCCCGCTTGCCGTTCACGTCCATCACATCGAGCGTCAGGTAGTGCTGTTTGTCGTTGACCGCCTCGAACTCGCGCGTCAATTCCTTCGCGCCGTTTCCGTCAAAGCGTCGAAAAATGCCCTGGTTGGCGTCGTGAACTTTCACGTCCGCAATCCCCGCCGCGGACCGCACCACGAATTTCAGGCGCGCCCGCTGGACGCCGCGGGTGTACCTCCAGTTGCCCTGGGGGCCGACGGCCTGCCACTGCGCAATGACCGGTCCCTGGCTGACGTGCTGGTTGCCGGAGATTCCCGACGGAGCGGTGGAACTGTTCAGCAGCTTCTTCGCCTTCGCCAGATCGTTGAAGCCGGTGGTGCAGATCGCGACGGCGGTCTTCACGTCGGCGGGATCCGTGATCCGGGTGAACGACGCCAGGGCCACGGCGCGCAGGTCCGCCAACCCGAAGAGATATTCCGCGTAGTTGTCGGCGATCAGTTTGTCTTTCTCATAAACGAGCGGGAAATAGTGGTAGAACCACCAGAGATTCTCCGGATGGCAGCCGTTGACGCGAAACTGCTTGTAGTCCAGCAAGCCGCAGCCGGGGAACGCGGAGGCCAACACGTACTGGCCGTAATGGCGCACCACTTTGCCGTCCCACTGGATGTATTCGCGGTCGCAGTCCTTGAAGGATTTCACCGGAAACAGGGTCTTCTCACCCCACGTCGCCCAACGGTTGCCGTCCCCATCGGTGAACTCGATGCCGGGACACGCGTAGAAGGACGGATCCTTGCTGGCATTCGCGCAATCGGTTTTGAGCTTCTGCAGGGTCTCGGCGGTGAGCTTTTCCAGGGGATCGTTGAAGACCAGAAAAGCCAGTCCCGCTGCTTTTGCGGCTTTCACATAGTCATCCACGGTTCCCTTCCCGTCGCTATACGCGGAATGCGCGCCGAAAATCCCGCGGATTTCGGCCGGAGCCGGCCCGCCAAGAGGGACCTGGTCCCGGTCGACCGCCTTCTCGAACTGGACCGGCTGGTAGGGCGCCCGTTTCATGGTTCCCAGCGACGCGTTCTTCAGGGCCGGTTCCGCCAACCATTTATAGCAGTTCATCTGGAGTTTCATTCCTTGGCTGGGACGGTTGGCCGAGGGATCGCCGGCCGATTCCACCACGCTCGACCAGAGCGGATTGCCGTAGTTCATGCCGGTAAACAGATACTCGATGGGGTAACACACGATTCGTCCCTTGCCCAGTTGCCGCACCGCCAGCACCGGAGGCGCGCTCGGGTAGGTTCCGGCGGCGGTGAGGTTAACGGCGTTATCGTCGCCGGACTGGTAACTGCGGGCTTCCGTTTCCCCCCGCACCGGCACCTGCCAGTCCGCCGTGTATTGCATGGCAACCAGGCCCGGATAATCTCCCGCGCCATACAGCGGAAGATAAAGGCACTTGACCCCCTCGGTGACCGGATGCGCCGCGATGTTGGTGGTGAACCAGAAGAGGGTCTTGCCCAGCGTCTTCCCCTCGTAACTGCGGGTCTGGTCATAAACGGCCTCGTGCAGGATTTTCACGCCCAGCGGTTCCAGAAGGAGATTCCAATATTTCTCATCGTCGGTGTTCGCATACCGGACCGGATGCGGCTGGAGAAAAAGGCCGCCGCCGGCCTGGACGTACCGGAGCAGCGCGGCGCCCACGCGTTTGGCGCGCGCTTCCAGTTGCGGCGTCATCGCACCCACGCCTTCATTGGTGGTCCACAATTGGACCACGTGGCAACCCTTGAGGAGCTTGTCGAGGTCCTCGTCTTTCAAGTCCTGATTGTAAAACGCGCCGTGCTCAATCAGCGACGCTTCGATATGGTTTTCGGTGAACAGCGGAACCATCCGCCGGTACAGGAAGAACTCGGTGTTGTATTGCTCCGCGTCGTGGTAGGTCATGCCGAGGACTGTCAGGGGAGATGGGGCGGCGGCGAGGGCGAGGGAGGCCCATGCCAGCCAGATGCCGATGATCAACCGAAAAGAGCAAGTGATGGTTTTCATGATGTCATTGAAGAATTGGAGCTTTGGAGGGCGAATAGGGAAGAGTTGATTGGCCGTTAAAAGGCATCCCGTGGTTGCATTCTCGCCGCGTCACGGTTTCGCCGCCTCCGCCAGCTTGAGCGACATGCGGTCCACCCACATCTCGCCCGTCACGCTCACCGTCGGCAGCGGATGCAACTGCGGCTGGGACTCGACGAAGAAATCCAGCGTGTACGTCTTCCACGCGTCCGTGAGCTCCGCGTTGTCCAGCCGGGAAGTCAGGTGCGGCGGAATGTGCCAGAAGCACATGCCCAGCGTCCCCTTTCCCCGCGCCACCACCTCGAAGCGGTAAGTGCCTCCGCGCTTCAGCGGCGCCTGGATGGTGGAAGCCAGCGTCGCGTACGTGCCGGGGCCATTCTTGATGTGGAGCGCCTTCCGTCCGTCCTTGCCCTCGGCCACCACTTGGTTCTCGGATCCGGGACCGTAGGGGATGAAGAAGCCCGGCGCGGTTTTCATCGGGACAGCGGCGCCGACCTCCAGTTTTTCGAACCCGGTGGCGGAAAGACATTCCTTGCCGTCAGGTTTGAGCAGTTCCATCTGGTTCCCCGCCACCAGGCGGACCGTGTCCACCAGCACAGGGCCTTCCTCGGGCGGGTAATCGCTCGTGGAAAAGACGATCTGCAAGCTGGTTTCCGACGGCTTGCTGAGAAAATCGTAGTCGCATTCCTCAAACGCCATCCGGTCGGTGTTGTCGGACACGAGTTTGAACGGTTGGCCCTCCCGCAGCAGCTCGACGTTCAGCATGGAACGGAGGGGTTTCGACACGCGCATGAACAGCCGGTATTCCGTCAGCGGCTTGATTGCAACCGGCTCGCCGGTCACCTTCTGTTTGGGATCCAGTTGCAGGGCCGCTTTGCCGAGGTCCGCCCGCTGGGTGGACAAAGTCGGAGCCGAACCGTCCTCGCACTTCCACCCCTTGATTCCTTCCTCGAATTCGCCGTTCACCACCGCGGCCTCTCGGTCCGCACCCTCTTCCTTGCGCTGGATCGTCAACTGTTTGCCCGTCCCCAGGAGCTGGTAGGCGGATTCGGCAGTCTGAAACGACGTGCGGGGATTTGCGTTGAGCAGCTCCAACTTGCGCGGCGCCACCAGGGCGGCAAATTCACCCACGTTGCCGTGCCGCAGGATGCGAGCGAGAACCGGCGCGCGTTTGGCGTAAGCGGGCGCGGTGGCTGACGGCGGGTAGTCCGAAAATCCTTCCGAGAAATCCGAGTGGTTCAGGTCCGCGACACACTCCTGAATCCGCGCGTCCAGCGCCGCCGCCAGCAGGGCGGCATAGCCGGCCGTGTGTCCCGAACCCACGACGCGGAGCGACTCCGTCGAACAATCCTGGCGCGTTCCGAGCCAGGCGATAGCTGCCCGGATGTCGTGCGCCGCCATGCCCAGTTCCGGTCGTCCCCAGACGCGCACGTTGCCCTGCCAGTCCAGCGTGGGCATCTGGCCGGGCGGGGTGACGGTGAACGCCCATTCGCCGCGCAACCGCTGGTCGATCGCCAGGATGGCCCGGCCTTCCTTGAGCATTGCCTGGCACATCGAGTGGAGCGGCTCCACGAAAACGTCGTTCTTGCCGTTGGATGAGGTCACGATGACCACCTTCTTCGCAGGGGTCGCGGTGCCCGGCCGCTTGATGAAGAGCGCCGGGATGCGCACGTCGGGTTCGGAAACGTACCAGAGTTTCTCAACCTCCCAGCCCGCGAGCGTTTCCTTGCCCAGCGTGGAAGATTCCACCGTCTTTGGACCGGCCGCATCCTTTTCATCCAGCAGGTCCATCACCACGGCCTTCATTTTCTGCGTGTAGGCAATGACCTCCGCCTTGGTCTTCAGGGCGGGCGGCTGAAATCGCCGCCAACCGCGGACGACCGACGCCAGATTGGGGTTCGACCACTGGCGGGCCTTCGGGACATCCCCGCGGAGGGCTTGCAGCGTTATCGGCTTTTCCATCTTCAGATCTTCTTCCGGCAGTGGCTTGGGATCGCGCTTGCCCTTCAGCCACCAGTCCATCCACCAGTACATCCGTTCCCGCATCGCCTGGGTGTAGTCGTGCAGCCCTTCCCATCGTTCGGCAATGTACCGGCCATTGCGGCTGCTGAAGAGGCGGTAGGGCTGTTGCCCTTCCACGTGGTCCACCTTGGGACCCGCTTCGGCATTGAACAGATCGTACACCGCCGCAACTTCCTTCGCCTCGTGGTCGATGAACCCGGCGGTCCAGTCGCCGGTAACGGTGAAGACGGCGGCGGGTCTGGGTGCAATCATCGCGATCAAGTCCGGCTGGTCCATGTACCGCATGGCACCCAGCGGTGAATAGTAGCAGCAGCCGAAGACGTGGAAATAACAGACCCGGTGGTAGTAGGTCGGCCAAACCGTGATCGCCGCGCATTGGATGCGGGGATCGAGGGCGGCCACGTCCAGGGTCTGCATCCCGCCACCGGAGGCGCCGGTCACCCCGATCCGCTGCTTGTCAACCTGCGGCAGCGATTCCAGCACATCCAGGCCGCGAATGTTGTTCCACAGAAACACGCCGCGCACGGGAAGCCCGGTGGCCAGGTCCTCGAAATGCTCGTACTGGATGACCAGCGAAACGTAACCGCGTCGCGCGAGACCGATGCAACGGGACTGCACGATGTCGTCGGCGGACCAGTTGGCCCAATGCCCGTGCGGATGCAGGACGGACGGAGCCGGGAACGTCGTGTTCTTCGGCATGTAGAGAAAAGCCGTGGCATAAAACCCGGGGAACGTCTGGAAGTACACGCGGGAAATCGTGCAATCGTCCCGTTCCAAGCTGACGCCGTAAGTGAGTTCGAGCGGAACGTTGGACGGCCGGGGATCAAGACCGAAGCCGTCCATGGCCTGCTTCTGGATGAGGACGCGGCGCGCCTCCCACTCCTTCAGCGCGGCGACCGGGATCGGCTGCTCCTTCGACATCCGCGTCCAGTACGCCTTGAGCATGTCCTTGCGTTCTTTCTCGGGAAAAATCCGGAGGTCGGGAACGGCATCCTCGGCCAGGACGGCCATCGCCGAAATGCCAAGCAGAGCGAGGATCAGCCAACGGATGCTGCGGATGGTTGTTTTCTCACTCCCCATAGTAGAACTGGCCACCGCCCAGGTCCTGGCCACCGGCGGCGCTGATCTCTTCGTACGTCATGGGTTGCACATGCCCATCCACAAAACCGATGTTTGCCCGCCCCTTGTGACGGAACACGGTGGCAAGGGAGGCGCTGTAATGAGACCAGCCGTTGCCGAAAAGCAGACTGGCGCTGCCCCAGGAATCCCCGAACAGAGCCATCTTTTCCTCCTTGATGCTCCCCATGTACCGGGGGACGAAATCGGATTGATCCTCCCTACCAGAAGCGCGACCACCATGTCCGATGCTGAATACGTATCCCCACGCGCTGAAACCCTGGGCCGGATCGGTCATTGCCGGACACGTCACCATCTTCGAATTCGCCACGGAGCCCGGCTCGCCGTTCCCTCCCATGTAAGCATCCAGCAAACCCTGCCAATAGACGAGGTTGCCCGCGCGGGAGTAACCCCGGTTGGGAACAATCATGCCGTCGTGGTCGCCCGCGAACAGGACATTCGCCAGGGTGAACTGGCGGATGTTATTCACGCACGTCATCGAACGGGCGCTATCGCGCGCCCCCTTCAGCGCCGGCGAGAGTAGCGCCGCCAGAAGGGAAATGATCGCGATGACCACGAGAAGCTCGATGAGGGTAAAAGATGAATTCCGATTGCCGAATGCCGAGTGCCGACTTGTCCGCCGTAGCCTTGGCGTAGGAGGAATGCAGCCGGAGAGTGAATTGAAGATGTGGCACAGCCGCCCCCGGCTGTGTTTTCTCCGAACCGCAGGCGAGTGAGGAATCATGCTGCTGATAATCTCGTCGCCCAGCCTTGTCTTTTCAACGGGAATGATGTGATATTTAGTGGATTTTTGTGACGCACCGAGAATTCATGCTTTTGCGTCCATCCCGGACGCCGTCCGTCGCGCTGCCCCTTGCGGCGCGAAGCGTGGGACATAACTGGCACCTTCCCCATAAGCACAGCGTCACCAAGCGGTTGGACTTCGTTCAAGTCTTGTGGGGAATTCGCGGGACGGGCGTTATTGTTATGGAGGGAATTGAACGGCGTCTGGGCCCCGGTCAACTGGGTCTCTATTTTCCCGGCAATGAGCACCATTATTTCAGCCTCGACGAACCGTGGGAAGTGCGTTGGTGGACGATGGACGGTCCGCTGGCGGCCTCCAATACCGCCGCCCTTGGTTTGGCCACGGGACGGATCTACCAGGCGGGACCGGCGCCCGACACCCTTTTTCGAAAGCTGGAACGGGCCATGCGGGACGTGTCCCCGGCCGGCGAATATCGCGCCAGCACGCTGGCCTACGAACTGCTCGTCCAGGCGGCGCGCGGCCGGATTAGAACCGCGACCGATCAGGCGGTTCTGGAGGCGGTGGACATCATCCACGCCCGGTGGAGCGACCCGCGGCTCGGGGTCGGCGAGATCGCCCGCCAGCTCCGCATGCACCGTTCGATGCTCGCCCGGCGGTTCCGCGCGGCGCTGGGGGTCGCTCCCATCAACTACCTCATCAACTTGCGGGTCCAAAACGCGCTAAACCGGTTGAAAGCGCATTCCCAGCCGGTGAACGAAGTCGCCTACGGTTGCGGATGGACAGACCCCCACTACTTTTCCCGCTGCATCCGGCGCGCCACCGGCCTCTCGCCCAAGGAGTTTCGGCAACACTAACCTCGGCCTTGCATTTTGCCTCATCCCAGAGGCAAAATGAATCCATCCAATGAGCAAAGCACCCGAAAAAATCCAACGTCTGCGCGCCGCTCTTTCCCACCATGAAGGCGACCGGGTTCCGGTCGGCGAGTTTTTCTGGACCGGATTCCTGAAACGCGCCCGGGCCAGGTGGGGCGCCGACTTTGACCCATACCGTCATTTCGATCTCGATTACATCGTGATCACGCCCAACATGGATCCGAGAATCCAGTCCTTTCAGATTCTCAAGCAGGAGGGAGAGGAGATTCTGCTCAAGACCGGCTTCGGCGCCACCATCCGCTGCGGTCTCAAGGGCGACCTGCATCCCAACGCGTACGGATCACAGATGATCGCCGAACTCTACATCGAACAACTCGAACCGATCGTGGCGGGATTGCTCGAAAGCCGTGCAGGCGTATAGCGACCATTTCATGTCAAAAAGATGTGGCACAGCCGCCCTCGGCTGTGCTTCTTTTCATGAAACACAGCCGGGGGCGGCTGTGCCACACTTTGCCCGGACTCGGGTGGCATGGGCGTTACCTCTACCTCCGTACCTTCCTACTGGACATCAAAGGTTGTATGCTGGCGGATATCACTCGAGGAAGCGCCAATCTGCACCTCAAATTGGCCCGGCTCAACCACCCAGCGGTGATGTTCTTCATCCCAAAATCCCAGGTCGGCCACTTTGACCGGCCACGTCACGGATTGAGTCTGGCCTTGCGGAAGGTGAATGCGCTTGAAACCGCGCAGTTGTTTGATCGGAACGGGCACACTGGCCGCCATGTCGCGGACATACATCTGAACCACTTCATCCCCGTCGCGGTTGCCGACGTTTTTGATGTTCACGCGGACATTGACCATGTCGTTGGTCGCGGCTTTGACCCGGTCCAATCCAAGGTTGCTGTATTCAAAGCGGGTATAACTCAAGCCGTAACCGAATGGGTAAAGAGGCGTACCAGTGAAGTACATGTAAGTGCGTCCATGACTGATCTCGTAGTCGTCCAAGGGCGGCACTTGCTCCAGCGACGAGTAAAAGGTCATGGGCAGGCGGCCAGCCGGGTTGTAATCTCCGAAAAGCACCTCTGCAATGGCGTTGCCGCCTTGTTCGCCGGGATACCAGGCTTCAATGATCGCCGGCACATGTTGCTGGAGCCAATTGACGGATAACGGCCCTCCGTTAATCAGCACCACCACGGTGGCAGGATTTACGGCAACGATTTTTTCCACAAATTCCTGCTGGTTTTTGGGAAGGTCCAAGTCGAGGCGGTCTTTGCTCTCGAACTCATTTTTTTCTCCCAATCCCAATGCAACAATGGCCACATCCGAGAGAGCGGCCGCCTTCACCGCAGCCTCGATGAGGACTTTTTGGTTCATCAGGGTTTGCTGGTCGGGTGGAGGCTCTTTTTTTTTCTTTTTTTCTTCAGGCTCATACCAGGGTTCATGACGCACCACGAGCCGGTCCCCCACGCGATTCATAATGCCGCGCAGCACGGTCACGGGCGGTGCGGCCGGCTCACTAACATAGGTGCCGAACTGGATACGGTTGCCGTAAAGCCCCACCACCGCGATGGATTCCAGCTTCTGTCGGTCCAGCGGCAAGATGGCAGTGGAATCAGCGCGGCCTGGGATTGGCTGGTTCTTTAGCAGCACTAACGACTGGCGGCTCGTTTCCAGGGCCAACGCCACGTGTTCGACTGAACCCAGGACCGATTCGGGAATTTGTGTGTAAGGCACACGTTGCGGCGGATCGAACATCCCCAGCACAAATCGAAGCGTCAGCCCGCGTGTGAGCGCCTGGTTCACCTGCGCTTCCGTGATCAGTCCGCTTTGCACAGCCTTGAGCGTGTTGGTGTGTGATAAAGCACCCTCGTGACTGAAAATATCGACTCCGGCCGATATCGTCATCGCCAGCGATTTCTCGTAAGTATCGGTGATTTTGAAGTTTTTATTGAGCTGAATGGGTCCCATGTAATCCGTCACGATGGGACCATTGAAACCCCATTCCTGGCGCAGAATGTCTTTGAGCAGCCAGGAACTGGACACGCAGGGCACGCCGTTGACGCCATTGTGCGCCGTCATCAAGGAGGCGGCGTGTCCCTCCGTAATGCAGATTTGAAAGGTTGGAAAGTAGTACTCGCGAAGGGCCCGCGGTGAAATGGTGAATATGGCCGACTCTCTCCTTGTTTCCTGGCTGTGCGCAGCGAAGTGTTTCACGGTGGCCGCGGTTTTGAGATACTTGGGATCGTCCCCCTGGAGACCATGAATGAATCTCAGGCCGAAACGGCTGACCATGTAGGGGTCCTCGCCGTAGGTTTCCATGATCCGGCCCCACCGGGGGTCTCGCACAAGATCAACCGCCGGCGCCCAGTAGGTCAGCCCATGATACCGAGTCGTCGGCGATTCCCGGTGTTTGACTCGTGCTTCATCGCTGACCACCGTGGCAATGTGTTCGACCAAATCCTCATTCCATGTGGCGGCCATGGCAATCGTCTGCGGGAACATGGTCGCGCGTCCCGCCCGCGAGACGCCATGAATGCCCTCGCTCCACCAACTGTAAGTGGGGATATTCAGCCGTTTAATGGCCGGCGGCTCCATATCGAGTTGCGAGACTTTTTCTTCCAGCGTCATCCGGCTGATCAGATCCGCAACGCGCTCGGCAATGGGCCGGTCCGGATCCGGATAGATCAGAGGCGGCGGCGGCGGGGGTGGGGGAGCAACGACCTCGGTTGGCGGCATCGGCAGCGACATGGGCGTCCTCGCTTGCCCCCCAAAGCAGGTGTGCGCCAGCCAGAGCACGAGAAGGAATTTGGATGCGTGCCGAATCATTGTTTTACGGAAATGTATATTTAACCCGCATATTTCATCAAGGTTGATGAAATGTTCGGGTTAACGCAAACCGTAGTGTGCGCCACAATAAAAAACAGCCAAAGATATTGGCTGATTCCGATGAGCCGTCACACGTCATCAAAGCGATGAAGCCCGAATCTGCCGCCTCGCGACAGATGATCCGGTTTTCACTGGATGCCGGGAATACAATGGCGGAGATCAAGGGGGCGATAGCCGCCATGAAGCGTGCGACGGCGATGTTGAAAAGCTAATCCGTCGGGGCGACTTCAAGTCGTCCAATGCAACTCCCGGTAATCTCCGGGCTTCAGCGTATTCACTGCGGCGGTTACTTCGGGCAAGTGATTGCGGATTTCCAGCCAATTGGTAGTGGGCAGGACGAGAATTGCCAGCCGTCGTCCTGGCAGGTTCTGCTGATATTGGAGATTTTGATCGGTAGTGACCAGCGCGTCGAACTTCCCCTCGGCCGCAGCAAGCAATTGACCGTTCTCGATATTGGACCAGCCCATTTCAAACGCGGTGGCAACCTCGTGAGGGGCGAGACTGCGGCGCAACGGCACCGGCGTACCTTGATCGAAGAGGATTCTCACGCGTTCAATTCAGGCCGCCGACTCGGCTAGCGACGACTCGGCGCACTTGAGAACGGCAAGCGCCTGCTCGCGGCTCACGCCGGGAAACCATTCCAAGAACTGCTCCACGGTTGCGCCGCCTTCGAGATTCTCGAAAAGCGCCCGCACCGGCACGCGCGTGCCCTTGAACACCCAGGCGCCGCTCACCTTGCCCGGCACCCGCTCCACGGCGGAACATTGATTCCAATCCATCATGCCTTACATCATACCGTCATGCCATTGGCTCGTCAATGCGCTGCTTGGCATCCAAAGTAACGATCATGGTGAAATTAACCCACCAGATCGGCGCTTTGTCAACCCACCTTCCCATGTCGCTTTAACGCTGTCTTTGCAGGAGGGTTTTGGCTTTCATTTCCGTGTCCATCGGCGACAATGCCGCGCATGGCGCAAGGATTGAAACGAGGCGACAGGAACGACGGGGGTCGAAATGCCAACTGAAGCCGATACGTGCCGACCCCTGATTACACCCAAGCGCTTGGCCGCAGGCTGGGACATTCTTAACAAAGCTTTCAAAGGAGAATTTTAATATGTCAAAACGAAAACCGCTCGTTTGTCAGCACTTGGAAAACGTTTCGCGTGATGTGCTGGAGCAACATCAAGAGATTGTGCGGCACTACGTCCGTCACCGACAGGGTGTTTATGCTCTCTATCGCCGGGGTAAAATTTACTATGTGGGTCTGGCGAGCAATTTGCGCAGTCGCCTCGCGCACCATCTAAAAGACCGTCACCATGATTCGTGGGACAGATTCAGCTTTTACCTTACCATTGGCGACAGTCACCTGCGTGAGTTGGAATCGCTTATCCTTCGAATCGTCAAACCACCGGGCAACAAACAGAAAGGAAAGTTTGCGAAGTCGGAAGATCTGCGTCGCCGCATTAAGCGGGATTGGGATGCGGAGATGCGCCTCAAACGCGGTGACCTGTTCGGCAAGCAACTCAGCCTCGCGCCCCATAAGCAGGAAATTGTTAAAATGGACGGAAGAAATCCAGTGTTGTCTAAATACGCTAATGTTCCAAGGACTTTGCGCGCACATTACAAGGGTAAAACTTACAGAGCTTTTGTGCGGAAGACTGGCCTGATTTGGTTTGCAGGAAAACACTTCACGTCGCCTTCGTTGGCAGCGGGGCATGCCGTTAAGCGTCCAACTTGCAACGGTTGGACATTCTGGCAATACCAGCGCGCACCTGGAGATTGGGTGCCTTTGGAAAGCCTGAGGAAATGAAGAAATGATCAGACGACCCTCTACGATGCTAACCTATATCACCAAATGTTGATGGAGATAACCCCATGAAGAAGTCCACCCAACCCCAAGATCCGATGACGCGCAAGGCATTGAAGGCATTGCGCGAAGCCGTGGCCGAGGTCGTGGATGAACACCGCCGCGAAGGCCGCCCCCTCGCCGAGTGGTGCGACGGCAAAGCCGTGTGGGTTTCCCCACACGAAAAGGGCGTCGTCCATGAATCCACCGATTGGAAGGAGGCCGAGACGGCTGTTCGCGCTTACGGAAAAGCACGTAAGGTTTTCTGCGACGCGCAAGCGCGTCTTGCTGCTTCTGGGCTCCTTAGCGGGAATGACAACAAGGTCGGTGTGGCGGGCGAGTTTTGGGCAAAGATATTCTACCACCAGGAAGGATGGAAACTGACTTCAATCGAACCATCGAACAACGCGGGTTTCGACTTCAGATGTCAGCGCAATGAAAGCGAAATCAAAGTCTCGGTTAAGGCGATCTCGGATGAAAGCACATCCGGGAAACAAGTGCCTCTGAGGCCCAACAGTGACTGGGACGAACTGCTGGTGATTCTTTTGACATCAGAGCTTATTCCTTACCGTTATGGTCGGGCCTCCCGTCAACAGTTCGAATGCGCGCACAAGAAGAGCGCAATTGGGAGTAAGCCCACGGTTTCTCGTTTTTGGCTTGGGAAGAAAGGTTGGCTTAAAAAATACGGCACAGTCGACGATTGGAAAACGATGCTTCCCTCACCACCGTCTAGTCCCTCGGCACTCTCCTGAAATCCGCCCGGGACATCATGCGCAAGGACAAAGGTCTGAATGACGACTTCGACCGCCTGCCGATGCTCACCTGGATCATGTTCCTGAAATTCCTCGATGATCTGGAACTTCAACGCGAGGGCGAGGCCAAACGCGCCTCTAAAAAAATTTTTCAAGCCCGCCGTCGAATCGTCTTACCGCTGGCGCGATTGGGCCGCCCGGTCCAGCGGCATCACCCAGCTTTCCGAGTGCAGGATTGATTTTTCGCAAATCCCCGCGCGGGCAGGCAGGCCGGACGCCGATCCGTTCGACCTGCCGAAGAAGCGCCACTGCCAACAGATTCTGCAATCGACAGGCGGGCAGTTGGCTGGCTGCCGCTGGATTGCCTTGAGGTTCAAATTGTGTTTGCGTGAATTTTCGCTTAAATTGCGGACATGGATGTGGTTGAAGAGATAGAAAAATCCATTGAGCAACTGCCGTCGGAAGATCGAAAGCGGTTGCTTCGCGATCTGTGGGTCAAATACGAGTCGGCCGGTGATGCGGCCTGGGCGCGAATTCTGGAGGACCCTGCGCCCCGTCCCGCGCTGAATGCCGTCGCGGAGGAAATCGAAAAGGAGATTGCCGGCGGATCATTCAAGCCGCTCAAATCGGAAGACTTTAACCGATGACATCCCATGCATCGGGCCGTAGCCCTCCGAAAAGGGGAGGCTTTCTATTGGTTCTGGATCGGTTCCCACCGTGAGTTCGATCGCGCTTTTCCCAAATAACGGATTAGGGGGCCGGGGTTCATGATTGATGAGGGTGCACCGCCGTTTTTGTCAGGGGACCCGACCAATGTCGGGGATGCGCGGAACCTACTTTTGGAACCCATGTTGCTCCAAAACGGTCTGGACGGTGCTCATGGGAATAAAGAGTTTGCCGGGTAAATTCTGAACCGGAATGAAACCGTGCCGTTGGTAGAAATCTTTTGCACGGTCGTTTTTGGCATCCACCACGACCGCCATTGCGGCAATGGACGCGACATGCGCGGAAGCGCGGCGTAGGGCGTCAAAAAGAAGCAGGTCGCCCGTTTTGGGAAATTTTTGATCACGAGCCAGCCGTCCAATAAGCATCGCGGGAAGTTTTGGGTATTTGGGCATTTTTTTAGTGACTTCATCGGGAAACTCGGACACATCCACCGCGTAGGCCGACAGGGTGTAGTATCCCGCTATCGTCTTTGAATCAGCCTCGTCCACCATCACAAAAGACGCCGCGATGTAACGCCGCGCGTCCTGTTTCGCGCGGGTTTTAAGGTAATCGTCCAACGCGGGCTCGCCGCAGGCAAAGGACTCGCGATCGTGGTTGGATGCGAGCGGTTCGAATCGGAAGCTCACTTAGCCCCCACAACCTCACGGGCGTAACGTTTGGCCGCAGCCATCAAAAGGGCATTGGGTTTGGGGGGGTGGAGAATGGCTTGGATGAAACGCTTGGAGTCCTGTAGCGAGAGGCGGACGGCCTCATGCTCCTGGATGGCTTGATCGGCAGCGGCCGCAGCGCAGGAGACCACAAAGTCGGTGATGCTTCGTCCACGCAAAGTGGCCGCCCTGGCGATTCGCTGCTTTTGCTGATGGGTGACGCGGGCTTCAATTCGTTCCTCTTTTAGCATGGTAGGCATGGTGGCAATGTAAGGCAAATTGCCGCACAAAACAAGTCTTTCGTCATTTTATTTGCGTGAGTCCGCCTGCGCCAGCATCCAAGCGGAATCTATAATTATTCTCACTTTTTGGCGCGAGTTCAAAAGTGGTCGCCACCACTTGGCCGGAGGTCGTGGTCACCTCCAGTTGGTACTGGCCATGGTAACCACGGAAACGGATCAGGCCGTCCAGCGGTAAAGTGCCGGCCAGGGTGGTGTGCCAGGTTTTGGCAAACAGTTCCCGCAAGGTTTCAAAGGCCGGTTTGACTTTGCCATCGGCCTCCAGCAAGCCCCCGCCCGGCCAACGCGTCACGGGACCCAGCTCGGCCTGGTTGATGACATCCACGGCGGGATGACTGAAGCAAACGGTGTAGAAGAGCCGACAGTACTCGGCCTGGAGCTTTGGATTCCAGCGCCCCGGCTGCGTCGCGCCAACGATCAAGCCTTCAGATGGAACCGCAACCGCGCTGATATGAATGCGAACCCCCTCCTTCGCGAAGGCGTCGAGAACTTCGTAGATGACTTTGGGATCCGCCCACAAACCCCAGGGTTGATGTCCATGCAGCGACACAAAATCAAGGGCGATGCCCTGCTGCTTCAAGCGCTGCAAGTTGTCCAACCCGCGCATGAGGTCCGCTTTGCGGCGGGCGGGTTCGGCGGTCGTGAAAAACCGCGTTGCATCGCTGAGGCCGAATTTCAATTGCGGGTGTTTCGCACGAAGCGCGCTTACAAGGTTCGTTGCCTGGTTAAGAAAGACCCCCTGGTCGCTTAGCTGCCAGAAGTTCACGCGATCCGCGTAGCGATCCACAACATCTTGCGCGTGCTGCAGCAGGCGGCGGGATTGTTCCGCCTCGGGCTTGCTTTTGAGCCAGGCGGGAGGGAACCCACTGAGGAAGCCAAACTCCGTCGTGATCCCGTGTTCCTTGCACCAAGTGAGATAACGATCCAAATCTTCATACGAGCGTTGGCCTTCCTTTGGTTCGATGTTTGCCCACCACGCGCTGTAGGTGAGCAGGGAAAAATTAAACGCCTCTCCGAAATGATCGAGTTGCAGTGCGTTTGCGACGGGTGGACGAAAGTCGAAGTTGTTCGTATCACTGTTGGGGGGCGCGATAAAAAACGGCAGGGAAGCCCCGAAGAAAAAAGAGTTTTTGATCTGCGTTATGCGGTATTGCGCGTCATAGACGGGTCGGCCCCCGGCATCAACGACCTGAAGGCGCGTGTTGCTCTTGCGATTCTTTTCGATGTTCGGCAGGGCAACTTCCTCCAGAAATCGCCGTTGTTCAGCCATTGTGTTGTTTTCCTCATTGGAAGGGGTGACGATCTCAGGAAGATAAATGGCCCATTTTGAGTTGCAATAAGCTTTCTTGAGACGGCGCGCCGGTTCGACTGCCAGCACCACGCGCTCGGCTCCGAATTGATGCGCAAGGGCGATCACTTCCTTGTCGTCAAAATGGGAAAGCGTCCGCCCGTGCACCAACAAGCGCTTGCCATCGGGAGCGATTCGCATGCCCGGCTGGAGGGCGTTCATAAGCTTCCACCATGCCTGGGCGTAGTTGGCGCTAAAGTAGAGTTGGGTGCCGTCGCGCCACTCGCCCACGATGGCCCTCTGTGAATGAATGCGAAATCCTCCCGGCTGGGTGGGGGTCAGAAACAAGGTGTTTACGGGCGTATGGGTTCGCGCCCAAAGCTGGGCATCAACCCATTGCGCATCTCCGGCGGAATGGCGCAGGAATGTTCCGTAAGTCTGTGCGATCAGGCCAACGCAAGCGACCGCACCTGCGAAGGTGATGGCATGGAAGCGGACCGACTTGAGTTCTCGTCCCGCGACCCACCACAATCCAACGGCTGCCGCCAGGACTGCAACGCTCATCACATTTATATACCGCCAAGTTAACCGGCTCAAAAGCGATGACGCCCAGGCCGGACCCGGCAGGACAAAATCGATGGAACGCCATGCGAAAAGGCACACCAGCAGAGCGACGCCGGCCATGAGCGCCTGTTGCCAAAGGAGCCGCCGATTGAGCAGCGCCACAAGAGTGGCCATCAGGAGAGCAACGGGCAAGAGCACTACCAATGAAGGAAAAGCCACGCAAAGGGCGGTGACACTCGCGCTCCCAAACTCCAGCCATCCCCGCCATTTCGCCATATTGCCCGATCCGGCAAAAGGCAGTGACCAGCCGCAGACGCAGCCCATGGCAAGATAAGCCAACGCAAGGACGAGAAGGAATTTCGAGCTGCGAAAAAATTGCAGGCGAACTCCCAGGGCGGTGGGCCATAACTCGGTGAGAATGATGCCGGCGAGAAACATGAGTGCCATGGCTGCGGCGATGAGGAGTGTTTTGCGCAGGTCTTTACCCAGTTTTTTCAAACTCAGGGTTACAGCCGACAACGCCAGAATGAGGAGAAAACGCGGCACATCGGCCTGGCCGGTGCTCCACCATGCGAAAGGAAAACTATGCGGGGTCGAGCGGATTCGCATGAGCTGGAACCAGGCTTCATCGAAGTGTTGATGCTGCCGCAACATCATGACGAACGTGGGTGAAGCCAGTGCAACGAACACCCCGAACAGAATGACCAGTTTGCGAAAGCCCAGTTCGCGAATCGAACCCACGGCAACAAAACCCATGGCCAGCCCGATGTATCCCGCCTCCAACGCATGGAAGTTGAACAATGCGCCTGCGAACGCAAAGGCGATATAATAACGATCCGCATAGAAACACGCCAACGCCGCCAGGGCCAAGGGGAAGACCGCCCAGGTATGCGTGAAGCCGGTCGAATACAATATCTCTTCAGCGAGCGCATGATGATGCCCGGCCAGAAGAAACATCATGGCGACAAACCCCGCCCAGTGGCTGGCAAATGCTGCCCGACATAATGCGGCAAGCGCAACCAACACGCCAACGGCCGTGAGCAGATGCAGCGCCAGATAAAGCTTCGGCAAAGAAACCATGTTGAGGGACCATGCGGCGAGACGGAAGAAAAAGCTTGGGTATGGGTCCAGCGTCATGCCGACCATCGAGTCGCACGTGAACAAGGAGGCGTCGTGCAATCGTTCGATGAAGGGCACCTGAATGGACTGATTGCCCACACCCAGCTCATAGCCGGCCCATTCCACCTGCACCATGGCAAGCATGACGCATGCAAGAAGCCACACTCTTTGCTGGGGAACATTCGGAGACGGGGAAGGGTCGCGCTGTGGTAATGGGTCAGTCATGGGGAAAAATCGGCCTCACCCCGAAAGCTTTCGGGGCAGTGCGGCATGCCGTAGCGGCGGTCTGTGACCGCCGAGGGGAGGGGCGCTCGGTGCCGCCCAAGTCTGAATGCAAAAAAAGGTTTCGGAGGGCGCTGCTCTGTCAGCGCCGAGGGAGGCGACGACGGAGCGTCGCCCTCCGGGTTCTCGATCTATCATTGGGAATATTTCAAAGGTAAAAAGCGGGTTGCGTTCGGTCTGGATTTAGGGATCGCTTCCGGCATTGATTTCTCTTCGGCCATGCGATAGAAGCCAGCTCTACCATGATTCAGTGTTCGCGGAAACCAGCATCTGTGATTTTGCTTGCCACGATTTTGGCAGGGGCGATCTGCTTATGGGAAGCTCCATCTGCAGCCGGTTCAGCGGACGGAATCACTCTCGCACAACTTGAGGTTTTGATCACCGATCCGGAAGCCACTACCGAAACGTGGATGGTTTATGCCCAGCGTCTGTCGCAAGAGAAGCGTTTCTCTCACGCAGCGATGGCCTACCAACGGGTGCTGGAAACCGATCCATACAACCGGATCGCCAATGTCGGTTGTGCCTCCTCCCTTGCCCTCACCGGTGACCCGGAACGCTTTTTCGCGTTCATGAACCATCTTCTATTGATTGAACCACGACTGATTCTCGACATCCTTGGCCGCCCCGAGGCGACGCCTTTCCTCGCTGCTGAAAAGTTCCAGGCTCTCAAGACGGAGGCCTTTGCCCAGTCCCTGGACTGAAGATAAAGTCCTTGCCATTGATGTCACAGGGCGAATCCGTTGAGGAATGAGCCAGAAGACATGTGGCAAAGATGCCCCCGGCTGTGCGCCAAGGGAAAACCATCCCGCCACGGCGGGATGCCACACATCAAATTGGTGAAGTTATTTTTGCGCAAGCGCTCAGCGCCCCTCGTTTTCGAGCATGACGAGCAAATCGTAAACGCTGGTGGCAACCGCGTCGATCTTGCCGGCTGAAACCAACCGCACGTGTCCCCCCAGATAGAGCACGTTGTTGCCGCTCGCGTGAGGGTGCGGTCCCGTGCTGAGACCCAAATCCGCCCAGTATTTCCACCCGAAGTCCATGAACATGACGCGTTCCGGCGGCTGAGAGTTGCGGTCATTCGCGCGGTCGCCATAAGGCGCGGCGGCATTCGGTTTGATCATGAACATGATGTATCCCATGAAGTAGTAGCCGGCCGGGTCTTTGGCCCAGCCGAGGCGGCCGACGGGCGTGCTCGTATCCGGATAAACCACCGCCTTTTGGGCGGGGCAGAATAGGATTTTGGGGTCGCGGAGCGGACCGCCGACGGTGAAACCAGCGGGCGGTTGCACCAGCAACCCGCCCAGGCGTCCCGTGCCGCTGCCATAGCATTCCAATCCGTATTCCATCGCGGGACTTGCGGCCGGGAAACAACCGTCGCTGTCCTGCGCGTATAGGCTCAGCGCGACGCCCACCTGCCGCAGATTGTTCATGCAGGCGACTTGTCTGGCCTGATCGCGCGCTCGTTGGAGCGCAGGCGACAGCAGCGCCGCCAGCAACGAGATGATGGCGATCACAACAAGCAACTCGACCAAGGTGAATCCACTTTTGCAGCGGGCGTTCATGGCGTGACGGGAATGATTTTTACAAAACCAACCATGATCCACGGCGGCCGGTATATTCCCCCGCCTTCGGCTGTGTTCCGAATTTCAAGGATGTTGTCGGTTGGTTTGAGGTCCTTGGGATCCACGTCGAAACTTGCGGTTCCCATTTTCCGCGAGGGAAACGGGCTGTTGCCCTTGCAGATGACCTTGCCGTTGAGCTTGATTTCAATGGGCGCCTTGTCTTTCAGCGCATATTCCATTGCGCCGATCTCCAGTTTGACTTTTTGGGCGCCATCGGGAAGGTTCCATTTCACGCGCATGCTCGGATATTGACTGGCAGCGCCGTACAAGACACGCGCCATGCCTCCCATGGCGCGGGGTGAGTAAAGGCCGCCCTCGTTCGCCGGGTGATCGGCCAGAAACACCAGATGGCCGGGATCGTAGGAACCCATCCATGCCGGTTCATTCCTTGTGACCAACGCAACAGGGGACGGCAGTTTCTTGATCGTTTTGCCGCCCGTCAGGTTCTGGATGACCTCCTCGCCTTCCTGCGCGAAGTAAACAATGCCATAACGGTAGAAAGTCGGCAGACGCACCGCCGCATAATCGCCGTCACGGCGGCATTTCAGTTCCACCGTGTCGCTGAAGTCGGGCGACACCAGAAAGACCTTGCGCACGGATGCGGCCTTCACTGCAATCTCAATTTCCTTTTCCGGCGCGGGCAGATGCTTTTTCAGATCGGGAAAGCCGATTTCAAGCAGGCGCGGCACGATGCCCTCCTTCAAGTCTGCGCCAATGAAGTTGACCAGATGGACGGCGATTCCCTTCAGCTTGCCGTTGGTCTGTTCGTAAGCTTCGGCCACCACTCCGCGCGGGAGATTGTCCACCTTGACAAGCGGGGCGGGATTTCCATAGCTCAGGGCCGCCTTGATGATCCGCAGGAAATCAGGATCACGGCGGTCCTTCCAGGTTTTGCCGATCTGCAGGCGGTAACCCTGGATATGCGCCTGGCTCAGGTACTTCAACTCCGGATGCCCCGTGAAGTACAACACCTTGCCGGCGCCAACCCGGCGAAGTACCAGGCCGGGATATCTAGCGCCGTCGGCCGCGACCATCTCGCCGAGCACCGCGCAATCCGCACCGAGGTCCTTGACCGCGATGAACGGTTCGTCATGGGGATATTCACCGGCCAGTCCGGGCAACGCCCCGTTGTCAGCGCCGATTACCAGCCGGTTGGGTTTGCACGCGACGACCTTGTCGAAGGCGCAACCGAGCAAGGGGCCGAGGTCAAAATTGGACCGTGCCTGGCCGTGCTCATCCGTGAGCGCGACATTGCCCGAGGCAATCAAGGTGCCGCCGTCACGCACAAAACGTTCGATGCCGTCCAACGCGTCGGCCCGGACGCAAGCCGTGTTGAACATCACCAGTGTTTGGAGGTCCTGCAGCCCGCCGGACGGCAAGTCCTGGTCGAGCACCACTTTGTACGAAACGTGGGCATCGGCAAGCGCCTGGCACGTTCCGACATAACCGCGGGTATGATCCTCTCCTTCCCGGGACATCAACCGGGTGTTCGTCGAAAAAAGAACGCCCGTGTTCGCGAACGGCCTGGTGTTGCCCAGCAGGTCCTGGTATTTGGCCGCCCACTGAAGGATGGGTTTCCTGGCCTGCGTGACGAATTCGTCCGGGTTGTGTTCACCGCCGCACCATTGGGCCGCGCCCATGCACATCGCCAGGAATGAGACACAGACATAGTCGCCGTATTCGGACGGGTAAGAATAGACCCAAGGGTCGGCCTCCAGTTTGCCGGCCACGGCCTTCAGGTATTTCATATCCGCCAGAACCACCGGCCATTCATAATAGTACTTGAAATTGATTGGCTCGCTTTCAAGACCGATCGCATTGCTGTAAGCCAGCAGAGTTTCGATCCCGCCAAAACCGAACCCCGCCGCGCCATAGCTGCCGCAAGCAGTGAGATTGCAGTTGTAGGCCGGATAGAAACCGCCCGCCGACATGTATTTTTCCATGAGGGCGCGAATTTCAAGATTTCGCTCCTGGATCATTTTGGTGCGCCATTTCAGCCACGCGCGGCAGGCGGGATTGCCGAGATTGCCAAAGAACGTCTTGTCCCGGCCGTAGGGAATCTCGTGACCGGTTGCCTGCTTGAATTTGTCACGGCAGAAGCGGCAGCCGCAGGTGTAGTCGCCCCAGAATTCGATTTCGTCCACCATCACGCCGTCCATCGGAACGCCTTTGAACAGTTCCTCCAGCCGCCGCATGTAGCTGCTCCAGAAATCATCATTATTGAGACACGTGGCATACAGCTTGTACGAAGAGAAGATCGGCTTGTCGGTAACGATGTCCACGC
>JACQHZ010000371.1 GCA_016198745.1 Verrucomicrobiota bacterium
ATCTTGCCCGGTCGGGTGATTTTATATTCGGGTTTCTCCGGTTTTTCGGGTGAAACAGGTTTCCCGGCCGCCTTGTCGGGCGGACCCGATGTCGCCGGTTCCGGCGGCTTGACCGCGCCGGCGGCGCCGGCGGGCGTTTCGGCGGGAGCGGGAACCGGTCCGGCGCCGCGCGATTCAGGCTGCGGTTCGGAAGACGACCTGCCCCGCTTGCCCTGCCGCGCCAGTTCGCGTTCGAGTTCGCGCTCGATGAGCCGCTTGCGCTCGGCGATTTCCTCTTCGCGCGTGCGAAGCACCGTCTTGATGTCGCCGTTGCGGAGCGCCTCCTCCCGCTTCTGAATTTTTCTCCGTTGCGAGCGGTTGCGCACCCATTCGTAGATTTCGCGCGGTTTCAACTGCGCCGCCATAAAGATGCTGGCGAGGCTGGAGGCGCTGAAGATGATGAAGGCGCCGTGCTTGAGAAAACGCCAGAAAACCTGTTCCCCAACGTAGAATCCCACCAGACCGCCGATGCCGAAAAGGTTGGTTTTCTTCCATGCCGCGTTGCCCCATCCCACCACCTGCGCCAGACAAGCCATGGAAAGCACGAACGCCAGCATCCAGAGCGCGCTGTTCTGAAGGCGATAATGAATGCGGAAAAGCGCGGAAAAACCGAGAAACGCCGCTGCGAGCGGCAGCAGGTTGGCGGCCCAACCCACCAGTGAAAAGGCGCCGAAACCGAGATAGGCACCCGTGATCCCGATCCAGTTGTTGGATTCAGGCGGCGATTTGAACAGCGGAATGTCGTACGCACTGTATGAGAAAAGGCTGCATGCCAGCAAAATGCTGGCAGAAAGATAAATGATGCCGCCCAATTCCCGCGTAAGCGCGTGTTTTTCCTGTTTCGCCATAAGAATGCTTGAAATCTACATCCTGCCGGCGAGAATGGAAATGATGTTTTGCGAGAATCCCCTGAACCGGGCGCAAGACAAAATGATCGGTTGATCGGGCATGGTTCAAAGGTTGCTGGCTTTCAACCTGAGTTCGTTCAACCATGTCGGTCACCCTCTCGATGGGTGGAACCCATGAACCGTTGAACCTTGAACCACGTTGAAACATGCAATCCGTTTTCAAGTTCCATCCCATTTACAAGGAACGCCCCTGGGGCGGCCGGGCCATCGCGAGGGTCGGCGACTGGCGATCTCTGCCCCCAAACGTAAAAATCGGCGAGTCCTGGGAAATCGTGGATCGTGAGGATGACATGAGCGTGATTGCAGAAGGCGAGTTCCTGGAATGTTCGTTGCGCCGGCTTTTGGATGCGCATGGCAGTTTTGTGATGGGCGTTTCGTGGAAAAAGGGACGCCGCTTCCCGTTGCTCGTCAAGCTGCTCGACGCCACGGAACGCATGTCTTTGCAGGTGCATCCCACCCCCGCCGCCGCGCGCGAATTGGGCGGCGAACCCAAGACCGAAATCTGGCGCCTCGTCGCTGCCACGGCGGAAGCTTCCGTCCTTGCGGGATTGAAAAAAGGCGTCCGCCGCGAAGATTTCGAGCGGCGCCTGCGATCTCAATCCATATCAGGGGCAGGAACGGCTGAAGGGTCCGACCTGGAACCGTTGATCCATCGAGTTCCCGTCAAAAAAGGCGATGCCATGCTGGTGCCATCAGGACGGCTTCACGCGATTGGCGCCGGTTGTTTGATCCTGGAAATCCAGCAGAACTCGGACACGACGTATCGGGTTTATGATTGGGGCCGCGTGGGGCTGGACGGCAAACCGCGCGAGCTGCAGGTGGAGCAGGCGTTGCGTTGCGTGAACTTCGAGGACTTCGAACCGTCCTTGATCAAGCATTGTGGCAACGCGGACGTCCGTCTGCTCGCCGAGTGCGAACCTTTCCGAATGGAAATCTGGACATTGAAGGGCGAACGCAGATTGGACGGACGCGCGGCCTGCATCCTTCACGTCCTCGACGGCGGCGCAAACGTGGCCGGCGCGGCGGAAACGGATGTGAAACTGAAACGCGGCGAGACGGCGCTCCTCGCCGCGACTCCGCACATTCTTTCTCCCATCGGGAAAAATGCCGAATGGATTGTCGCCTGGTGCCGCGTCTGAACAGGCTGGACCACCCGGATTCAAGCGCGGAACGTTGCCAATGTATAACATGGAGTGTTCGGCAGCCAGCTTGCGCCGGACAGCGTTTGGTTCGCTGACGATCACCAACCCGCCGCGCGCCCGCGCCGCTTGCGCCGCGCCCGCCCCGATCAATCCGTGGCCGATGACCAGCGCCACGTCGGTGGGCTTCACCTCGGCCAACTCCACGCCGTGCATGCCCACCGCAAAGAGCGTGGCGGCGCACGCCGCGCGCGGAGAGAGCTGCGACGGACAACGAAACAACGCTGCGCAACTTCCAAGCGGTCAACCTTCGTCAAGATTGAGTCCGTGCCAAACCCGCTGCTTCAAAGCGCACCGGCAACGGTTCTCTCGATGGCAAATGAACCGCCGCGCTCACATCCAATCGTGACACGCCGCCCTCGTTGCGGCATTCAATGAGAAACCGCCCTTCCGACAACCGACGGCAGGAAAAACGCGGCGGCGGTTTTCCCTTTTGCACCGGACAAAACACGGCGACCATTTCCGTCACCGCCGCCGTCGTCGAAACACGCAACCGCGGCCTGGCGTGGTCCCTTTCCGCGCGCAGAAGCGCGTTGCGCGGCCACAAGACCTGACCGAAACACACATGGACTTTCCCATGAATGAAAAATCGGGCGCCCGCGATTTCAATGCGATTGCGGCAATCGGTGTGCCAGAGGCACTCAGCCGTGAACGGCTTCCCGTCTATCTCATTCACATCAACAATCGCCAGATACGGGCATCCCTGGCGAACCATCACCACCCGCCGCAAAGCGCGCCGCATGCGATGATCCGGACCGCTGCAGGAGGAGGCATCGCCCAAAGACGCGTCGAAGACAGCGCCATGCTGAAAGTCAACCATCGCGCCTTCCGCCCAGCCGGGCGCAGCGAGAATCCCGCGCTGATTCGAGCCGTTGATGACGACGCAATTATGCGAGGTGGTCCGTTTGAACCAGTCGGATATGGGCTTGGACAGATCGCGCTGCTTGTCGCCATAACCCGCGTCAACCAGAAAACTTTCGCCCAGGGCGTAAAACGATACATGATTGAAATCGCCCTGGCGATGGCAATACAGCTCCTGGCGTCCGCAAAAGTGCGAAACCAACCAGTCATCGCTTCCCCACCCTGTCCGCATGCTCGCCACGCCGCGCGTTCGAAAGCATCGCGAGAGCGGATAACCCAGTGACAGCGGATCACGAACGGGCAAGCCCTCCTTCCACCAAAGGAGAAAAAAGAACGCGTGTTCGCCATGCTGGAAATGAACCAATGACCGGACGCCTGCCAACCAGTCCGTTGCGCGCGACGGATGCAAATCTAGTTGCGTGGCCAGCCAAGGAAGGAGACCGCCGCACGGCGAGTTCATCAACAACAGACTGCCGGTGACGCTGCCGCAAGGCGTGTGGCAATCGTTGAGATTATTGACGCTGCCTCCCCCCGGTATCAGCTCGTACATCAGATATTCGGGAAGCCGCTCAAAACGGTTGTTGGTCAGAAGATCGGGATAACCGCGGCGCCTCAACGCCTCCGCAGTGGCCGCGATGAACGACAGACATCCCGCGTAACCCGGCCCCTCGTAGGGCGCTCCCTGTTCATCATGCGCGAGAAAGAGATACTTCTCCATGGCAACCAACCCTTTCAGAAACCAGCCTTCGGCATCCGGGAGAAGCGCGTCGTTTTCAAAGGTCAGGCAATACCAAACGTTGGCCAGGATGCCGCGCACTCCCCGGTTATTGGTGACTTGCGCCTGATCGAAATCGTACCATTTCAAGGCCAGCGACATGCCTTCTTTCGCATACGCAGCCACTCGCGCGCACTGTCGTGCGCTGAACCGGTCGTGACAAAAATCGTAAATCCAACAAACGGTCTGCGCGAATTTCCCCTTGTCATGTCCGGGACCATGACGCCAGCCGGTCGTCGAGACGCCGTACGCCTTGCTGGCCACATCGGCCAATCCATGGTCAATGATGGCCATCAGGGCGTCCCGCGCGAAATCGCCCACCCGGCGGTCGCCTGTGAACGCGTAACAGGTTGCCAACCCATTGAGACTGGAGAGAACAGGGAAAATACCAGCTCGTTGCCGCCAGATGTCGCGTTTTCGCTCGTTGAAATCCAAATAGTGCGGATGGCCGGGCGTCATGCACGCCTCGCACAACCGCCGCAAACTTTCCAGGACCCTGGCCTTCAAACCAACTGCCGCCTCCCGCCGAAGCCTGACAAGTTCATCGGCGCAAAACAGCAATCGCGGGTGTTGACCTTTTCTCGGAGGCATGATTTTATCCCGAGCGAAAGAATATCCACCACACCGCCACAAACATCGGAAGCAGAATCGGAATCGTGAATTTCAGAATGAACCCGAAAAAGCTCGGCATCTTTGCGCCCCAGTGTTCCGCAATGCTCTTGACCATGAAATTCGGGCCGTTGCCGATGTAGGTGCTAGCGCCGAAAAAGACCGCCCCAATGCTGATGGCCGCAAGATGCGCGGCATGATTGCCGAGCAGGTATGCGATCTGAATCTGATCGTCCGTCACGACGCCGAGGCGGAGCGTTTCCGGATGAAAACGTTTGAGCGCCGCAACCGCGCGCAAAATCTCACCGGCGCGCGCGCCTTCATGTCCCGTCATCGCCATCATCCCCCCGCTTGAGAGCAGATGCCGAACGCCGTCCAGAATCGTCTGATCCACGAAAAGACCGATGGCAGCGCTCAGGTAATTCAAATAGGTCGGCGCATTGTCGAGCACCGAAGAAAGCAACCCGCTTCCCCAATAAAAACTTCCGACTGAAGTCACGCCCAGCCTGGTCGCGTTGGCCTCCAGCCAGTCCAAGGCGGGCATCATGGTCGCAAAAATCCCCGCAAAAAGAACCGCCACTTCGCGAATCGGCGCCCAGGTGAAATCGTTGGCCTCATAAATATCCGGCCTTGTCCGCCGCCACGACATGAATGCGGCAAAGACCATGATGGCCTCGCGCAAAAACACCGGATGACTGATGAAAAGGGCGGCGAGCACCATTCCCATCCAGATGAGATTATTCAATCCCTCGAAATTCCAGCTTTCATGGCTCGTTTCCCTTTCTCGAACCTCCGGCGGCGCGCGCATGAAATTCCGCCAATCCATGATATAAAACACTCCGAGCAGCCAGGCCATGCCCATCAGCCACTCAAGAAAGAGCGCGCGCACCGTCCAGAAAAACGGGATGCCCTTGAGGTAGCCGAGATAAAGCGGCGGATCGCCGATCGGCGTCAACGATCCGCCCACGTTGCTCACAATGAAAATGAAAAAGACCACGTGATAGGTCGTCAGCCGATACTTGTTCATCCGCAGGAAGGGACGGATCAGCAACATCGATGCGCCCGTGGTGCCGACCACGTTCGCCAGAATCCCGCCGATTGCGAGCATCATCGTGTTCACCCACGGCCGGGCCTCGCCACGAACGCGAATGTGTATCCCGCCGGAAATCACGAAAAGCGAGCCGATGAGACAAATGAAACTCACGTACTCATGCGCGCTCGCAAGGGGCCGATGAAATTCGCGCAACGCCCCCAGGTAATAGAAAAGCGTGGTCGCGCCGAGAACGAGCGACACCTTGGGATAATGATGTCCCCACCACCGGTGCGCCGCCAGCGGCATGACCGCAATGGCGGCCAGTAAAATGCCGAAGGGCAAGATCATCCACGGGTTGACAACGTAATGATGCATGGAGAATCAACAGGTCTTGCTGCGGCAAGGGACTTAAGAAATTACCTGTTCAAGTTTGATGTGTGGCATCCCGCCGTGGCGGGATGGTTTCCCTTGGCGCACAGCCGGGGGCGACTGTGCCACATTCTCCCATACTGTATAGTTTATTTTCTAATGGCTTCCAAGTTCATATTTCTCATCCGCCCGCCACAGGCCGGACTCGACGCGGCGAGCCGCGGCGGGGTGCATTACCTTGCATCTCGGCCTTTTTTCGAGACTCTGGTCCCGACATGGCAGGACTTTGCAAATGCGTCATCCGACGGGCGTCCCGCTCTGCGGTGGACAGATGACGGATGAATTGCCGCCGCGCCCACAACTTTATGGACGCGCCTAAATCATTCGACATCTTCCATCCTTATTACAATTACAATGAGGCACGTGCTTCATCAGAATTGTATTCAGGAATGCCACGCATTGAAGATGTCGAATGATTGATACGCGGCAATACAGGCGCTTTCTGAGCAGGGGGGAGCGTTTTTCGGAAGCCATCGGCAAAATCCGCCGCCCGAAAGTCGCTGAACTGCCACACCAGGGCGGCAACAACGAGTCGCCGCGCGTTTTCGATTCCTTTAATCGCCAGGCGTCGAGTGGGAACGAGACGCAGGCAGCGAGCCCCCGGCGAGCGTCAGGGATGTTCGTCGTCAATATGATGAAAAGCGGACTTATGCCTTTTTGATGTGGAAACTTGAGCAGTTGCATATTTTTCACAAATATAGGGTTGAAATATGCCGGCAGCGTGCGCAATGTTTTGCGCAGCTTGAAAGCCCTTGCGGGGGCGGCGCATTCATGTACGAATTCATTGACCAGTTTTTTGTGAAGATCGGGCGGCGGATTCTGGAGCAAACCCAGGGGTGGGACCCGTGGGCGGCGGCGGCGGTTTCGCTGATCCTGACCATTGTCCCGATTCTCCTGGTGTTTCCGACCATCTTCGCGCTCACCACCTGGGCGGAACGGAAGTTGCTGGGGCGGATTCAGAACCGGATGGGACCCAACCGCGTCGGTCCCGTGGGGTTGTTTCAGCCCGTCGCCGACGGCATCAAGACGCTCACCAAGGAGGACATCGTGCCGGCGCGCGCCGACCATTTCGTTCACACCCTTGCGCCGATCCTGACGGTGATCGCCGCCTTTCTGGCGCTCACGGTGCTGCCGATGGGGCGGAACATGATTCCGGCGGATCTGCACATCGGCGTGCTGTTCTTTTTCGCCGTCGGTTCCATCAGCGAAGTGGCGATTTTCCTGGCCGGCTGGAGTTCGCGCAACAAATACTCGCTGCTTGGCGGGATGCGCGCGATTGCGCAGATGGTTTCTTATGAAATTCCGTTTGTGCTCTCGGCGTTGACGGCGGTAATGATCGTCGGCTCGCTCTCGACCGTCAAAATCGTCGAGGCGCAGACCCTGGGCTGGGTCGTCGAAGACCCGGTGGTTTTCACGGGTTTCGGGGAGCGTCTGTGGTGGTTTCTGGAACGGGTCTGGTATCATTTTGGCAATCATGTCCTGGGCTGGCACGTCTTCCAGCCGTGGGGTTTTTTCGGGTTCATGATCTTTTTCATCGCGGCGCTTGCGGAACTGAACCGGTCGCCCTTCGACATCCCCGAAGCGGAATCCGAGATTGTCGCGGGGCATCACACCGAGTATTCCGGCTTCAAATTCGCCCTCTTCTTCATGGCGGAGTACATCAGCATGATGGCCATCTGCGGACTGGGCGTGACGCTTTTCCTGGGCGGCTGGAACGGTCCCAAAATCCTGCCCAGTTGGGGTTGGTTTTTCCTCAAAATTTTCGTTCTCATGTTTGTGATGATCTGGGTGCGCGGCACCTTTCCGCGGGTGCGCGTGGATCAGTTGATGGGGTTCGCGTGGAAACTCCTGCTGCCGATGTCCCTGCTCAACATCTTCGCAGCCGGCGCGTGGCATCACATCCCCTCGCGCCCGCTGGCGTGGGCGCTGACGGCCGTTTTTCTCGGTTCGGCGTATCAGATTCTTTCCGTTTTTGTGGCGGGCAGGAACATTCAGAAACGGATGTATCGCTATGCGTGAAACCGGAACCCCCAATGTGCTGACATGAAATTTGTCTTTTACATTCTTGCGACGTGGACCATGACGAGCGGGCTGCTGGCCGTCACGATGCGCAACATGATGCATTGCGCGGCGGCGCTCATCGCTTTTTTCGCGGGGATCGCAGGAATCTTTTTCAGTCTGCACGCGGATTTCCTTGGCGCGGTCCAGGTCATTGTCTATGTGGGCGCCATCGCGGTGTTGATCCTTTTCGCAATCATGCTCACGCGCAATCTGACGGGACAGGAGGGCGTCAGCCCGTTCAGCGGCGGGGCGGCGTGGGGATGGGCGGCGAGCCTGGCGGTTTTTTGCGCCATGTATTATTCCCTCCAGGATCATCCCCGGTGCGCGGTCATTCCGGAGGCGTCGCCGAGCCTGGCGGTGGACGAGATCGGGCGGCTGCTCATGACGCGGTACGCGGTGCCGTTCGAGGTGATTTCGCTTCTGCTGACGGCGGCGCTCGTGGGGGCCGTGGTGCTCGCGCTTGATGAGCCGAAAAACAAACCGGGTTTGCCGAAATAGGGGACGATCAAGAGCCATTCATCATGCCAACACTTGCAGATTATCTGACGCTTGCGGCGATTTTGTTCTGCATCGGGCTGGCCGGCGCGTTGACGCGGCGCAACGCCATCATTGTGCTGGTGGGGATCGAGATGATGCTCAATGCCGCCAACATCAATCTGGTGGCCTTCTGGCATTTTCTGCCCCCTGCGACCGGGACCGGACAGATATTCGCCCTCTTCGCAATTGCCATAGCGGGCGCGGAGGCGGCGGTGGGCCTGGCCCTGGTCATCGCCGTTTATCGGCATTTCCGAAGCGTCAGCGTCGAGGACATCGCGGGATTGAAAGGGTGATCGGCTGCAAGTGAGAAATTCAAAATGAGAAGTGAAAAACAACAGCAAACTCGGACGGGTCTCCATTTTGAATTTTTCGCTTCTAACTTCTAATTTTCCATTCCTACCTTCCCATGCCCTGGATCGTTGAAAACCTTTGGCTGATTCCTTTCCTGCCTTTTCTGGCGGCGGGGATCACGGCGTTGTTCACGCGCGAGAAACGCATCCCGGCCGCGTTTTTGGTGATCGGGGCGATGGCGTTTTCCTTTCTCCTCTCGCTTTGCGCGGGCGCGCATGTGCTGCGCGCTGGACACGGCGGGATGATTCGGGAGGCATTCAATTTCACCTGGTTTGCCTACGGCGACAGCGCGGTGCGCCTCGGATTCGTCCTCGATCCGCTCTCGGCAATGATGCTTTTCGTGGTTTCGTTCGTGAGCCTGTTGATCTTCATCTTTTCGGTGGGTTACATGGATCACGACGAGAATTTCACCCGGTTTTTCTGTTTTCTTTCGTTGTTCGCAGGATCGATGCTGGCGCTGGTCATTGCCAACAGCCTGTTGCTGCTTTTCATGGCGTGGGAATTGGTCGGGCTGTCGTCGTATCTGCTGATCGGATTCTGGTTTCACAAGCCGAGCGCGGCGGCGGCGATGAAGAAGGCGTTCATCACCACGCGCATCGGGGACATCGGTTTTTTCATCGGGCTGCTGTGGTTTTACACGGAAACGGGCACATCGCTTTTTTATGATGGCGGCCAGGGATCGTTGGAAAGCGCCAAGCTCGGCCTGATCGCCGCGATGGGCGGAATCACCGCGCTTTCCATCTCGTTGCTGATCTTCTGCGGAGCGATGGGCAAGTCGGGCCAGTTTCCGCTGCACGTGTGGCTGCCTGACGCCATGGAGGGTCCCACCCCTGTCTCCGCCCTCATCCATGCCGCGACGATGGTGGCGGCGGGCGTGTTTTTGGTGGGACGGATGTATCCGCTTTTTGAGGTGGACCCGGCGGCGTTGCGCACGGTGGCATACGTCGGCGCATTCACGGCGTTGTTTGCCGCGACCATTGCGATGGCGCAATGGGACATCAAACGCATTCTGGCCTATTCGACGGTGTCGCAACTCGGCTACATGATGTTGGGCCTGGGCGTAGGCGGTTACGTGGCGGGGCTGTTTCATCTGTTCACGCACGCCTTCTTCAAGGCGCTGCTCTTTTTGGGATCAGGCTCGATCATTCACGCGTGTCATCACGAGCAGGACATCCGCAAGATGGGCGGACTGAAGGATCGGATGCCGGTCACGTTCGTGACCTACTGCGTTGGCGCCCTCGCCCTGGCGGGCGTGCTTCCGTTCGCGGGTTTCTTCAGCAAGGATGAGATTCTGCTGGATGCGCAGCATTTCGCCGCAAAACTGGGGGGAGCGGCAAGTGTTCCCTTCTGCTTCGGTCTGGTAGGGGCGTTCCTGACGGCATTCTACATGACGCGCCAGGTGAAGTACGTTTTTTTCGGCAAGGCGCGAAGCCATGCGACGGAACACGCGCGAGAATCCTCGTGGTGGATGCTCGGACCTCTGGCGGCCCTGGGATTCATGTCCGTGTTTGCCGGTTTTTTGGGTTTCCCGAACGAGGTTCTGGGGTTTATCGGGTTGAACAAATTTCATCATTTTCTCGCTCCGGACCTGCACGCGCATGCGCCAAGCGGGTGGATCATGCTGGGCAGCACGGCGGTCGTGCTGATCGCCATTTTCTGCGGCTGGAAGATTTATCAGGGCGCGGCGCTGGAGGCGGGCGCCGGCGACCCGATGGAAGCGCGTTGGCCGGAGGTTTTCCGGTGGCTGAACAACAAGTATTATGTTGATGAATTTTACGCGAAGACATTCGTTTGGTTCACCCATGCCTTGGCGCGCGCGATTCATTTCTTCGATCGCTACATCCTGAATCTGATCTTCATCTGGGGCAGCGCGGGCGCCGTTTATGTGCTGTCGCTCATCAACCAGTTGATCGACGAAACGGCCATCAACCGCGGGTTTGACGGGGGGTGTTCGACGTTGCGCCGGGGCGCGCGATGGAACCGGTGGGTCCAGAACGGCCTTTCGCAACACTATTTGAGGATCACCAGCGCGAGCATTGTGCTGCTGTTCATCCTGGCGCTGCTTTTGGGACGCTGATCGCGAGGCAATGTTATGAACCTGTTCGATTTTTTTCGGAACTACGACATCGTCACCGTGATGACGTTCTTTCCGTGCATCGGAGCGTTGTTTCTGTTTCTGCTGCCCGCTGGGAGTCCGCGCATCCGGCTGGTGGCGTTCTTTTTCAGTCTGTGGCCCTTGCTTTTCGCGTTGAGGATGCTTGGCGATTTCGATCCTGCATGCGCCGCGGCGCAATTCCGATCCAGGCTTCCGTGGATTCCTTCGCTCAGCGTGGATTATTTCGTCGGGGTGGATGGGTTGAGCATGGCCATGGTGCTCCTGGTGTCCATTCTCACGCCGCTCACGGTTTTGGGCGCGTTCAACTGGACGGGGACCTCCGAAGCGAACCGGTACGGGGCCAAACCGTTTTATGCGCTCATTCTTCTGGAGCAGACCGGATTGTACGGCGCGTTCACGGCGTTGAATTTTTTCCATTGGTTCATCTTCTGGGAGGCATCGCTGGTGCCGATGTTCTTTCTGATCAAACTCTACGGCGGACCGGACCGCACGCACGCCGCGTACCAGTTTTTCGTTTATACCTTTGTCGGCAGCGTGGCGATGCTCATCGGGATGCAGTTCGTATATCTGGCCACCAACTCGTGGGATTTCGTGGAACTGGCGCGGATGGCGCGCACGACAGGCAGCGGCGAAAGCGAGTTGGCGATGAAGATTCGGACCATGGCCGGCACCCTGGGAATTCCGTGGTTGATGGAGCACTCGGTGACATTCATCTTCGCATTGGTGTTTTTGGGGTTCGCAGTGAAGGTGCCGCTCTGGCCGTTCCACACGTGGCTGCCGGTTACGTACACCCAGGCGCCCACGGCGGGTGCGATGCTGCTGACGGGGTTGATGTCCAAAATGGGCGTTTACGGATTCCTGCGGATTGTGCTTCCGCTCTTCGGCGCCACCATGGGGCAGTACGCCACGCTGTTGATGCTGTTGGCGGCGGCCACGATTTTGTTCGGCGCGCTTGCCGCGCTGGCGCAACGGGATTTGAAGACGCTGGTGGCTTATTCCAGCGTCAACCACCTGGGTTACTGTCTTCTCGGCGTGTTTGCCGTGGCGTCGGCGACGGGGAATCTTGACGACAAGGCTCTCGCCCTCAACGGGGTGATCGTGCAGATGTTCGCGCACGGTTTGAGCGCGGCCGGGCTGTTTTATTTCATCGGCCTGATCGAGCAACGCGCGCAAACGCGGCAATTGGACGACCTTGGCGGCTTGCGGAAGACGGTGCCGGTATTATGCGGCCTGATGGGGATCACCATGTTCGCGTCGCTGGGGCTGCCGGGACTGGCGGGATTTGTCGGCGAGTTCATGATCTTCCGAGGCGCGTTTCCGCTGGCCGCGGAAATCACGGCGCTGGCGGTGGTCGGGATTCTGCTGACGGCCCTGTATCTTTTGACGATGACCGGGCGGGTGTTTTTCGGTCCGCAAGACGACAAATGGAACGGCATGTCGGATCTTACCCTCCGCGAAAGGGTGGTGTCCGGAGTCCTTGTGGCGTTGCTCTTCGGAATCGGGCTGGCGCCGGCGCCGTTGATTGATCTCTCCAATTCGGCGGTGATGTTGCTGGCAAAATCCCTGGTCTGACCCGGACAACGCGGCCTTCGGCCTCGCCGTCTTGTCGTTTCCACGACGGAAACGGGTTCGTCGTCCGGGAAAATCCTGACGCAATACATGTACATACTGATTCAAAACGGATGTCAACACCGTTCTGGAACGCATTTTCATAACAAGGGTGGATATACATCTTTTGCGACATCGGATAATAATAATCAGATGAACGAAAAGCTTTTCTTCAACCGACAGTTAGGCCTCTTGCGACACAAGAGGCATTTGACACAGGAACAATTGGCCGAAAAATCCGGCCTTTCGCGCAATTACATCGGCCTGCTGGAAATCGGGCATCGTCAGCCTTCGCTGACAACGACTCTGCAAATCCAGCGGGCGCTTGGGGTGAAACTCAAGGACCTGGTAGGGGAGGGCGGCGAAAGTCTCAGGGTCTCGGAAGAACCGGTTAAATACAGCCCGGCCAAGCCGCTTTCCGCCGTGCATACGTCGCAGTATGACCGGTTGGTCCGACGGTTGGCCAGGTGTTCCATCGGCGAGATCGATATGATTGTGAAAGTGGTGCGGGCGATTCTGAAGGGACACCGCGCGCCGAAAACTTCGCCAGAACGACGGGCGCGGAAATCGCAGTGACCGGTTGCAGAACTGGCTGGGCGCGGAGGATGGGATGCCGCTGCGTCATACAAAACGATATGAGGGTAGATGTGGGCAGGGCGGATCGGTGCGAAGCCGCGGGTACTCGATACGCCCGTATCGTTGCGAAAGGTGTTTGGTCTGCTCGTGATATTCCACGATCGTTTTGACTTCCTGATCAGGATGTCGTGTATCGCCGTCTTTGCCTGCCAGATTTCCAGGACCAAATGTTACTGGAAAACCAGCGCCGGGGCTTCCTGCCGGCCTCAGCCGTCCACCCTTCTTTCATCCACGCTTCATGGATGAATCCTGGCATTGTACAGGCGGCGCATTTTTTTGTTGTCAATATCCCCCATTTGTGATTCTGTATCTTATTGAGCTACAAGATGTTATGAAAATTTTGAAAAATTCTTCCAGGAACAGGTTGTCTCGATGTCGGGTCATTAGCGGGATGTTGGTTTTGGCGCTTTTTATGAGTGGTTGTGCAACCACTCGCAACACAGAGGTTTCCGATGCCGGGTTCGGCCCGATGCGCGGAGTATTGCTGGATGCGGGGCATGGCGGCGAGCCGGAAGAGGCGGCAAAGCAAGCGAGAGAAGTTTTCGCGGGTCTAAGCAAAAGCGCCAAACAGGGATATCGAGAGGAATGTTATGGCGCCATCAGCGCCAGCGGTTACAAGGAAAAGACCGCCACACTGGCGGTGACCCAAAAGATGAAATCGCTTCTGGATGCCGCAGGGATTTCCACAGCCATGACGCGTTCCGGGGATGTCTATACTTCGCTGGGCAAGCGCGTCGAGCAGGCAATTTTGCCGCAATATCGCGACTGGGTGATGGTGAGCATTCATTTCAACCGCAGTTCACAAAAGCAGCAGGCCACCAACCTTCGCGCCAAATATGAGGCGCCGAATGGGTTCGAGATTTACGTTCTGCCGCCGCGTGGAAAATTTTCCACCATGGGGCGTCGTGCGGCGCCGGGTTATCTGACAGTGAACAACACGCCTACGGCAAACCATGCGCTGGCGGAGAGCATCAGCGCTCGATTGAAAGCCATTTCCGGCATGAAAGACCGCGGGATCAAACAAGCGTGGTTTTTGGTGCTGCGCGGCAGCCCGATGCCTGGCGTGCTGATCGAAGCGGGTTTCCTCTCGAACCGCGAGGAGGGGCAACTCATTGCCACGGAAGAGTATCAATGGAAACTCGCGCGCGCAATTGTGGCGGGCATCCAGGATTATCGGAATCGTTCCCGGAAGTTCGCGACGGATGGTTCCGCGCGCATTTCTCATCATCAGAATCAATCGATGCCAATCAGTGAGAGCGCAACCGCCGTCCAGGCAAGGCGTGATTTTGACCCTGCAAAGATGGATGAGAATTGCAAACTGATAACGCAACCGCGGATTGCATCCCCCGTCAACGCGGTGTTTCGCGAGGAATGGCTCACCCAGGCCGCCGACCGGGACGATTTTGCGATGAGAGCGGTTCGGCCGGGAAAACTAGGCGACGCCCGGCTGGCGGCAGTGTTGGAATGAACGATTCACCCGTTCGTATTCCGACGGCGTGCCGATATCGGACCACTCGCCTTCATCCAGAACCACCCCTCCCACATGCAATCCTTGGCGGATCAGATTCAAATAAATCGCGATGATGGACTCGACCTTGACTGCCGGGATATGCCGAAAAATATCCGGTTCCACGACATGAATTCCTGTGAAAAGGAAAGAACCCGGCTTTCCGCTTCCGAGCAAGCCGCGAATGTCCGCGACGCAACCGCGCGCGTCCAGCGCCACATGTCTCGGCCCGCCGCCGCTTCGCAGGATCATGGTGACGAGATTGCCTTGCTGGCGATGATGAGCGAGCGCCTGTTCCAGAGGGATGGTGGTCAGGATGTCGCCGTTGTAGATGAAAAAGGTTCCATGATCGGCCAGGAAATCCTCCACGTTTTTCAACCCGCCGCCGGTGTCGAGCAGAACAGGCTCGTGACGAAGGGTGATCCTGACCCCGGCGCATTCATTGCGCGGAAATGCTTCCGGCCAGCGCTCCGCCGCATGATGCGTATTGATGATCGCTTCACGAACACCCGCCGCCGCCAGATGCCGGATGCCATGGGCGACCAACGGCCGCCCCCGGACCGGGAGCAACGGTTTGGGAAAGTTTTGCGTGAGGGGACGAAGACGAACGCCGAGACCGGCGCCCAAAATGAACGCGCGATTGATTGGAAAAGGCGGCGGCATGCCTGCGCTTGTAGCTCAGGAGACGGCATCAATCAAATTGGATCGCTTTCCCTTGCGAAAGTGTTTAATCGTTTTGTCACCAATAGGGAACCCCGCCACGGCAGGACTTACGCAGTGCTGCCGTGGGGGAACCACAGAGGATGGCAAGGAATATGGAAAAGGAGGAATCCATGAGCGCAAATTACTACATGTTTGTGGACCAGCAGTACGGACCGTTTGACCTGGCGGCGTTGCAAACGCATCTCCGCGAGGGACGTTTGACAAAGGATAGTTGGATTTTTCTCGAAGGAGAAACCGCGGATTGGACGCGCGCGGAAGAGGTGCCCAGCCTGAAGTTTTTGTTCCAGGCGCCGGCTGCGTCGGCGGGGACTGTTCCTTTGAAGGCATCCAGCCTGGCCGAGCGATTGAAACAATCCACCCAGCCGCAACCAGCCGCTGAATCCGGCGACGACTTCGGCGGGACGTTGTTGGTTTCGCCCACCGCCAAAAACGGTGTTCGCGCGATCAAATCCGTGCTCCCTTCCGCCCCTCTTTCCGACATCCCGCAGCAACCGGCAACAACGGCGGCTGCAAAATCCATGCCCACGACCGTCGCGGCAGCGACCCCGGCTGCTCCCGTCCAGCCGGCAGCAACATCCCCACAACCGGCGAAACCACAACCGACGAAAAACTGGTGGAACAAACTCAAGGGAATCTTCCGTCGGTCGAAGTAAGCATTAACGGCGGCAGGGATGTGGATTGAGGTTCGGGGCAAGATTACGCTCAAGGGCAGGATGAGGAGCAGGATGAAGAGGTCGGGTAAAAACGCGCTTTTTTCACAAATACGTTCCATGCCATGAAAAAGAAACTCTGGAGCATCGGGTTGTTGACGGCGTTGCTCCTGGGAATCGGTGCATGGATTTATTCCACGCGGAAAACGCCAATGTTCCGTGGCGAGGAGCTTTTGCCGTCGCAAACCGTGGCATTTATTGACGCATCCAACATCCGCGCAGCGCGACAGAAGTTCAAGGACACCGCCCTGGCAAAAATCCTGGCTGAACCCGAGGTCAAAGACTTTCTGGAAGGCGCCAGCCATGTCGGACGAAATTCTAAGACCATGGGCGAAACCGGAACGCTCCTTCGGGAGGCGTTGAAACTGTTGAACACCGCCGAAGGGGAAGCCTTTGTGGCGATCACGGATGTCTCGATCAGTCCAAAACTGCAGTGCGGAATTCTTGCGGGATTTGATCCGGGAAGCCGTTCCCGTCAAGCGGAACAAGCCCTCGAATCGTTGGCATCGCAATACTGCGCGCAATTCCCCGCCGCCGAGATGGAAGATCGCGTCTTCGAGTCCGTGCCGTACAAGGTTTGGGGACCCGATCGCCGGACAAAGATCGCCTTTGCGCGCCTCGCAAATTTTCTCCTGTTCAGTTATGGCGAAGAACCCTTGAAAGAAGCCATTGCGCGTTCGCGCGGCAGCACCCAGGATCGTCTCGCGGATGCTCCCGTGTTCGCGTCTCATCGCGCCAGAATGAGCGGCGCCGATGTCGCCGTCTTCGTCAATCCCCAGGCGGCGTTGGGGAGGTTCCAGACGCTGCTGGCGTTTCAGCCCGCGTTGAAAGGCTCGCTTGCCTCCGTCCTTGCCATCCAGTCTTTCGCGGGAACATTCACCTTCAAAAACAACGGAATCGAGGGACATTCCTGGACCGCAATTCCTTCATCGCGCCATGCGGAATTGGGGCTTTCCGACTTCAAACGATGCGAACGCGCGACCATGCGCGCGGCCGGGAGCGACGCCTTGCTCTACGGCGCGATGTCCCTGGACATCCCCCGCTGGTTCGATCGCACAACCGGTGAATTGAAGAAAGGCGGGGTGACATCCATCGCTGCGCCGATCCGGGGAATCCTCAAATTCATGGAGTCCCGGCAAATCCGGTTGCGCGACGATCTCCTGGGCCGGTTCGGGCCGGAGGCGGCTGTTCTCCTGGAATGGAGAGAACCGAGCCGGTACCCGTTCCTGAGCCTGATCGTCGAGACGAAGAATCCGGACCAGGTCCGGGCGGTTGTTGAGCGCATCTTTCGCTTCGTTCAAGACGAGGAACGCGGCAGAATTACCGGTCTGAGCGTCAGCACCGGTCCTTCCAACACAAAAATTCTGTCGCTCAACCTTGCCGGTTGGAGTGTGGGGCTTTCGCCATCCTTCGCAGTCGCGGAGCAATTTGCGATCTTGTCGGTGAATCGCGGCTCGGTGGAATCCGTCCTTGGCAATCTGTCCGGCGCGCGCGAGGGTCTGGCTGCCAACAAGGAATTCCAAGCGATGGACGCCCGATTTCCACGCGATTACTATCAGTTCGTCTATTGCGATCAACGCCATCTGTTCGAACGCGTTTTCGGTGAGCTGGGGCAATTGACCGCTTCCCCGTTCTTCTCCAGGATCCGGGCACATGTGGATTTTTCCCGGTTGCCGCGCGCCGAGACGATTTCCCGTCATCTCTTTTCCAGCGGCTGGGTCGCGAGCGTGGATGCAGATGGCTTTCACCAGTCGTCTTTTGGCCCGGTAAATCTCCCCATGTTGACGTTGGGGGCGGCCGGTTCAGTCATTGGCGCCGATCCCAAGAAATGAGAGCGCCCAATATCTCTTTGAGCGCCTATTCCTCCGACTGCAGGCGCAGATCGTCGAAGAGCACCGGCGCGTTCGATTGAAGCAGGATGCCAACCTTTCCCGCCTCCTTCAGCTTCGAATCCCTGGCCGTCAGGATTGGTTTGCGATTGACATCGCACCGGATTTCGTCGCCTCGAAAGGCCGCCTGCAACGCAGTCCATTCGTTGGGGGGAATCGGAATCTTTTCTTTCTCCAAGATCTCGCGTTTGCCATTGACAACAACAACGAGCGAGAGAACCGACCGTTGAGTGTCGCATTCAACGAAATAGGCGTTTGCCTCGGACTGATAACGCCACGTCAAACCCGCCGTCCTCGCAACATTCTTTTCGCCCCCGTGCTTGAATGAAACGCTAATGACGCCGTCTTTGATATGAGAGAACCAGACCAGGCACAACAGGCGGTTGACTCCGGGAAAGGACGCTCCGCACAGGGCAAGCGTGTTGGGTTGGGACGGCGCGGTGGATTCCGCCACAACCGTCGCCAGCGCCTTGCCGCGATCGTTGGACTCGATCACGAAACCCGGCGGGGGTTCATTTTCGGGATCCTTGTCGAAATCAAACACCCGATCCAAAGCCGGCGCAGGTGTGGTGCCCGTCAGAAAAACGGACAGACAGGCCGGTAAAAAAAATGCGCGCCGGCGACCAGGATTTCGCAACATGAAAATCATTTTCAACAAAGATGTCTCGCGGGATCAAGCTTGTTGTCTTGCGGCAAATTGCCGCAAACAAGATCAGCCTGGCGGCCAGGCGAGCTTGCGCCCCCCCAACACATGAAGATGCAGATGCGGCACCGCCTCGCCCGCGTCGCGTCCGTTGTTGATCACGATGCGGTAGCCCGTTGATTCCAGCCCCAGTTTGCGCGCCGTTTCCGCAGCGGCAAGGAGGAGTTTCCCCAGCAGCAAAGCGTCTTCCGCGCGCGCCTCCGCGATGCG
>JACQHZ010000341.1 GCA_016198745.1 Verrucomicrobiota bacterium
TGCCACCCTCTGCAGGGTGGGCGTTGATCCCCCATGTGGGGGACAGGCACCGCAGCGCCCTCCAAAATTCCTCCTTACGTCCGGATTTGGGTGCTGATAGCCCGATGAATGCAAAAAGAAATCGACCTTCAGAGGGAAACTCGAAAAATGCGGGAGGAGGATGTTCTCCCGGTGCTGCCTTCACATTGTATCCAGCAGCTTCCAGAATGCTTCCGCGTGCGTGGCGAACGAATGAAGGGTTCGCGCCGGCTTGAGGGTCATGAGGCCGTTAAATGACGCACAGCGCAGGATTGAAATCAGTTCCTTGATTTCCGCATTTCCCTGGCCGGGCAGCGTTGGCTCGCCGGCGAACGTGCCGTCGTTGACGTAAAACTGGGTGACGAATCGTTTCAGCGGGCTTTTCATGTAAATTCCGAGGAATGGATGCTGGGCGACTGCGGCAAAATGCGCGGCGTTGAACGCGCAACTCACCTGTTTCTGGCCGATTGCCTTCAACTGCTCGGCACAGGCGGCGGAATTTTCGCGAAAATTCTCCAGCCGCAGTTGCACCCGCCTTCGGCGCGCGCGCCGGATAAACTCCGGATTGCAGGCGTCAAATGGAAGCACGACGGCGGGCGCGCGGATCAAGGCCGCGAGATCAATCAGCCGGTTCCAATCCGCGTTCGGCAACGTCGCGGTGAGCGCAGTGACGCGGATGCCGCGCGCGCGGAGGCGGGCCGCGATTGCGCGGGCCTCCTGGTCGGTAAAGGCGGCGAACTCGCGTCCATTCACCTTTCGCAGTTCGAGGTGTTGAATGCCTTCGTGTTCGATTGTGGCGATGATTTCCTCAATGCCGTGGCCCGCGCAGTCGCTGACCGCGCTCAACTGAAAATCCTCCTGGCTCAGCCGATGTCGTTTGATCGCGGCGCGTTGGCCGACGCAGTCGGCGCAGTTCGGGTTGCCGCACAGACACGCCGCCGGATTTTCGCGAAGCGCGCGCAGCCCAACCTCGCGCATGCCCGCCGCGTCAATCAACCGGGAAACGGCCTGGCCGACCTTGCCGATCTTCATGATGCCCGCCTCGCGGAACAGGCGGTCAAGCTGGATAAAGTCGCGGTGCGGGCCGGGATAATCCCGCAGCGTGACGCTTTTGGTCTTTCCGTCGGCAGGGTCGCGGTATTGCCGGGTGATCGTTGAAAGGTAGGGCGCTCTGGCGAGCGACTCCAGGCTGTGCAGTGAGGTGCTGCGGTCCTGATCCACGCCCAGCAACAAAATTTTGCCGCCGATATCCATGAGCTTGACATAAGGCGTGCCTTCGCCGCAGGGCGTCGGACATTTCAGGTGGTCAGCGATCAGTTCCGTTGCGCGCGCGCCGAATGCGGTGACCGAGTGTGTGGGATGAAAACTTCTCAGCACGCCCTTGCGCCGGCGGAACACTTCGGGAATGAGGCCAACCCAGGTCGGCGATTTCTTGATGTCGAACACATTTCCCGACAACGCGGGCATCAGCAACGTTCCCTTCGGGCCGAGCGATTCCAACAGCGCATCAATGACGGTGTTCGCTCCGCCGCGCACCTGGCCGATGGCGCTCAACGCGCTGTGCGCAAGAACGGCGTCACCCGCTTTGACGCCGAGGCGTTTCAGGTCTCGCATCAGAATTTGTTTCGTCACGATCATGGCATTCTCCGTTTTGGGTTGCGTCGGTTGGAAGGAAAGTCCTCGAACAACACCGCGCGACAGGGCGTGGCGGCGGCACCCTCGATCTTGAGCGGGAAGGCCTGCAGTTTCAGTCGCTTTCCGCGTGCTGCGCGCAAGTTCACGACGGGGCCGAGCAGGAATCGGCATTCGTCGAAAAACCGTTTCCAGGGAAACTCGGGCGCGCGGATGTTGTCGATGCGAACGAGGTCCGCGCCGAGCAGCGCGGGCCGGCGGTCGAGCAGCCAGTGACCCGCCTCTTTGGTGAGATAAGGGCCTTCTGTCGCAAATTCCGGCTTCCGCCACCGGCGGTCCCAATCCGTGCCGACCAGGATCGCGTTGCCATCGGAAAGGTCAGGCGCATGCGTCGCGAGCATTTTTGCGGTGATCGCTGCGCGCGGCGGCAGATCGGGCAACAGGATGAGCGAACAATCGAAGAACAATTCCTCCAGCGGCACGTCCGCGACGGGCTGGGCGGCGCGGTCAATGTGGGCGCGCGTCTCGATGTACGTGCCACTTTGGCCGCTTAGCACAAACCGCTGGCAAATGATGTCGTAGTCAGCCCTCACCGAGGCGGGTTTCGGCAGTTCGGTGATTTCCGCGCCGGGATATTCCGGGCAGGTTTGCCACATCCCGTTATGAATCCAGCCGGAAATATCAATGATGCGCATGCGCGTATATCCGGGTTAGAGATTCACCGGATTGGCCAGAACGTCCTTCAATTCGCCGTTGAAGCCGATCTCTTTCAGGAACTGCAGATGCGGCGCAAATTCGCCCACCTCGTAAAGGTTGTGGGCGTCGCTGCCGAATGCGATCCTCACGCGGGCCTCGATGCAACGCCGGAAAAACTCCGGTTCCGGCGCGTTGGTGTGAAAATTGAGTTCCGCCGCCACCCGGTTCTCTTTCAGCATCCGGATGGTGGGCGAAAAGAGCGATTCGGGCGTCGTCAGCCCGTCGCGCTGAAACGCGCGGAAGGGGTGCGCCAGGATGGCGAGGCCGGTTTTGACGAAGCGTTCCTGCAGGGCGAGAAAGGCGTCGCAGGCCCGTTCGAGATTCGCCGGGGGGACGGGCGTTTGGGGCAGCACATGAATGGCGCCGATGATCAATTGAACTCTGGCGCGGTCCTCCGTTTTCAAGACGGGTTTCCCGCGCCGGTCGCAGTCCGCTTCCAACCCGATGCGCAGATTGGAACGCTGGACAGCGGCGGCGGACTGCAGGTAGTCCTCCATGCGGTTGTGGGACGGGATGGCGCCTTCCACGCCGGTCTCGAAATAACGGCCGGCCCAGTAATCTTCATTGTTGAAATAGAGCTGTCCCGAATGCTCGGTGAACGCGATGCCTGCCAAACCGAACTCTTCCGCCAAACGGATGGATTTCGTCATGTCCATGTTCGCGCTGCAGTAGGCGAATTGCGTGTGCGAATGCAGGTCGGCGAGGCCCAGCGATCTGGGCAATTGCAACTCGTGGCGGATCGTTTCGATCCGGTCTCCCGCCAGCGTGATTTCCAGAAAGGGAAATGGCGCTTCGCAAAGGGCGGGCGCCGCCAGAAAGCGGGCGCCGTCTTTTTCGATCTCAAAACCGGCGTGATAATGTCCGCTGACCGCGAGCGAGACGCCCGTTTCCTTCATCCTGGCGATCACCTGGTCCGCATTGGCGTAATTGTATGGGCATTTGTGAAGGCCGGGCGGGAAGATGGAAGTGTGTTGCAGGGCGACAATCGGCCCGGCATGTTCCGCGCGCGCCCGGCGCATTCGTTCGAGGTCTGCGGCGCTGCGGCTCGCATTATAGCCGGGCTCTTCCCGATCGAGGAACGGAACGAAGCGGACGCCCTGGATGTCGAGCCACCGCAGCGGCGGGCCAAAAATCCGGTGAAAACGTTCCGGATCGCCGTCGTGATTGCCGGGAATGGCGATGACGGGCGAGTTGATGAGCCGGATGATGTCCTGCAACCGCCGGAGCCGCGCCTCCGCATCCGGCCCGTCGGGGCCATCAATCAGGTCGCCGAGGATCAGCGTCACATCCGGCCGGATCAGGCGGTTCAGACGATGAACGACGCGCAGCAGAAGAATGTCCGCAATTTCTCCCCGCCGCTTTGGCAGCGGACAGCCGCCCGCAAAATGCAGATCGGCAAGAACAGCAATTCGAGTTGTCATCGCTCCTTGGAGTTAAAATCAAAAAAAGTTGGATTGTGAAAATTATATGACAATCTCCGCAAAGGGTCTTTGCTTCCGTTTGCCTTGTTTTTGTCCGGATTTGCCCATCCACGGTTACATGCGGGTGGGGGAACGCCGGTAAGCGGCAGGGCTGATGCCGAAGGCTTGTTTGAAGGAATGACTGAACGTGTGAACGGAAGTGTATTTCGCCTTTTCGGCGATATCCTTGATCGGGCGCGTCGGATCGGCCAGCAGATCCGCGGCGATGGCGCGCATGCGCGTCTCGAAAAGGTGTTGATGCGGCGACTGACCGAGAACTTTTCGAAAACAACGGCAAAAATGGCCCGGCGAGAGATGACACTCATGCGCCATGGTCGCAACCGACCAACCTCCATGCGGCGCGGCAATGATTCGTTCCAACAAGGGCCACAATTGTTGTCGAAAGGTGTCGAGATGGTCGGTCTTGGGGGCGAGCGCGGATGATTTGCCGAGAGACTCCACGAGGCATAGCGCGGTCAACGCCAGCGCTTGTTGCGGAACGAGAGTCTGCCTGGCTTCGGTTCGTTTGCCCCAGGCCTCGATGGACTCCAGCAAGCCGCGGGACAATCGTACGCGTCGAATTTGTTTGCCAAACATCTCCCAATAACGTGGGGCAACGTGAAACTTGAATTGTCCCTGCCGAAATCCTCCGTTCGCCCGGTAAGCGTGACGGACCAGCGGCGGGATCATCAGCCCGTGTCCGGTTTCGAGACGGAAGGAGGCGCCATTCTCGACGCACACCGTGACGACGCCGGAAAGAATGGCATCGAACTGATGATAATGATGCAGGTGCGGGGGGATTGCGAAATTCCCCGGCGGAATCGTCTCATAGGTGAGATCCACGAGGTTGGTCACGAGAGGCGTTTCCATTCTCATCGCGCAACAGGTTACCGCGGAACGAGGCGGGACACAAGCTCCGGCGACGGCCGGGCGACGTCAAAGGGTTCCGGGGCTGGTTGGCCATAAATCGCCGCCGTTCAGCAATTCTCCTGCCGTAACCGCTGCCTGGGTCAATCCATTCGAGCACCATGTCCTTGTTTTTCATCGCTTGGAATCTGTTGGCGCAGCCTTTCTGGAAAAATTTTCTTCAGTGCTGATAGTTGCGCAAAGGTCTCATTCCAATTCGCGTTCAAGTTGAGACGAATACCATTTTTTTTTGGACGTAGGGGCGGGGTTTATCCCCGCCCGATTCCGGGGAACGGGAGGGGGTAAACCCCTCCCCTACACTTGGACTCATTTTGACTGCAACTTGGAATCATGATTTCTTCTGCTGGAACTGGGCCAGTAGCGTCAGCACTGCGCGACGCGCGCGGCGGTAACGGTCGGCACCGGCCTGATCGCCGGCGTCAATCACGGACATGCCGCGAATTCCGCGTTCGAGAGATACCAGGCGAATCGGCAGAATCGCCTTCTCGTTGCCGCCAACGATGGATGCCAGGATGGCGCCGGCTTTTGGATCCTGGTCGGCAGGTAATCCGCGCTGTCTCTCCCAGGCGCCGAGTTCGTGCAGCAGGGCGGCCAGGAGTTGGGCGTCGGCCATCCCATCGGACAATCCTTCCCATGCCGGTGAATCAATCGGGCGGTTGTTTTCCATGGAAACAATCGCCGTGTAGGGGAGCCAGCGGTAATACTCGTGGGCATGAAACCCGTCCCGCCGCGAGAAGGCCGCTTCCCAACCCCGGGCGCGCAAATTCTGGTAGGCTGCCCAAGAGACACCCCACCCGTCGTAACTCCACTTTTCGGCATCGCCCTTGAGATCGCCGGCGGCCAGGCGCGCCTGATACTCCTCGTAGTTCCATGTGCCGAACATCCATAGACCGATCACCTGGTCCAACATGCGCGTCTGTTCCGGGTAACGAAAGAGGGTGGAAAAAGAACTTTGCGGCCGCCAGCCGGCTTCTTTGACCACGCCCATGATCCGGGCCATTTTGGGCGTCTGGTCGAGCGGTAATTTGTCGAGGACTTTCATGAAAATATCCTGGGGTTGGTAATCGCGAGAAACGATGTATTTGAAAAGTTGTCCCCAGAACCAAACATCAATGCGATGCGCAACCTCTTTGGGCGGTTGCGCGGCCAGCTTGGCCAGCGCGCCGCCCTGTTTCCGGGCCGCCTCGAGATTCGCTTCCGAAGCCCACTTGTCGCCGATGAGCGCGGCGGTGTAGCTGTCAAAACGCCAGAGGCCGTTGCGCCGCGCCGTGTCGAGCCAGGGGTTGAAATAGGAGAAGTCGAGTTCCGGCAACGGCTCGCGCAGGAGAAACAGGGGATCCGCGTTTATCGCCGCGCCGAGCGATTTATCTGAGCCGGCGATTTTAATATAGGCCCAGCCTGCATCCAGGAACGTGTAGGCTTGGGCGACGTTCACGCCATGATCGGCGAGGTTTTGCACGTGGACTTCGAGAGCGGGAAGCTGCCAGCCCGGCTGAACGGACGGCTTGCCCTCCTGGTCGCGGTAATTCGCGCCCGGCAGGAGCGTCAGGACATGCTCCGCTTCGAAGGTCACCCGCTGATGTTCGGGCAGTTTCACCGGCCAGATTTTGACCTGCACCGGCAGCACGAACGGCGCTCCCTGGGCCGGCTGGATGCGCAGTTCAAACGGATAATCTCCCGCCTCGGTTCCCCGCCCGCGGACCGTCAACCACAAGCGCTCCTCGACATTGACCCGCGGCGACCAATTTTCGACCGACTTGAGTTGAACGATTTCGCCGGTGACGCTGTGTTCGTTCTTAGGAATGGGGATGCCGGTCTGACGACGCACCAGCACGTGTTCGCGCAACCAGGATTCGCTGGTTTTGCCGGTCGGTTTGACCGCGACCATGACCTCGCCCAATTCTTTCAACGCCTGCAACGCGACGAACTGCGATTCGCGCAGGCCCGGCGCCAAATCAAACTGCATGGCCGCAAGCGTTTTGCCGGCCTCGGAATCTTCCCGGCTGAACAGGGCATAGCCGCGTTGGCGGTCGGTCTCGGCGATCACCGGTTTGAACTCGATTTTTTTCCAGTCTTTGAACTGCTCGACCTTTGCGGCCGGAGCGGCATACGGCTTGAGCGTTCCCGAAACGTTGCGCGTTTTGCCGTCAATGGCGTCGTGAAACACGGCCAGGGTTTTGCCCTGGCCGCTGAGCGTAAAGCGACGCATGACGGCATTCGCCGGGGCGGCCGGCGCGGCCTGCCCGCCTGCCTGTGCCAGCACGGCAGACAGGCCGATTGGCAGGCGGGTGAACGACGCTTGGCCGGTCTTGGCCGCTTCCAGGTTATTCAGGTTCACCTTGACCGGCGAGCCTTGAACGGCGCCGGCGGCATCAACGTCAGCCACTTCCAAAACGATGTCCTGTAAAGGTTTGGCCACCGCTCTGGCCTCAATGGTTCCGTTTTTCGACACATTCAGGATGACCTGTTGGTCGGCCCACGAAACTCCGGAAAGACCGCTGACTGGAATGAACATCAGGGAGGTTTCCAAAGCCGTGCCGGCTTCCAGCGGCCGGTAGCCCCATTCCAGGGTTGGATACACCACACTGTCACACCACTGGTAAAATATCGCCAACGCATCGTCGAGATAGACGAACGCCAGTCCCTGCCGCCGGTCGCGGTTGATGAAGGCCATCCATGGGGCGGATATTTTTTGGGTAAAACCCGATGAGGTGTCAGGATTTTTGTGCCGTTCATGAGCGTCGGCCTGAAAGATACCGGCCGAAGTGGGCAGACAGTAAATATCCGCCGGCGTGATGTCCTTGCCACCGGGGCGCACGATGTTGCGGACGAGGATCGGTCCCGCGCGGTTGATGGCGGCCTGGCTGCGGTTCTCCGCACGATAATGCAACGCGATGGCCGGGGTGTCTGCGCGAAAAGTCAACGTCTTGCGGACCGCGATTCCGGTGATGTCATTTCGCGCGTCAAGGCTCACGACGGCCGTCCGGGCTTCGGGCCGAGTGATTTGAAACTTGAAAGGTTCACTGGTAAACGACTTGTCATCCAGCAGCCCGCCCAGTTGCTCTTTCGGATCCCAGTAGATCAGGTTGTCGCCGGTTTCTTTTACGATCAAACTGCGAATCCGCCCGCCCTCTTTTGTTGCAATCTCCAGCGTGTAGAACTTGTTTTCCACGCGGACTGCGCCGTCGGGGAGTTCCTGGACATCGGGCGAGGCGCCGGAGAGGCACCGAGGCGCATCCCCCTTCGCCAAGGCTGCGGAGGACAAGAAGGCGCAGAGGCACAAAGCAACGATTGCAAGATCGAGTGATTTCAGATGTTTCTTCATGGGTTCATCTTTCGTTGGTTGTAACTGCTCAAATTGTCTGGCGAAGCTTCGCCTCAAACCGACGAGCGGTTGGGCGGGCAAAGTAGGACAGGCATCTTGCCTGTCGCCTCGACCAAGCGACCGCTCCCAGCGACAGGCGCGACGCCTGTCCTACTTGCTGCGGCAGAAAGCTTGTCATGTTCGTGAACGTTTTGAGTTATGAAGGCGGCTATACATCCGCGCATAATTGAAGGGACACTGTGTTTTTTCATACGACTCTTTTCATCCTGGAGGGCGACGCTCCGTCGTCGCCTCCCCTCGGCGCTGACAGAGCAGCGCCCTCCAGTTCTCGATTGTGTTCCACCCATGAATAATCATGTCCCTTTATTTATGCGCGTCTGTATATTCCGGCAGGCATTGGCGGAACACGCGCAGGAAATTGCCGCCGAGAATTTTGCGGATTTCTTCCTTTTGATACCCGCGCTGGACGAGTTCCGCCGTGAGATTGGGCAGTTTGTCGGCGGTTTCGACCCCGCCACAGGTGTCGCCAAGGTCATAATCGGAACCAATGCCCACGTGATTAATGCCTGCGACCTCCGCGATATGCTCGAGGTGATCAACCAGGCGGGCAATCGTCGTGCGACGGATCTCAATTCCATCCGCAACCGCGCCTCCCAGCGCCTTGCTCCACTCCCAAGGGTCCCAGCGGTGAGATATGAATTCATACGGGTCCTTGAACTTTCGTTCCATGCGCGCCAGTTTCTTGCGAAAAGCGCCGATCAAACGCTTATATTTCTGACTTTCATCCAGCCTCATTTTTTCAATGAATGCCGACGAAAAATGAACGCCAATCACTCCGCCCGTCTGCGCGATGAGCCGCATCTGTTCATCCGTCCGGTTGCGCTGACGATAGACCCTGGCCAATGCGCGGCAACAAGTATGCGAATCAATGACCGGCTTTTTCACCATCCGCATCACTTGAGCAAAGGTGCGGTCGTTGGTATGGGTCAAATCCACCAGGATCGAAAGGCGCTCCATTTCACGAATGATCGCGCGTCCCCAAGGCTTCAATCCCACCCGTGGCGAACCGTACCCTTCGCCGCCAATTTTCAGATCCGAGACGAAAGGATGCGCCCCGCGAATTCCCAGTCGCTGGTACATCCGGAGCACCGCCAAACTATTGTTGATCGGCATCCCGCCCAGATGAAGGAGAACGCCAAACTTTTTCTTTTGAATGGAATAATCAAGATCCGATTTGGTCAGGATCAGTTGGAGATCGGGGGATTTTTTTATTTCCGTGATGAGGGCATCGAAGCACCGCAGCATATAGTCCACCTCGGCCGAATCCGGAAACCGCTTGGGGTCAATGTTGCCATGTGAAAGCACAACCAGATCCACCCCGCCTTTGCGCATGCGCCAGACTGTGCCTTGCCCGCAGCCCGGTCGGCCGGCGATGAAGTCATGCGCGGAAACGCCATCGGGATGATGGCGGTAAATCAGTCCGGGGTTGACGTATCCCAAGACCACGGTGGCGTCGCGATGCAGTTTGAGTATGGCGCGGTTCATGGATTCGGTATGGTTTAAGGGTTCAGGGTTCACGGTTCAACGGTTGGTGGTTTCAACCTGAGTTCGTTCAACCGTGAACCCAGGAACCGTTGAACCTTGAACCATGCTATGGATTATTACTTCTTGAACTTGGGATCGCTGGCGGCGAATTTTTCCCAACCCTCCTCGGCCAGCTTCTTGATCTGCGAAGCATCGAGGGCGTAATCGAGCAGGACAAAATCGTCCATTAAACCGACGTAGAACGCATGGCCGGAGACAATGGCGGCCCCCACCATAATTTCCATTTCTTCCGGATCTTTTCCTTCTTCCAGTTTGGGTTGTTTGACGATTCCCTGGGCGACCGGTTGGCCGTTGTGATAAATGGCGACCTCATCTTCCTTGCGCACAAACGCGACATGCTGCCA
>JACQHZ010000343.1 GCA_016198745.1 Verrucomicrobiota bacterium
GCATTTTTCACCTTGTGAAAAATGCAGGTTAGAAGGCAAGCATTTGAAAGAACTGTTGACGATCGCAGCCGCGGCGGTACTCCGCAATCAGGCGTCCGAGATGGCATTCGATGCGTCCGATCTTCCGGACAGCGGCGCACCCTCAGACCGACACCCCCAATAATTCACAGCGCGAGATGGTACCGGCAGGGAATTCGGTTTTGCGGGAGGAAATCCAGAGGCGGAGGGCTTCTTCAACTCTGGCCTCGGCATCTTCGGGTATGGACACGCTGGAATGTTGAGGATGTTGTTGGCCAAGACGGAGGATGTCGGAGGGGATTTCGTCCACGCGGGCATCTCCGTTTAAGATCACTTGAACCACCGTCGCAGAAGCGCCCTGATCCGCCCGATCCCATGTCACACGGTAACGGACCTCAATGCGTGATTGTTCGCCTGCACGGACCGCGAAGCATGCCGTGTCTCCGTTGAACGGCGCGTTTTGGAGGTAAGCCAGCAGCGCGTCCACAAGGGGATGGCCAATCCCGAACAATTCGCAATTCCGCTTGCGCGTGGCCAAATCCCGATTGAAGGTCACATGGGCATATTTCGGCGCAACCTGCGAACAGCCTTTGAGACATTCGGGGGTAAGGATTTGCCAGAATTCTCCTTCCGTCAGAACCGATCCACCGAGACGAACGATGGCTTCACGGCACCAAGCGCCAAGTTGTTGCAAGCTAAACCGCCCGGCGATTCGCCGGTAGTGTTCCAGATTGAAATGCGTCAGGTCTTGAGACAGTTCGGTCAAGACCGTGCGCGCCATCTGCGCCTGTTCCATCATTTCCTCAATTTGGCGTTCGGTTCGGTGATAATCCCGGTCCACCAGGGCTTGCTTGAACAACTGCTGGTAGTTCGGATTCGATCCGAGGAAACCAAGGATTTCCAATCGGAAATCCTCCAGCGGTTCACCCGTTTCGGGGTCGGTCTTGCCGATGGCCTGCGCCACGGATTGGAGCTTTTCGTTCAGCAGTCCATAAATCCGTTCTTCCACCGTGTCTTTGGCAATTAGGCTATAGACTTGGGCGACATCTTTTTGTCCAAACCGATGAATGCGCCCGATTCGTTGCTCAACCGCCATGGGATTCCACGGTAGATCATAGTTTACCAGTACCCGGGCGCACTGGAGGTTGATGCCTTCGCCGCCCGCCGAGGTCGAAATCAGGAATTTGGCGCCGTTTTCATCCCAGAACTGTTCCGCCGCCTCGATTTTGTCCTCAAGCGGTCCCCCTTTGATGGTGGCGATCTTCGAATCGCCAAAAATCCGCGCCAATTCAATCCGCAGAAATTCGAGGGTTTCCCGGTACTGGGTGAAAATCACAAACCGCTCGTTCTCATTCATGGAGCGCAAATGGGAAATCACGGAAAGCAGGCGGTCGAATTTCCGATCGGTGCCTTCGGGGACCAACCCCACCAATTCACGGACCCGGGCCGATTCATCTGGAATCTCAGCGTCCGCATACACGCCCTCATCGCCTTCCTCATCCGCATCCAGCGACCAGTCCGTTTCTTCCTCCGCATCGGCCATTTTTCGGGCGATGCGCTGCCGAACCTGGGCAATGTAGGCGTCCGCATCGGCATCACCGAGCGGAGAGGATGGATGATGGAGGGTGGATGACGGATGGATGGTTGGATGGTTGGATGATGGGGGATGGGGGGTGGATGGCGGATGGATGGTTGGATGGTTGGATGATGGATGATGGATGATGGATGGAGGATGGGGGATGGGAGAGGATGTCGAAAGGATTTCGCGCGCCAGAATTCTCATTTCATCCTGGAGACGGACGATGTGGGCGGGAAGTTCGGGGGCGAAGTTTTTGCGCCGTTTTTTCTCCAGTTCGATCTGTTCCCGCACCAGCAGCACCAGCAACCGCCGCCGGAGGGCTTGTTTGATGGCGCGCGGACTGGATGACATCATTTTCTGAAAGGCCGTCATCACAAAGCCAATGGCTCGCTGAGCGCTCGTGGTGCGACCGCTCCGGAAAAGACCGGCGGCTTCGTATCCCGTTTTGAGGTATTCCGTCAGTTGCTCATAAAAACGTTGTTCACGCAAAGCCGGCTCAAAGCTCTCTGTATGGACCTGGCGGCGCACGAACAACGGCCGCCCCTGGGCGTCAACCACCTCCCGTTTGGTCCGCCGGATCATGGCGCGATTGAGCAGACTGCTGTGCGCCAACATGGCTTCCGGTGAATCGAAGAGATGATCGTCCAGCAGGTTGACCAGCGACCAAAATTGGAAATTGTTGCCTTGATGGGGGGTGGCTGACAGGAAAAGGAGATCGCGGGTGTGACCGCGAAGGGCTTCCAGAGCGCGATAATTCATCGTCACCTGCAGCTTTTTCCCGTAGCGAATCCGGCTGATGTGATGCGCTTCATCCACGATGATCAAATCGAACCTGGGGGCATTCATGAGCCGATCCAGCCGGACGGGCCGTTTCACCGTGTCGATGGAAGCGATCACGCGGCTGTGGTTTTCCCAACTGGCCGGCGCATAATCCTGAAAATCGATGCCGAGAATTTCAAATTCCAGGCGGAAACATCCGCGCAGTTCATCCTGCCAGTTTTTGACCAATCCGGCCGGGGTGAGGATGAGCACCCGGTTCGCCTGCCCGCGAGCGATCAGCTCGCGAATGATCATCCCGGTTTCGATGGTTTTGCCCAGCCCAACTTCGTCTGCCACGAGCAGCCGTCGGCGGTTCATTTTGACCACATCATGGGTCAGTAAAATTTGATGGGGCAGAAGCTGGGTGCGGGAATTGGTCAGTTCCCCACCGGTGTTTCCGAGGGCGAATTGCCAGGCGAGTTGCCGCAAAAGGAAATCATTGGGCGGATCAAACCGCCCTTCTTTCAGTTTCTGCCAGGGCGAGATCGCCTTTTCGAGCCGCTGGAGCGGAAGCGTTTCCAGACGGCGACTCCCCCGGCTTTCAAACACCACGTCGGCCAAAAAAACATCGCCGGTTTCGCAGACGCGCAACACTTCGCCGACACCCAGTTCGTAGCGTCCAGAAACGCGGACCCGGTCATCGCGACGGATGGGAGAGGGGGGATGGATGATGGATGATGGGGGGGAGGGCATTGGATGATGGATAACTGGATGGGGGGAGGGAGACGTTGGATGAGGGATGATGGGTGATGGATGATGGGTGGCAGAGGCTTCGCGGGGAGACGTGGTCTTTTGCTTCACCAAGTGATTTGTTGTTTCTGAATTCATGCGGGCATCATTTTCTTCTTCTCACCATCCATTGATCCATCATACCC
>JACQHZ010000034.1 GCA_016198745.1 Verrucomicrobiota bacterium
CAGCCCCGAAAGCTTTCGGGACTGTGCCAAATATAAAATGTCGTTCAAACGAAAATCCCCGCTGAAAATCGTCGGACATGGCAAGGCGGTCGCGGCCGAGCCTGAAACCGAACGCCAAAGCAACATTGCGGCCTGGATGTGCATATCGCCCACGGGACGATGGATCGTCAGTTATCGCGCGGCGTGCGATAAGAACAACACACGCCAGCGGGTCATGATGACGTGGTCGGATGACCAGGGCAAAACCTGGAGCAAACCGATCACGCCATTCACCGACCGCAAGTTGAACGGAAAAATCGGCCAGTTCCGCGCCATGGCATGCACGGCGCTCGGAAACGGGCATCTCGTTGCGTCGCTGTGGTGGGTGGATGCGTCAAATTCTTCCAAATCCTTTTTCAATGAGGAAACCGAGGGAATCCTCGATTCTCATTGCTTTCTGTCAACATCCGAGGATGACGGCAAATGTTGGTCCGCGCCTGTCCGGATCAACACCGCTCCCTTCGATCATTTCCCGTGTCCATTGACAGGCCCGGTGCTGTTCATGCCCAACGGCGACTGGGCGTTTCAGTTTGAACCCAACCGTCCCTACGATCCGCCCGTGCCGCTTCATCATTATATGCCGGCCATGATCTTTTCGCGGGATCACGGAAAAACATGGAGCGGCACGACTCAACCTGCGCTCGATCCACAGCATCACATCTGTTACGGCGATCAGCGCCCGTCGGTTTTGAGCGATGGAACGGTGATTGATTTCTTCTGGACACTCGATTCACGGAACGGAAAGCCCCTGAACATCCATGCAAGTTGTTCGAGGGATTCAGGCCGAACATGGTCTCCGGTGTGGGACACGGGAGTGCCCGGCCAGCCAGGCCCTGCCCGGTCGTTGCCCGATGGACGCATTGCGCTGGTCTTTGTGGACCGCACGGGCGCGCCTTCCATCAAGCTGCGCATCAGCGATGACGGCGGCCGCACGTTTCCCGGACGCACAGAATTGACGCTTCATCAACCCGGCCTCGGCTCACAAACCAGGGAAAAAAGAAACATCAAGGACTTATGGACCGAGATTCGGAAATTGTATTCCGTAGGGCTGCCCGATTCAAAGCTGTTGCCCAACGGCGACCTGATCGTCACCTTCTACACGGGCCCGCGCACGGATCAAACCGACATTGATTGGGTGCGGCTCGCCGTGAAGTGATCGGTTTTCAATCGGCAAAATGGGGCGTGAATTGTCTAGCCCGCATATTTCATCCCCCCGTGGCGGGATGAAATATGCGGGCTAGTGCATTGCGCCCAAAACATCGTTCACAGGGACTGTGGCAAAGCCGGTGGCGAAATCGGCCATGGCGTAGGGGATGATCAACTCGTGGTCGTGCAGCAGTGCGCCGCAGGTGTAAACCACGTTGGGAACGTAGCCTTCACGCTCGGTCTCGGTCGGGGCCAGCAGCGGCTCGCGCAGGCGACCGATGACATGCGTGGGATCGTCGCGGTCCAACAGGAACGCGCCGATGCAGTATTTCCGCATCGGGCCGACGCCGTGACTGAGCACCAGCCAACCGGCCTCGGTCTCGATGGGCGAACCGCAGTTGCCCATCTGGACAAACTCCCACGGATACATGGGGCTGATCAGCAGCTTCGCCGAGTGCCAGAAGTGGATGTTATCGGAATCCATGAGGAAGATGTTCTCGTTGTCCTGACGCGCGAGCATGACGTAACGGCCGTTGATCGGCCGCGGGAACAGCGCCATGCCTTTGTTGTGCACAGCCGGACCATTGAGCGTGATGAACTTGAACCGCAGGAAATCGGCTGTCTCCAACAGTTGGGGCAGCACGATCCTGCCGTCGAACGCGGTGTAGGTCGCGTAGTAGGTGCGACGGCCATCCGGGTGTTCGAAAAGCACAAACCGCGCGTCCTCGATCCCATTGCTTTGGCTCGGTGAACTGGGGAAGATCACCCGCTCGGAGATGCCTTGTTCGGGCGAAAACTCCACTTCGTAGTTGCTCAACGCCAGCATCAGGATGCCGCGCGTCGCGCGATCGGTCTCCGAAAATTCCAAATTGGATTGCGCCAGCGTCGCGCCAAGCGCCTGACGCAATTGCTCCAGTGTGAACGTGTCGGCCAGCGCGCCAAACACGCGTGCCGTGAACTCGCTGCCCAGCCCCAGTTCCTGGAGTTTGCAGGTGAACAGTGATTTCTCGTAGGCCGGGTTGGGTATCCGTTGCGGCTCAGTTACATACCGGGTGGGCGAACGCAGGCTGATGCTGTGGTCCGGAGCGATCTCGCCGGTGCGAAAGGTGATCGAGGAGATGTGGCCTTCGCCCGTGGCCCGCAGACTAAGGATGAAGCGCAACGCGCCCGACGCCAACGCCGATTGGTCCGGATGCGGCACAATCGAGGGGTTGAACAGCGCCGCGGATTCCAGTGCGTACTCCTGGATGAAATACGAACCGATCAACAATTGGCGCGCTTCGCTGAGCGGGGGGCTGGTCGGCAAGAACCGGCGCACCTCATCGAAGCGCGCCGAAAACAACCGCCGAATCTGCGGATGCCGCTCGCCAAATTCGGCCAACACACGCTCCAGCAGGATGTGCGCGTCCGCTTCACTTAACGCCAGCGTCCGCCTCAGAATGTTGCGCACGCGCGGTTCGCTGGCGGGCTGGAACGGACGGATCAGCACCCGCGCCCGATCCGGCATCAACCGCGTGGCGGTTCGCTGCAAGCGGATGGTTGCGGGTTTCATGTTCATCATCTTGTCAGCGTCGCCGCGCCTTACGAGACGCGCGGTTCGTGGAAACTGGCCAGGGCGTTCTGCAACCGCTGAATCTCGGCCAGCGACAACAGGAATGCCAATGTGGATTCTGCCCCCTGATTTTGATTCACCCGATCCACATGCAACCCGTCACGGCAGCCGCCCGTGGCGGGGTCATACAGGGACATGCCCATGTCGTTGCGACCCAGAAACCACTCGAACGCCCGGCGGGACTCATCAATCCAGAATGTGTCGCCCGTGGCGTGATACGCCTCGATCGCCGCCGACACCATCGCATGTCCCTCGACGGGCTGCTGATCGAACAACGCCCGCGCCTGGCCGCGCCGGTAGAAGCCATTGGTGCCGATGGGCCGGAAGAAACCCCTTTCCGAAGTCTGGATTTGGGCTAACCAGCGCAACGATTTCAGTCCGGCCGCCAGCGCCTCCGCATTGCCGGTCCACCGACCGCTTAGCACCAAGGCGTGCGGCAGTTTCGCGTTGTCGTAGGAAACGACATTTTCAAACCATGGCCAGTCATCGGCGGAAACGTTCTGGTAGCTTTGCAGCAATCGCACCGTCAGCCCCTCGCGAATCTGATTGGCCCGACGGTCGCCGCTGAACCGCCGCAGGTATTCATGAATGCCGGTCAGCGCGAACGCCCAGGCGCGCGGGGATGTGAATTCCAAGGCGCACGGCAGCGCCAACTCAAACAGTTGCGCGGCCAACGCTTGCAGCGCGCCTTCTCCCGATTGTCCGACGCACACGCCGAGCGCCCATAACACGCGCCCCTGGCTGTCTTCCGACCCTTTCTCCTCGACCCAGCGGCGGTCGAAACTCATGAAATTGCGAAACCGTCGCCCGGCGTGGTCGAAGGCATAATTCAAAAATGCCGCGTAAGTCGCTGCCGCCTCGCCCAGCCGCGGCGTGTCATATCCCAGGCCCTGCAGCATCAGCGCCAACACCAGCGCCCGGGCATTGTCGTCGGCGCAGTAACCTTCCGCGAAGTTGGGTGCCGTGAACACGGCGTGCTGGAACATACCGGCGGAATCGGTGAGGCGCAACAGGTGGTCGAGCTTCAGTTCGGGCAGATGGCCGGGCTGTTGGTCGAGTGTCTTGATCGGCGAAAATCTCCTGCCAAGAAAACTGTGGTCCAGCCGCGCCTGTTCGAACGATTTCAGGTACAACCCCGCTACATTGCTCCAGACCATTGCGCGGCCCGCCGTGTAAGCGTTCTTGCGAATGGCGTGACGGCGCGGCTCGTTGCTCAACAACGCGCGAACCGCCGCGGCAATCGCCGGCGCATCCCCAAACGGCACGAGCACGCCGCGCTCATCTGCCAGCAATTCGGCGGCGTGCCAGTAAGGGGTGGACACCACCGGCTTGCCCGCGCCGACTGCATAAGACAACGTGCCCGATGTGATCTGCGTCTCGTTGAGATAGGGCGTCAGATACAGGTCGGCCATGCCGATGAACTCCCCCAGTTCCTTTGGCCCGACAAATTGATTGAAAAACACCAGGTGCTTTTGCACGCCGAGGTCCTTGGCCAGCAGCTCCAGACTCAGCCGATACGCTTCGCCCTGTGTGCGCAACAGATGCGGATGCGTCTGACCGAGCACGATGTAAACGACATCGGGAAATCCCGACAGAATGTCCGGCAGCGCGTGCAGCGCGTGTTCGATGCCTTTATTTGGCGCAAGCAAACCGAACGTCAGCAACACCTGCTTGCCCGCAAACCCGAACTCGGCCTTGTAGAAATTCGGATCGACAAACGCCAGGTCCGGAATGCCATGCGGGATCAGATCGATCTTGGCCGCCGGCGCATGATAGACATCCCGCAGGAACTCCTCGCCTCGCCGTGCCATCACCACCAGCCGTGTGGACAGACGGATCAGCTCCTGCATCACGCGGCGTTGGTCTGCATTCGGCTCGCGCAACACCGTGTGCAGCGTTGTTACAATCGGCGTCCGCAAGTCCCGCAACAGCGCCAGCAGATGACTCCCCGACGGGCCGCCATAAATACCGTATTCGTGCTGGACGCAGACCACATCCACATTCGTGATGTTCAAAAAGTCCGCCGCCCGCTGGTACGAGGTCAGGTCCTGTTCCTCGATTTCAAACCGCACTTCGGCGGGATACTCATAGCCGCCGGCCACGTCGTTGACGGGCGTTGCGAAGCATTCCGTCGCCGGACTCGCCGTCGCGACCGCGCGGTACAGATCCGCCGTAAACGTGGCAATTCCGCACCTCCGCGGCACATAATCGCCGAGGAACGCAACCTTGCCTATCTTGGATGGACTCTGCATGGGATGTTTTGAATGATGATCGCGTGATGCCAGTCCGGGAAAAATTGCATGATACGGCACGACTCCGCCCCCCGCAAGCAGCATTCGCAACTCGCGCGCCTCATGGGGCGCATCCCCCGGTTAATTCAACAGCGAATGGAGGACAAGGACGCAGCCCACTGGCTCACCGCGGATGAATTAGAAAAACGGTTAGGCCAAAACTAACTGCCTTCATAACCCAAAACGTTGACGAATATGGCAAGTTTTCCGGTGCGTTCAATTTGCTGGAGGCCGTTCCGACGCGTGGATTGCAACAGTTCTGGATGTTGCTGCAACCAGGCTCTCGCTTTGGAAGGACTTCCGAGACGCACCGCAAAACCACGAGAGATCATGACTTCTTCTTTGAATTCCTGACCCACGATTGATCCGACAGCATCGGCTGCCATCCTGGCAACTTTATCACACCGATCATCCAAAAGTTTGCTGAGCACAGGCAGAGCACTTTGGTCTCCCTGAAATCCCAGAGCGCCCGCAAGCGATTCATTCATGTCATCAATCCTCGCCCATTTGTTGGGATTGTCGAAAACAGCCAGATGGATCAGCAGAGAGACGACCTCCTTGTTTTTGATCTGCTGGAAAGCCCTTGCTGCATAAATCCGAATTTCTTCTTCCTTGTCAGACAGCATTGGAACGAGTGGTTGAGATGCCCTTGCATCGCCAATACGGGTCAATGCTTCAACTGCGCTTCGGCGAACAAGCCAGTGTTCGTCTGAGAGAGCTTTGATCAAGCTGGGAACTGCCTTTGAGCACTTGCCGTAGCCCAACGCCAATGCACAAGCATAACGCACGTCGGAGTTTTTGTTGGTTAAGAGCAATAGACTCAGTTCCTCGACTTCTTTATCGCTCGCTCCTTTTGTAAAACTCATGGCAGCCTTGATTCGAATGTTAGGGTCGGGCGACTGGATTTTTTCGATTGCGTTCCCACATCCTGTAAAAAACAAAACACCTAACGCAGCGAGAATGACAGGGAATGACGCGCGCCCATCGCCAACTCTGAAAGATGCCAGGGGTTTCACCATGCAACGCCGGACATCGCTTTCGGCCGGTGAATAGAGAAGCGCATTCACCGCAGTCCAATGCAAAGCCACTTTCTTTTGCACAGCCACGCTCATGATGACACTGTGCCGTCCAATCACCTCCCGCGTGGTCTTTCCGCGATCCCAACCGGGATGCAGCATCCAGGCAGAACGCGACCCCGCGCGCCTCATCTCGGGCGGCGAAACCGTGGCCCTCCTCCGGTCTACCTGCCGCATGCGCTTCTCCCTGTCCCGCAAGACGGACAACGGTTGTGTCTGATTCCGGTGCCACGAAAGGGCGTTCCATGCCGGATCCAGTTGAGCATCAATGATGAGTTCCATGCCTTGAGAACGTGCCGGTGCCGCGTGCAAGCAGGTTGGAGACCGTATTTTCTGGCTCATGCCAATTCCACGAGATCAGGAGTTCTGAACGTCTTCCCCTATCCGCTTGCGAACCCAGGCGCGCAGTCGTATCCATATCTGGCGTCTGGGTATCGTTGGACATCCAAATCAAATCCCAACAGTCTCATCCGAGAAGGTGCTCGACCTCGACGCCATCGTCGAGATCGTCCCAATAGACGGCGAATCCAAGCGGTTCGATGTGCCATTTGTGGCGTTGAGCAAGCGTGGCGCGATTCAGCCACGGCAACTGTGATAGCGGCACACCGATCTCGCGACCGTCGGTGAGTTCGACATAGAGCATTCGATCGGCAAAACGAACACCCCTCGCCGTATGCACGAGCGCATTTGCCTTCGTCACGTTAATTGCCAAAGTACTCATGCCAAGCCTCCAAAAGCCGCGCTTGGTTTTCCTGCGCGAGAGCCACGATTCGTGTCAATTCACTCTCATTTTAACCGTAATTGTATTCAACCGCAACTGGCGAGAGCCAGACTTTGGAAACCTTTTCTCCTTTAATGATATGCATGTGGGGTGGCTCAACGCGGTCAGAGGAATAAAAACGGAACCTATAGCCCGCGATGATGATTGTCGGCATTTTTCTTGCCTCATTCGAAAGATCAGCATAGGAGATGAATGGCTCAGGTTCAAACAGAAAAGGATGAGGCCACGACAAATGAGCAGGGGCAGTTTCAATTTGAAATTCGTTCGTGCGGGGCGTCACTACGTTCAAGCCGCTCCCTTCTGGCTGTCTGCCACGGATGCGCCTCAGAAATCCTCAATGACCGTTGAGGCCAGGGAATCGGCACCGGTCGAGAATATCGAGTTTATCGTCGAAGAATGAATCAGAACGGCTTCAGAAAGATGTCAGCCAACGTTTGGTGATTGTGGCCAATGCGACGACTGCTGTCATCCAGGCAGATTCGACCGCAGGAACCGGAGCCAGTTTCCGTGGAACACCCCTGAGACGTCTTCGGAACTGTAGCCGCGGTTCCGAAGCAAAGCCGCCAACTTCTGAAGATCGGCGATCGTCTCCAGATCGCGCGGGCACTGTTCCGCCCCAAATCCGCCGTCCAGATCGCTGCCAATCGCGATATGACGCGCGTTGCCGGCAATCTGACAAAAGTGAAATTCTTGTAAGAAGCCCCGGTCGCTTTGCGATTTCTAAGCATGACTCAAACTTTTCTCTCTCAAATTCGACGGATCGCGCATGTCGCCTCCGTGGTTTCTTTCGTCAACCTTGCAACGGCCGAAATGCCGCCTTGCATGTCGTCGGATGACGCCGCGGACGGGGGCCTGCGGGATACAACCCTTCTGGCAGCCAACAACACACCCTCCGGCAGCATCGAGGAGGCATCCCATCCTCTCCTCGCTGCGGTGGACAACGGCGATCTCGAAAGTCTCCGTAAACTCCTGAATCAGGGCGCGGATTTCGAGGTCAAGAATGCGCGCGCCGAAACGCCCCTGATGATCGCGGCGAAGCAAGGTCGCGCGGACATGGTCCGGATGCTCATCCGGATGGGATCTGACGTTGATGTCCGCAACGACCATGGAAGCGCGTTAACCATCGCGGTTGAAAAAGGGGATTTGGATGTTGCGAACCTTCTGCTAGCCAGCGAGGCGGATGTCGATGCCCGGGATTCGCAACGCCGCACGCCGTTGATGACAGCCGCGCATTTGGGCAATCCCGAAATGGCAACGCTCCTCATGGAGAAAGGCGCGGAAATCGAGGCATCGGATGTAAATGGATGGACGGCGCTGCGCTACGCCGCGAAGGATGGGCGCGCGGGAATCGCGGACGCGATTCTCGCCAGGACCAGGAACCTCAAGGCGAGCCGGGTGCGCGGCGCGCTGGCCGAAGCGCTGGCGGCCAAACACGACGAGGTCGTGAAGGTCTTCCGCGCTCATGGCCTGGAGTTGATCGCGAAGAAGGCCGATGCGCCCAAGACGCCGCGGCTGGCCAAAAACGAAAAGCCCGGCTCAGCGCCGAAAGGCTCTGCAAAGGCTGCCGCCAACAAGCAACTCTCCAACACCGTTGCGTTAAAGAAAGAAGATTGACGTTTCCGGCGTGGATTCGACCGCCACGCACGCGCGGCATCCGGTCGCAACCCGGATGCCGCGCAGTTGGTCCTGAGCACGCAAGATTGCAATCCAGCCGCCCCATGAGTCCCTATCAAAAACATTGCCGGATTCCTTTCTGAGCAAGCGATTGAAATCGCAGAAACGGCTCTCAAACAACGGGCCGCCAAACTTCATCAGCGCAGCCAAGGCAGGAACCCAGCATGAAATCCGGGCCATGTCCTTGACCGCGAACGTTGTCGAAGGGACCAGGATGCCGGGTCCTTGGGGTCCAGGGGACTGCGCCTCTCCCGAGAACCAGGTTCTTTCCGCGGCCATCAAGGTTGCACGCTTGGTTTGCTGTCTCCGGTCGTCAAGCGTCGGAAATCCGGATTGCGCGCGCACGAAACTGCGGTGATCCGAGTTCCTCGTTTGCTTGGACGGAGTGTTGATAATTATCATCGCTGATGACAAGAATCTCCGACAGGTGAAGACTTCCGCCCTTGAGCCGCCTGAGCCAGGCAGCATAGGGGGCGAGATGCCGAGCAATCTGTGGGACAGTCGTGTTCGGTAACGGTTGCATCACGATGATTAGAACCGGATGCCATCGCTTTCCTTCAGCGAACTTTTCCGCTTTTACAAGGTCGCCCAAGAATGCCTTCCGGTCCGTTTTCTGTTCCGATTCGACGATGAAGACAATTTGGCCCCTTCGATTTTTCACTGTGAGATCGGGCTTGTATCCTCTGGCCGCTTCCCTCCCGATCACAGCGATGTGATATGCCGGGGTGCGATGCTCAAGTTGCTTGAATTCAGAATCTTTCATTGGCTTTGCTTGAAGCCCGAGGCCGTGCGCAAGCGACGGGCGAATCGCCAGAGAGTTACTCACACGCCTGACTCACTTGTTGGGTGATGTATTCCGCCCTTTCCTCCAGGAGAACCAACTGTTCCGGCTTCGGTTCCATTCCGTGGTTGTGCTTGCGGATGTTTGCGGGAAAGTTGAAAATGAGCGCTTCGACGACCGACCTGCGATTTTCGAGCTTGCCCCCGGAGTGATAGAAGTGATCGCGCGTCACCATGTTGAACTTGCCCCATAGCGTATCGATGAAAGGGTTTGTGCGAAAATCGTTGTGGTGCCACGTGGAGAGAATGAAACGCGCCGGGGTGGCGGAAAGGAGGTCGAACAGTTTCTGTTCGTCCTGCTCGGTCCAGCCACTGTAGTAGTCAACGTACCTGCCGATGTAGGGCGGATCGCAGTAAATGATGTCGTCCTTTTTCGCCATCATGATGACTTTCTCGAATGACTCGGCCATGAAACTCCAATCCGAATGAATCAGACACGCCACGTCACGCGTCTGATTCACGATTTTCGTGATGTACGAGCGGGAGAATCGTTCTGGCTTTTGACAGAAAGGGATGTTCCACTTCCCATGCCGATTGAACCGCATCATTCCGTTGAATCCAGACCGCGAGAGGAAAAGGAAATCCAATGGATCGTGGGATTTGTTGAAACGGTCTTTGACGATGCGAAAGTGCGCATACCCCTGATCGGGCGCCTTTTCGAGCAGTTGGCCTTCTCTTTCCAGGAACTCGCGCACGCGGGGGGGGGTAATCACGCGGTCCTTCACCCCCTGATAAAACTGGATGACATGCGGGTTGATGTCACTCAGGAGTGTTTCACGGAAACCAGAGTTGAACGCGACGACGCCGGTTCCGAGAAACGGTTCGATCCAGCGCCCGCGGATGCCTGGCACCAACGCTTGAATCCAGGGCACCAACTTGGTTTTGATGCCTTGGCTCTTGATTGGCGGAACGATTACTCGCATGGTTCGCGGTCCTTCCGTGTCTTCTTCTTCGTGTTCATGGGCACGATCTTGCTCTTGTCGCCACGTTTGAAGTCCAGAAAGTCTTCAATGGATCTGATCAAGGTGGCTTTGCCTTTCTTGATCCGCGTGGTGACACCATAGTTCATCCAGTATTCGTCGAACCACTCCTCGCCGAGCTTCGCAAAGACGCCGTTTCCCGCCAGTATGTCGTCAATGCAGGTAATTGATCCGATGTTGGCCGTGTTGCCTGAACCCTGCCTGTCGCTCGCCAATCGCCACTTCTCGCACACGAAGAACTGAAAGTCCCTGACCACGGAGGCAATCGACCGAAGATTGTCAACGGAAGTCACGCGATAGCGTTGCGGATGCTCCCCGGTCTTGACGTCTTCCATCTCCTTGACGCGGACAACTTCGATTTCGTTAAAGTCCTTTGCAGCGGTTCTGGTGTAGATAATCCCCAAACAAAAGTGACCGGCGTAGTTCGCATATGGAAATTGGATGTTCTTGCTGGACGTCCGATCCTTGAAGTAGGCGCCGTGGCTGCCCAACGTGAACCCGTTTATGTGACCGGGGAAGTCCGGGTCGCGGTATGTGGTTTTAAGGTCCACCGCAAATTTGACGGCTTGATTGCTCTGTTTCACCAGACTGAGGTCCGGGTACCAATTCTGATGCTCGGCCAGGACAATAGAATACCCGTTGTCTTGTGCAAACTGGAGAATTTGCGGGAACAGGTGAATCTCAAGGATCTTGGAGACAATCTTCGTGTCGGAACTGATCGTGTAGATGTTCTTAAAAATATCGATGAAACCCTTGACGGTCCACTGTCCGTCTTCTGCGGAAACATACCCGCCAAGTCCCTTGACGAAGCCGGTCAAGACGGTGGAAAACGCTTCCTTCTCCGCGAGTCGGTCTTTCTTGTTCAAGCTTCTCCTTCTTATTCTCACCCATGACTATTCCTGCACAAACGCGGATGCCATGGGGTGGAGCGACCCGGTCTCAGCCCGTGAGTTCGGGGTGGCGCGCGGCCACGAAGTCTCAGCTGATGACGTTGAAAAAGGCGACATTGTATTCAGGGCGGCTGTTCTGATCGCAGATTAAATATGCCCCAGGAGGTGGGTTGACGCAATCTGAAATATCCCTTCGATTCGTAACTGTTCAGATGTTTGATCCCCCAGTCACGGGACGAAAGATGATGTTAACCACAGCGCGGCATTGCCGCAACCAAGAACCGCAGAGAATGGCCGCAAAAAGGCGCAAGAGACGCAAAGATGAGATTTTCACCGCAGAGGACGCAGAGGAACACAGAGGAAAAATATTAGACAACTCGCGTGATGGGACCATCACGCGAGTGATCCAGCAACCTCTATCCTGCAAATTTCATGAGATTGTAGCCGCGATCGTTGATCGCGGACGGGGTGGGCGTGGCCGCGATCAACGATCGCGGCTACAGTCTGCAGGGGGCACGTGGGATAGCGTGAAATATCCGGGCTATGCCCCCCCCGTGACCACATGTGGAACGAGGCACGCCTTTGTGTCCTTTGTGCTCTCTGTGGTGAAATTCATCCGCCAACCTGAGTCGTCATCCGGATTCAACGCAAGGCCTGCCAGATGTGGCGAAAGGATGACGCGAATTCTTCGGGATGATGGGTCAGGGCGGCCTCAATCTGGACGGGCGTCCACCAGCGCAGTTCGGAAATCTCGCTTTCGGGGAAGCGAAAGGGGCCTTCCGATTCGCCCTCGTAAAGCCACACGAACTCCCAGCCCAATTCCTTTCGCGCCTCGAACTTTTGCGCGCGCCGGAGCGCGGGCGCCACGCCCAATTCCTCCAGCACCTCGCGCCGCGCAGCGTCGTCATACGGTTCTCCAACCCCCAGATGGCCCGCCGCGGACGAGTCCCAGGTGTTGGGCGAAATGTCCTTGGTTGCAGAACGTTTTTGAAGCAGCAATTCGCCCTTTCCATTCCGGATGAAAATGTGAACGGCGCGATGCAGTAAATCCCGCGCGTGAACCGTGCTGCGTCGCTCCTGTCCCGCCACTTCATCCTGCGCGTTGACGACATCGAACATCTCCTCCTCATGTTGCGGATGGCGCGGGGCCGCGGCGATCCATTCCTCCACGCTCAACTCTTCCGGGCGACGATCTTGAGGCGCACCCGCCGGCGTCGCATTGCCGAAGATGGCGCGCAACGTTTTCCGCCTCTTCTGGAAAGCGCATTTCACGATGCCGCGAAACGCGGCTTCCTCTTCCGGACGGACGAAAGGCTGCCGTTCGCGACGGGACAGGGCGACCAGGGCGGAATTCACATCCGGCCTGGGCCAGAATACGGTGGCGGGAATCTTGCGAAGGATTTTCACTTCGTAAAAGGGCTGGATCAGCAGCGTCAACAACCCGTAATCACGGCAACCGTGCAGCGCCGCCATCCGCTCGGCCACCTCGCGTTGAACGGTAAACAGCATCCGCCGCGGACGCAAATCTCCCTCGCACAGCCGGATCATGAGGGGCGAGGCGATGGGGTAGGGGAGGTTGCCCAACACCAGCCAGTTTGAAATTTGAAATTCCTGCCCCGCCTTGGCGGCGGTGAGATTTGAAATCTCAGTCAGGGCGTCGCCTTCGATCACTTTCACGTCGGGATAACGCCCCCGCAGAAAGGCGGCAAGGCGACGGTCTTTTTCGATGAGGGTCAGGTCCGTCCCGAAGCGGATCAGCCATTCGGTCAGCGCGCCGAGACCGGGACCAATCTCCAACACCGGCTCGTCCGGCCGCGCGTCCGCAAGCTCGACGATTCGACGGGCGAGGTTCTGATCGTGAAGGAAATTCTGGCCGAAGCGGCGACTGGGGCGCACGCCAAGTTCGGCCAGCCGCAGGCGGATTTCCGTGAGCGTCATCCCGATGGCGGCGTCGCGAGCGGTTTTTTGAGGACCTTGGAGTTTCTGCCGCTCTGCTCGTATTTCTCGCGCCGCTCTTTCGGGAGGTCGTCCACGGCGCCTTCAACGAACCCGCCCTTTTGCTGGAAGTAGTTGAACGTCTGGGTGGAAAGGCAAAACAACTCATGACACCCCTTCTCGCGCGCCTGCAACTCGACATAATTCATCAATGTCCGCCCGATGCCCTCGTTCTCATGGAGCGGACTGACATAGAGGCAGGCCAGTTCGCCTTTCTTATCCTCCGGAAAAAGATGCAGGGCGATGCAGGCCACGGGGTTGCGATCCATTTCGAAAACAAAATAATCGCCAAGCTGTTTTTCGATATCCGCGCGCGTTCGCCTGGCAAGTTCGGCGTTCTTCATGGATTGCTTGATCAGGGAAAGGATGTTGCGCACATCCTTTTTCATTGCCCGACGGATGGACTGGTATTCGTTGGCGTGAACCAGCGTGCCGATTCCCTCCTTGGAAAAGACCTCGGCCAGCAGACCCTCCTCGACGCGACCGTTGATGATGTGGACCCGATGCACGCCGTTTTGGGTCGCCTTGATGCCGTGTTCGAGCTTCGAGACCATCTCCGGGAACATCTCCTGGCGGTGTTTCTTGAGAAGTTCCTCCGCTTCGGGAATCGAAAGTTGCCGAAGCAAAACCCCTGATTTCTGAATGCCGTCACGCGGTGTGATGAAGACCAGTTTCGCGCAACGCAGGGCCAGCGCCACTTCCAGCGCGACCGCGTCGGAGTTCACCCGGTAGGTCTTGCCGTCGCCGTCGAAACCGAGCGGCGGGATGACGGGCACAATGCCGCGATCCAGCAGGGTGAAGATCAGTTCGGAGTCCACCCGCTCGACCCGGCCGGTGAACTGATGATCCACCCCATTCAGGATTCCCGCCGGATGCGCGATGAGGGCGTTGGAATTCGCGGCGCGCAAATCGTTGGCGGAAAGCCCCTCGATGATCTCGTGCGTCAGACGGTTGGCGGCGGTAAGCGCAATCCGCAAGGTGACGGCGTCGGTCACTCCGGTGCCGTCGGCGTTGGAGATGGCCTGTCCCATCTCCGTGGCGAGCGTGCGAATCTGATGGCTCGCGCCGTGGACGATCACCACGCGGATGTTCAGGCTTCGCAGAACTGCGATGTCCAGCGTCAGGGTGGGGAAGTTCTCGTCCTCCACAATCTGGCCGTCAATGGAGATTACGAAAATTTTCTCGCGAAACCGCGGAACGTAATGCAGAATCTCGCGCAGGTCGGTGAGTCGGATCATGTCTCTTGGAAAGCGATGTCTGGGAAACAACGCCAATCTCGATCAAGAACGCGCCGGTTTCAAGCAGGAATCGCATGGTCCATTTTTACCATACTATTTGGCGAACACTGAAAACGGATTTGAATCGGCCTGTTTGGGAGGGCGAGGTTCCGTCTGAGCCGCAGGACCAAGGGGACAATCCCTTGTCTCCATCGGCTCAGCGGGAGCTTCGCCCTCCCGTTTTTCATCGGTTTGAACGGCTACTCACAAATTACCACATGGCAGGTGGCAAGCCTTGTCCGCCGGAGCATCATTGCTTCTTCATCGCGCGCATGATGGTGCGGACCGCATCGGATGTCGGGCCGAGGAGCAGGCCGTCTTCGGTCCCCTCGTGCTGGAGCGACATAAGCCCCGTGGCCGCAATGTTCCATGGCAAGGGATGCTTCTTCGGGTCGAGCAGGATGGTCTGCGACACAAGGTCGCGCGGCGCAAACAGGCTGCCCTCTGCGACCACCTCGTCCTTCGCGTCGCGCACGACGAAATTGAGCGGCGTGCGGTCGCTTTCGGAACGAATGGCAAGTTGGGTCGGCCTCGATTCGTCAATCGGCAACAAACAGCCGTCAATCCGCCAGGTCCGGAGCTGAATTTTCGGCGGGAGCAAGGCCGCCTCGTCGAGCGGGGCGGCAACGGGAGTGTGCACGCTGCAGGCGTGGGAACGATATTCGACGCGGTAGAGACCGGTTTCGCCGTCCGGTTCAACGTGAAAATTGCCCTTCCACGACGAGGGACCTCCTTTATCGGGAACGCGCGGGATGTGGTCGAGCGTTTTGCCCGATGGCGAATATACGACGATGGAGGTGGGATGCAAATCGCCTCCGAGAGATTGGAGGCCGAACGACAGGTCGAAGGCGCGGTCTTTGTTTTCCAAGATGTACACGACGACACCGGGCCTGGCCTTGATGTCATCAAAACTCGAACCGCACGCGGGATAATCGCCGGGTTGCGGCGGCACAGCGTCGAAGTCCGTCATGCCGGCGCGTTGCATTTGATACAGGAAACTGCCCCAGGTGTCGTACCACCACGAACTGCCGATTGGCCCCGGTCCCTGGCCGTACCAATCATAAGGATCGTCCGGTTTGTGAAAGAAACCCTTCGGCCACTTGCGCAGCTTGTCGAAATGCTGGAAGAGAAATGCCTTGTCGCCGGTCACCTCATAACCGAGCGCGGGCAACCCCAGGGCGGTGGCAACGCCGGGATTGTTTGCGTACGTGCGAATGAACGGGACGTATTCTGGATCGCGGGTGAGGTTGTAGTAACGATTGATCCACAATGGATGCCACATTCCGCCCGGTTGCTGCTGATCAAGCGGTTCGGTTGTTCGCAATGACGCGGCCATGCCGTGGATGGCGGGCAACAGATCGGCGTCCCACGTCGCCTGGTAGAGATCAACCGCGCACGCGAGGGCGGTATTGATCTCTCGCGCCACGCCCCCGAGCGGCAGTCCGTACTTGCGCACCGACTGATGCCACATCTGATAAACATCCCATGCGCGCGGCTGGGCGTCGAGGTACCAGCACCAAAGCGAAGCGTCCGGGTCCATCCAGTGCCCCCATATCCATGCGTGCGCTTCGCCCTGGTTCATCGCATAATCCTTCTTGCCCCAGTGCGTGAGTCCCTTGCAGTGATACATCGCACCGGGGATAATGAACCGGATATGCCGGGGCGGCTGTTCGTCGGGCGGGATATTGAGGATCGTATCGATGTAGCGGTACCACGGCGCCTGATCAGGATCGTGCGTGCGGAACAACCACCAGTGCTTCGCGCTGGCCTGCACTTTGCCATCTACGATGACCGGTTTCGCTTTCACGTATTGCTCGACATTGTCTCTCGGATCGTTCGGCGGCGCATAGTTGACCGTGCCGATGTTCATGTAATGATCGGTGCTCGCCCGCGCCCAATCGAGAAGGTCTTTGCTGCCGCTGCGGTGGTAAAGCTGCCACGTCGCGCCCGCCTCGTGATAATGGGAGTTGTGCCAGACGCGGTGCAACTCGGCGAAATTCTCCTTCACATTCCAGTAGGTGTGCGTGTCGGCATAGTTGAACATGCCGTATTCATTCCCGCGCTGCACGGCCTTCGTGTACGAAAGGAATCCCTTTTCCACGCAGTCTTCAATCTGCGAAAAGTGTTTCCGATCCGCCGCTGCGATCAGTCCCATCGCCAGAGTCGCCGCATTCCATGCGGGCGGCGCGCGCCCCGCAGGGTCCTCCTGGAACAATTGCGCCCAGCCGGGAAGGTCGCCCGCGTTTTCGTCTGCGGTGAACATCAACGCAAACTCATTCCCGATGACCGCGCCCATCGCGTTGCCTGCCTGCGCGATCTCGGGCGTGTTCTCGAACACACCGGGCATTCCCTTGAGCGCCTGGAAATAGTCCGCCGGCAACCGCAAATCGAGCAGGGGACCCTGATGGAAACACCAGAACTTGTAGATGTTGCGCTGGTCGAGTTCCTCCTCGCGGTTGAACGCGCGGTGGCCGTGCGCAGGCCAGAAATGCAAGATGATTCCGTCCCGCGACATTTCGACTTCCTTCGGGAACTTCTGCCACACGTCGCGGAGCAACGCCGTCAGCGTGATGCCGTTGCCTGCGTTGCGCGCGGCGAACCAACCATCGCTGCGCCGTCCTTCCATTGGACTTGGGTTGTGGCCCACAACGCGCAGGTGATCGTATCGGTCCTGGTGCAGGAAAACCGGTTGTTTCTCCGGCAAATCGCCGGCAATGGTCATGTCGTCCATTCCAAGGCGAAATCGTTCAGACCGGGGCGTCGCAATGCGAAAACCAATGTCAGCAAGCTGGTGCTGGGTCGTGTCGAAGCCGATGATCACATGGTGCTGCACACGCACCAGCGGCGAGCCGACGTGGGCAATCATCCGGGTCTTGAACGGGCATAACGGTTCGGCGCGCGCCGCAGGGTTCTGATGCCAGCCACTGATGGCGATCACGACGCGCGCTTCGTTCTGTTCCTCCACCGCGACCTCGACCTGACTGTCGAGCGCCGACTCCCATCGAATGCCGCGTTCGTCCACGAGATAAGGACCGCCGTCGCCCCGGATGACAAGGTGGGCATCGTCATATTGCTGTTGGCCACTCGGATCGAACCACGCCCGCTCGATGCCCGCGAATCGTTTGCGTCCGACCTCGAATTTCAGCACTCCCGTATTGACGACAATCTTGTCCTCGGTCTGCTCGCAATGCAGGGCGCTTTGCAACGGGTTGTCCTGTTTTGACGCTCGTCTGAGCCGATACGCCGCCGCTTTTCCATTTCGGTACCTGCCGACGAAATGCACATGCACCCACCGCGGCGGCCCGTCGGGACTCCATGTGGCGCGTGTCGTGACTTGCGAGGGAATGCGCTTTCCGTTCTCGAACACAGTCAGGGAATCGGCCCCGCTCACTGCATTCGGCGGCAGAGGAATACCTGCGCGGATGGGCCAGTCTGCATTCGCGAGCGCGTTCTGCTCATGCAACTCGATGGGAAGTCCGTCTCTCGGAAACTTCGGGGTTGGCCGCGACCTTCGGACGCGCGAAAACGAGAAGCGAACCGCGTCGTCTGTTGCCTTGCCATCGGAATCGAGCATCGCGGCTTCGACGATGTAACTGCCGGGATCGAGTTGCGCCGTTTGCAACAGGAAGTGAACCTTGCGATGGTCTGCGTCGGGCGCAACGGTCTCGGTGGCGATCTTTCCGTCCTCCCCTCGAACCAGAATGCGCAGCTTGCAGTTGGCGATCCCCCCCGCCGGTTCGGGGAGGACCGCATAGAATTGGCCGTTGGCATCGTCGTCCCCATACTCGAACCGGTCTCCGAGAACCTGCGCCTTTTTGTTCAACCCATTGAGCCGTTCAGAACCGGTGAAAGGCAGGAAACACACGGAATGAATCAGATCGGACATTCCCTGCGCGTCGGCCGCAAAAAAGGCAAGCACCACAATGATCCAGAAAGCCATGAGAAAAAGCCGCAGGTGAACCCGTCAACTTCATCGTTGCAACCATTTCGCCAACCATGCGAATGCCGAGCGCTGCATCTCCAGATCGAATTTGTGCGGTCCGGGAAAAAACTCGCCGGCGTAGCACCGGGGTTTTCCGACCGACCGATAATGCGCGGCGATCCGCCGATGGGCGGCCTTCATCCCCGCCACCGTGTAAAGCGGATCGTCCCAGTCGTTCTGCACCATCAATGGCGACGGAGCGCGACAAGCGGCAATGTCGGGCCAATCCCCGTAACGCGCCCATCCGATGGGGTACAGCATCCACGTATGGCCGAGGACGTTGTGGTCGAGCAACCCTGCATACGTGCACATCGCGCCGACGGAGACGGCGCAGCGGATGCGATCACAACTTCCCTGCAGCAGGACCGCGCGCGTGCCGCCGCCGGAGAGACCGATGCAGCCGATGCGCCCGCCGTCCACGTCGCCGCGACCGGCAAGATAATTCACCGCGATGCGGTCTTCGTAGCTCACAACGCCGGGGAACGAGATGCCCAGCACGGTGCAATACTTGGCGATCGAATGTTCGTGCGCCCAGCAGCAGGCGTTGTACTCCGCGATCTCGGTCGCGTGAGCGTCTTTCAACGAGGCGGCGGACCGCCCGTCGCCCGGTTTCCTGCTCCACTTCTGACTCGGATCGTCCTGTCCCCAAATCGGCGCCATCTGCTGGCCGATGAGACGGTCATTTTCAGGCATGGCGGCAAGCGGGAACTTGCGGCTTCCCCACGAAAATGTGTCATGCGCCAACACGGCAAACCCCTCGCGCGCGAGCGCGTTGGGAAACGCCCTGCCGCCGTAATAACTGTTCCAGGAATTCAGGACGACAGGAGACGGCGCATCCGGGCCTTCGGCGATCTTCTCCTTGCCGAAAAACTTGAACGCGCCGTGGTCATGCAGGGCGACAATGCCGGGCAGTTTTCCGCTTGCGCCGATGGGACGCAACAGCCACGCCTTCGTGCGCGGGCCGTAGCCGACCCACCAGGAGATTTCTTCGCCGGCAACGCCGTCGCGGGTCCAACGCCGTTCGATTTTCACATCGCGCGCCGCTTCGGGTCCCGGAGAAAAAGCGAGCAGCCTGCGGAATAACTGGCGGGTCTTTTTCCCCGGCTTCGCGATCGGGTAGAGCTTGCCGGTTCGGTCGGCCGCCCCCACGAGGTCGCTGAACGGTCCAAGATGCTGATGATTTGTCGCGTCTGTGTTTTTTGTCTTCTTCATACGGACCTCTTTCTTTGGATTCTTTATTTCACCGGATTTCCGGATTTGACCGGTTGATGCCATGAAAAGTGAGGAGGATTGCTGAAGCCAGAAAGGTCATGGTAAAAATCACGGTTGCGAATAGAGCGGCCAACAGCAAGGAGGGAGGAGTTTTCCTGAACGAAGGAAGACAAATTCCATTGCTTGACGGATGTTTATCACCGCCCCTGAAACCGGGCAATCCCCAAACGCACGCCCCCGCCACACGCCAGGATTTTTGGCATGATTCAAAGTTCACGGTTAAGGGTTCAAGGTTGACCGGATTGAACCTGAAAACCGCCAACCGTTGAACCGTGTCGGATTTTTTATTGAAACGCGCAATCATCTCTGCCATTCTTTATCCCAATATGGCGGGCGATCAGAAAGCGATGGTGGTTGCATGAGCTGTTGGACGAAAGGCTGCATTGCGCTTTTGGTGATCGGCCTTCTGTTTGGCGCGTTTTTGGCGTGGGGCGCCTACCGGCTCTATCACAAGGCGCTCGAATTCACATCCACCGCTCCCGCCAATCTTCCGGTTCAGGAAGCCACGGCGGAACAATACCAGGAGGTCAGTTCACGCGTGGACGCCTTCCGCCAGAATCTTCAGAACAACGCTCCCGCGGAACTGGAGTTGTCGGCGGCCGAGATCAACACCCTGATCGCCATGGACCCCAAGAACAGCGAACTCAAGGGCCGGCTTCATGTCGGAATCGAGAATAATCAGGTGCTCGTCCAATTCAGCATTCCCCTCGAGAAAATGGGAAACCTGGGCAAACTGCCCGGCGCCGCCGGGCGCTATCTCAACGCCGCCGTGGGCGCCCAGGTGGAGATCGCCAACGGCAAGGTCCGTCTCCGTCCGCAGACCATCGAGGTGAACGGAAAACAACCGCCGGCGGAATGGATGACCCAGCTCGCGCAAGGGTTTGAAAACAGTTTTGCGCAAAGCTTCGAACAGGATCCGCGGAACAAACCGTTGCTGGAAAAAATCAAGAGCCTGCGGATCGAAGGCGACAAGATTCTCATCAACAAATGACCGCACTTGGGCGCGAAGGATGGCGCGCGCGGCGGTTCATTCGTTCACCAGTTTCACCTCCTTGTGAGTGAGGGCGCTTTGCAGGGCGGCGTCGTTCTGGATCAAGCCCGCGATCTTCTGCCAACGCATGCGGTTGCGCCACACATTCGGCCGCCAGTCCGCCGCGCTGGCCACGTGCTGTGGTCCCGCGATTTTTCGCGTCGCGCCGCCAAAGGACATTTGCACCTCAACCTGCTCCGCTGGCGCGGGTTCCGGTTGGAGATCCAGAATGCCGGCGTCAATGGCGCCTTGAAACAAGGCCCGGCCGCCCTCAACGGAAACAAGATTTTCCTTTGTGAATTCGATCATGCCGCTTTCCTTGTCGCGCCGGATTTTCCATGCCTCCGGGGTGTCCGGATCGCCCATCGGACGCAACAGCGTGGCGACCGATCTCCCGTCTCCGTAAACAACCAGCGCCTGGCTCACCTTGGGATTCAACGCGCTCTGGAATTTCCAGCTCACCGAGTCCTGGGCGCCGCGACTGGACGGTTGGGTCGGTTTCGGGGAGAAATAAAGCGGCTGCAAAAAGTAGGCGAGCGCAGCGAGAACAACGAGACGAATGGACCAGGCGATGGCGGTTTTCATGAAGGGGAAAAGTGCGTCTGTGATTTATAACACAAAACGCCAATGAACGACAATGGACACAAATGAAAAACTATGACAACCTATCCGGACCAACCGTTCATGAAAACCGCTCTGCAGCCGTGGCGCGTGCGCGCCGTCCAGCTCGATCTCGCCCGCCAACGCGAAACGATTTCCGCCATCGGCGGCTTCATCCGCTTCGCCAGGGATTGGGGCTGCAACATGCTCGTCCTCTATCTCGAAGGCAACCCGACCACGCCGCAGCCCTGCTCCGGCATCGGGCGCAGGAACTCCGCGCCTTTTTGCGCAACGCCCGGCAAACCTCCGCGTTGCTGCAAGCGCGGTTGTTTTATGGGAATCATACTCTGCGCCAAACTTGAAGATCGAATTGCGCGGAGGCGGGAAGTGACGCGCGGTCTATTGCGGTTGTTTCAAGCCGGTCAACCACCGCGACGCGCAATACACCCTGCAAGCGCCTGTGCCCTGGACCGGTCCCCCGCCCGACCGCGCGCGGTTCACCGTTTCGGGTTTCGGCGGGCAGGGAATCAGCTACGCCGCCGTGCACTTTGCCGACCGCTCGTTTGCGCCGGACCGGGTGATGCGCCAGAGCGGGCGGATCGTTCATCCGCAAGCCGTGTTGAAGACGACGCGACTGTTTGCTGCCTCGGATCGCCTGACACCGTTGGCGCCTTGACCTCTCACGAGGAAGCCGCCGAGTCCGTCCTGGAAATCTCCCTTGCCGCTTCGCAGCGGAGACACTAGCCCGGAATCCCATGTTAAGTAGAACCTGTCCCCAAATTCCAGTTTCCCTCTGTAGCGGTGCTCGGGAATGGGCGATAAAACGCATCGAAATGGCCTTTCGGCCTCAAATTGATGCGTTATATTGTCAGAAAATGCCCGCCAGCCGTCTCCC
>JACQHZ010000035.1 GCA_016198745.1 Verrucomicrobiota bacterium
CATCAAGGACATTAGCCCCTTGAAAGAGATGGCCATAACGAACCTGGATCTTTCACACTGCACCGGGATCAAGGATTTGACGCCGCTGGCGGAGTGCAAGGAATTGGGCAAGCTGTCCATTCCCGCTCAATGCAAAGGCAAATCCATCGAATGCCTGCGCAACCTGCCCAACCTCAAGTATCTGGATTACGAATTCAAATACGAGAACATGCTCACCGTCGACGAATTCTGGAAAAAGCACGGCGGCGGAGGGGGGAAGAAATAGGCGGGGCGGTGAAGTCGCCGGATCACGCACCTGTCCCCCTCCCCCTACGGAGGGGGACAGGTCCGTAGGGGGATCACGAATCACGTTTCACGCTGAAAAATTGACGGGCAGTCTTGCACTTCAACCCACGTGGGGCGGATCGCGATCTCCGAACTCCGAAAGCATTCGCGAGCAAGGAACTTTCGGGAAGCGTTCGGGTTCGGCCACAGCATTTGTGAGGGGGGGGCGAGAGCTCCCAACACTTCTCCCTTGAGCTTTCCCCGTGCATTCCGCAGCCTTATCGGCTTTGTGCTTTGGGAAGCGCAAAAAACACCGTTGAACGAATGCCCGCTGGGAATCCCTGCATGATGCAGCCAACCGAATGAACATCAAAGTTTCCATCCAGCGCAAAGCCAGCGGTAAACGCGCAGATGGCATTGTTCGGCAAATGCTCCTGGTGGATTTAATTCAATGGATGGAATGGCCGTACACTGAAAAAGATGAAGATCGCTTATGGGACTGGCTTGAAATCTTCAGTGAAACAAATCGGCTTGGCGGAAAATATGAGTGTTATTCCCTGTTGGTTCATGATGAATTGCATGGTCTCATGGCTCTTGACCTATCCAACGCCGAAGCCCAGGTCAGCCAGGCATTGCTCTTGGATTATTTGGCCACAAATCCAGTGGATCGATCGCTTGCCGATGGCTTCAAGTATGTGGGGCTCTCGCTTGTTGCGGCAGCCGTGCTGCGGAGTAAGGCTTCTGGTTTTGCAGGACGTCTTTATCTGGAATCGCTCCCGGGCGCGGTTCGCTTTTATGAAAGGTTGGGGTTCGAAAGGCAGGAAAGAAAATCCTCCGCGGAATACCCCATTTATCTTTTGTCTTCCACGAGGGCCGAAAAACTGCTAGGGTCCCTGAAAGAAGAAGGGATCTTGTCATGAAAACAAAAATCGATTTCGATAAGGTTGCCGAGGCGGAAGCATTCGGGGCGTTGGCTGTTGGCAGGATTCATCGCCGCTCTCCGGTTCGTCGGGACGACAAGTCGATCGATCCGAGAGTTCGTTTGCAGCAGGCTGCCGGCCTGCGATTGATGCTCAGTCATCTGTGGAAACTCGCGAAAGAAGCCGGAGCCGAGGAATGTCCGGTTAAAACCGGCCGTTTTGCCATCAGTTTTGATCACAAGGATTTGAGGATTCATGTTTTGAGGTCTTGAACAGGATGTCGTTGGAAGCACTGAACATCGAAGGATGTCTGCATATCAAAGACCTTGGTCCGCTCAAGGGAATGACCATAAGGAATCTGGATTTAAGAGGCTGCACCGGAATCAAAGACCTCACGCCGCTGGCGGAGTGCAAAGACTTGCAGGTTCTGGCGATTCCCGCTCAATGCAAAGGCAAAGCCATCGAATGCCTGCGCAATCTGCCCAATCTCAAAAATCTGGATTACACGGACAACAACCCGCTCACCGCCGATGAATTCTGGAAAAAGCACGGCGGCGCGGGCGGCGGCGCAAAGAAGTAGCGCGAGGAACGCGCGTCACGCCTACGAGTCACGAGGCACGCTTCATGCGGAGATCGCACCAAGGGTCTTGAAAGCGTTTATTCGAAAAGTTCGCTATGCGAGCCTGTGCGAAAAAGGATCAAGAATTTATCGGTTTGTTGATAAATCAACAACCAATCAGATTGAATATGACATTCCCGATGACCCTTCCAATTTCCCTTTAACTCATGCTCGTGATACGTGGGGTCCAGCGGTTCAAGCTTCTGCAGCTTATCGATGACGTCTTTTAATTCTTTGAGATTCTTTCCAGAAGAATGCAGCTTCTGGAGATCCTTTTTGTATCTCGATTTCGGAATAATTTCGAGCATCAGCCAAGAATATCTTTAAACATTTCGTCGGATGTTTTGTAACGGCGAAGCTTGGCGATTGGCTCATTCATGGCTTCGACGGTGTCACGATTTGGAATTTTCAATTCGACCGGCAATGCGTGCCGCAACGCAATCTGGCGACAGAGGAGCCGCACGGCATCCGAGAGCTTGAGGCCCATTTGGGAAAGAATTTCTTCCGCTTCGTTCTTAATTTTAGGTTCAATGCGAGCTCGCACGACGGCTGTTTTATTCATGCGTCAAATGTAGCATAAATGGGCTACATTGCAAGAACAAAACCAAGAAAAGGTGTCAATCCACTTCTCATCATTCTCCGAGTCTTTCCAACGTTCGCCAACAGCCGCCCAGGGTGCGCTCCCCCCCGATGCTTCACCGGAAAAGATTGTGCGCAAAAATCAGCAGGCTGCGCTAATTTGCGCAATCTAAATCGCGCAACTGATTGGCCTCATCCCTCACGCCTTGAAGTCGCGCGCGCAAAAGCTCATGGCGCCGATGACAAAAAAAGTGACATTCAAGCCGAACAGACAAAACAACGATTCCAGGATTCCCCACCATGGAACGATGGGATGAAAGGTTCGCACCCAGCAGGCGGTGTGATAGGTGATGAACCAGCGCTGAATGCCCTCGAAGTAAGGCATGTTTCTCAACACAAAATCCACGAACATCACGGACAACGTCAGGATCGTCGCCGTAGCGGGCTTCATGTTGAAGCATGAAAACATCAGACCCAAGGTCGAGACAACCTGGATGCAGAGCGAAAGGACAAAAATGGCGCGCGCAAAACGCCAGACTCCCTCCGCCGGCGAGTCAAAGATCGCGAACAATTGCTCGTGCGGCGCGAAGATGAAGAGCTTGCCGAGGCCGCCTCGATAGAGGACGCCTGCCAGAAGGCTTGTGCCCCCGATGAAGAGGATCAGCGCGAAGGTGTAAATCATGCACGCCAGCCATTTGATCCCCAACAACCGAATGCGGGAGATGGGCCGGGCAAGGACCATTCGCATCGTCCCATCCTCCACCTCCTTGGCCACCATGTCGCCCGACACAAGGGCCAGGTAAAGCCCGCCCAAAAGGAAAATGGTGAAAAGGATCATCAGCACCGCCAGGGTGATTCCCGAATAGTAATCGAATCCGTAACCGTTGCGCGTCAGCAGGTCGGTGAACGTCTTTTTGGACCGCTGCAATTGCAGCAGGAGCAGGATGATGAACTCCGCCGCCACGAACGCGCCAAACCCGATGTGCGTTCGTTTGCGCGCAAAAAGTTTCAACAGCTCGTTGTTGAGTTGAGTGAAAAACATGGATGGAATCTGCCCTTTCTAATCATCAAAATCTTATTTTCCGTCGAAGATTTTCTCCCCGCCGATTCAGGACAACCGCGGATGTCATTGGATTTTCTTCGTCTGCAATCTGTGGTTGCCCTGAATCCGTGGGGTGACATTCCGAAAATGTGGTTGCGGCCCTTCCGCGCTGTGATTCGGATTCGCTTTCAAGATGAGACTAATCATGAACGCGCCCTTCAGGGTTGGTCCGCACCGTTTTCAAATAGAAATCCTCCAGTGTGCGTTCGACGGGCGCGACGGCTTCCACTTTGAAATCACGTTTCACCAGCCATCGCGCCACGCCGTCAAGGGTGATTCCGGGCGCAAGCCGGCCCCGACCGTCCGTCTCGAATTCCGCGATCAACCCGTCGCCCCGCAGTCCCGTCTCGGCTTCGCTCTGACGGTCGGCCTTTACGCGGATCCATCGCCGTTCATCCTCCAACTGGCGCCACTCGCCGGAAAAGAGCACGCGGCCCTCGCGCATCACGACGAGGCGCGAGCACAACTGTTGCACTTCCGCCAGGAGATGCGACGAGAGCAAGATCGTCAACCCCCACTCGCGGTTCAATTTCAAAATCAAATTCCGCATTTCATGAATGCCTTCCGGATCAAGGCCGTCGCCCGGCTCATCCAGGATCAGCAGTTCGGGATCGGGCAGCAGCGCCTGCGCCAGGGCAAGCCGCTGGCGCATCCCGTGCGAATACACGCCCACACGATCGCGGATGCGCGAGCGCAACCCCACGAGCGCGACCACCTCCGCCAGTCGCCGGGAATTCACGGGCGCGGAATACTCACAAAGGATGCGCAGATTGGTCTCGCCGTTCAGATAATCGTAAAATGCGGGCGCCTCGAAGATGGCGCCGACGCGCGCCAGGGCGCGTTGGCGTTCCGCGAAAACATCCCGGCCATTGATCAAAACCCGGCCTTCATCCGGATACACCTGCCCCAGGAGCATGCCGATGGTGGTGCTTTTGCCGGCGCCATTGTGTCCGAGCAGACCGAAGATGCACCCGCGCGGAATCTCCAGGTCCAGCGGATGCACCGCAACGCGATCCCCGAAACGTTTGGAAACTCCTTTGAGCGCAATCATGCGTGGGTTTGCACTCGATGTGGCCGCCCCCCGGCGGTGCGGATCACCTGAAACCACGGGTGGGGACGCACATGCCACACTTGAAAAGGACGACAAGGTGATGTGGATTCGGTCATGGCAGGCTGGTCGAAAATTTCAATTCCTTCGACGCGCGACCATCCGCGTAGAGGATGTTGACGCGATCCCGGCTGTCCGGATGAAACCCCTCTTTGTCGGAAACCAGGGGGATATGCACGGGGTCGCTCCCGCCGGCAACCGAAAAGAGGTTGTTGATGTCCTGGCCGTTGACGGTGAAGTTCCAAAAATAACTCGTGCCGGTCTGCTCGAACAGATGACTCCGGTCAGACGGACATTGAAAGACGCGCGAAACCGGCACGCCGGGCAGAAGCACCGTGTCCATGGACGGGACGGCGTTGGTGGCGCTGTCGCGATTTTGAAGGACGGGCATTCGCAGGTTGTTCTCGTTGACATAAGCCTGGAGCGCGACGCCGATCTGCCGCAAATTACCCAGGCATGCCGCGGTTTCGCCCGCCTGCTTTGAACGCCGTAGCGCAGGATAGAGCATCGCAGCAAGAACGGCGATCATGCCGACCGTCACCAGCAGCTCCAGGAGGGTCAACCCCTGGCTGAGCAGTCCGTCCCGACATACGTTTTTTTCACATTTCATTTCGCCGTTTGAAGAACGCTTTGCATCTGTTCCAGGAGCGGCTGCGCATCCAGTTTGGCGGAGGCATTGGCATCCGTGAAGTAGGTTTTCAAGCCCTGATCCACAATGCGCTTGATGTTCTGATCGTTGAGCGCCTTGTCCAGTTCCGCCCGACCCGTTTCATCCTGGGCGCGGCCTAATTCGTTCATGGCGCGATTCACCAGCCGCTTGCGCTGATCCGGTGTCATCTTGTTGAAGGCGTCCATCATCTGTTTCATGCCGCCCGACAAGGTGAGATCGAGATAGCGGGCGCGTTCGGCGTCCGTCATTTCCCGGTAAAACGACCGTAGGCTCCGCTCAAAACGGAATTTCTGGCGTTCCTCGAAGGAAAGTCGGTTCACCCGGCGTGCAAGTTCTTCAATGGTCCGCAGGCGCTGATCTTCTGAAAGCGAACTCAACGAACGCTCCGATATCCATGCCGCCGCCTTTTCAGCGGTCATCGTCTGCGAACGCGCCAGCCACATCGCCGCAAAAGTTGCGATCCAGGTGACCGCAAGCGCAAGCGCGCCCAAAATCCAAACATGTCGTTGTCGCATAAAAAGCGGGGTTCATCTCCTGCCCGCAAATCCGGAGTGTGTTTCAAAAGTTGTTTTTCTGCAAGCTTGCACCGGGAGAAGAGGTTGGGGTGAGTTCATCCGAGGTCTCAACAACCGAAGCCGGTTTGCGACGCCTCGTCAGCCGCCGATCGACGGCACATCCAGGGCGATGATGGCAGTTCGGGCGCAACCGTCGTCCAGGACCAGGGTTTTCGTGTATACCGGGTCAGGGATCACCACCCCTTTCGTGCGGGTGGTGATGTTGCTCTTGGCACGACGGCGCGCAAAGAACCATCTGCGGTATCGGCCCGTGACCTCGCGGCCAACGTATTGCTTTGAACACCGGCTCTCGCCATCGTGCCGGTCTCTAACCCGGATTTTTCACGCGCTCTCGCAAGCGCTCCCGCCATGGCGGGACTGTAGCCGCGATCGCCGATCGCGGTCATGCCCACCCGCCGCGATCAGCGATCGCGGCTACAAACTTGTGAAATATGCGGGCTAACAGGCCGTTGAAAAACCGGAAAAATTGCAACGGCGGCCTGTGACCGGCGAGAGAAGGCGACGCTCGATTGCCGCCAGCATGGTTTCTTTGGTGTTGGAAATGGCGGCCTTGGAAGCATTCATGGTTTTGTTCTTCACATGGTCAACTCCTTTGCGTTTCCGAGTTGCGGCGCCTCTCGTTATCGCTTCAAGCTTGGTGGAGTTGGTTGGGGACGGGTATTTCAGGTTCCAGGAACAATGTCCTTTCAGCCCGTGGCGCCGAACGTCAGATCGACGTCAAGATTGTAGATATACACGTACGGGTCGCGTTCGTGCGGGAATTTCGGCATCTCGAAGGCCAGCGTGTTTTCCCCGTCGCGCAGATCGCCGCCGGGGACCTGGAATTCGACGATCTCATGCGCCTTGAGCAGGAACCCTGACGGAATCCGACCGGCGGGCAACCGGGCCTTTTTCAACTCGTACTCGGGAATCTCCCGGTCGTTCAAATAGACATTGACCAGGCCGGGCTTCACGATTGTGCTCTGTCGAAATTTCTCATCAGCGTGCGGATTGCGCTCGGCGACCCAGCGGAAGCGGAGCGTCGCCTTGGCATCGCGAATATCCTTGCCGCGAATCGCAAACGGGATGGTCTGATGAAACCGGCGCGGACGGTTGGCCTCCACATAAATCGGCAGGTCTTTGTAAAAAGTGTATCGCTTGTCCTTGCAGGCGAGTGTTTTCAAATCGCCTATTTCATGCAGCAAAGATGTAACCCGGCGAAACGTGGGCTGGTCCGTGTGCATGATGTTCTTCGTATCCGCCAGCCAGCACGGAAAATTGAACATGGCAATGCCGTCCGGTTCCTGGACGAGGAAGTTCTGCGCCGCCGCCCGCTGCATCCGGAGCGCCTCGTCGAGCGGGGCATGCACACTGCCGCTGCCGTCGTGCCGCGGGGCAAGCGGATTCCGGATCAGCGGCGTGTAGAAATCCGCGATGTTGAATGCCGGTCCCGCCTCGACGGCGGGATAGAGCCGGACCCCCGCCTTGCGGCACAGGGAACGCCACGGTTCGATGACCTGGTTGAAGTTGTTGACCAATTCACTGATGACCAGGATGGGCGCCAGGCGCTCCTTGATCCACTGCCGCAGATCAATTCCCGCGGTCGTCAGCGCCCGTTCCTGGCACGCGACGCGGAGGATGAGCGTCAGCGGCCGTTTGCGCCTGCCTGCGCCTGCCTGTGCGTTGCACCCGCCTGCTGCTGCGCAGGCAGGCGCAGACAGGCCGCCTGCCTGCCGCCTGGCAGTCGGGCCGCGGCAGGCAGGCCGTGCCCCGCCCTGTCCCGCCGTGGGGGTGATGCGTTTCAGCGTATCGCGAATCTCCCGCACGAACCGGGTCAGAATCGCGCGTTTCCGCCACGCCTCAGACGGCTGAAAGAAATACGGGCTGCGCGTGAAATCCAGCTCGATACCGTCCACGTCATACATGCCGGCGACCTCGGCAATCGCGTCCCGGTAGCGGTTGCGCACCTCCGGAAACGAATAATCGAGCGCGGCATTGTAGTAACTCTTGCCGTCGGTGGCGTCCCAGATGCGGTAGTGCTGGTGTGTCTTCCAAAACTGGGGCGAGAATATACTGCTGGGATACGACTTGATATGCGTGTCGTTCATGCGGAAGCTGGCGACGAACATCAGCCCTTGATCGTGCGCCCGACGGATGAGATGGGGCAGATAATCAATGCCCTGCTGATGGAGGCTGTGCATCACGTCGGTGGTCGGAGACCAGCCGGCGCACTCCAGCGCCCCTTTCGCCCGCAGATCGTAAATGTTTTCGATCACTTTCGATGGCCAGGA
>JACQHZ010000342.1 GCA_016198745.1 Verrucomicrobiota bacterium
CCCACGGGCGTGGTGAGCGGCCCCTTGATGCCGACGAGAAATTCCCTGAAGGCCTCAACCGTGTCGTCCGGCAGCCAGTTGTCGAACTTCTTCTTGGCCGTTTCACCGGCATAAACCTCGAACCAGGCAACTTTGCGACGGCCGGAGTATGCTTTCTGGATGGCCGCATCAAACACGCGCTGGCTCGCCGCCCAAATGTCCGCCCCCGTGCCGTCGCCCCGAATAAAAGGCACAATGGGATGATCGGGAACATTCAGGACGCCGTTTTTGATGGAGATTTTTTCGCCGGCCGGCGGAGTAATGGTGGTATAAGCCATGGGAACTGGGTGATATGGATCATTGAAAGATAACCCGGCCGGGAAGGAATTTCAAACCCGGATCGCCCGCGCACCGGCGGCGAAGCAGATGGATGGCGGGCGCTTTTTTCTTGCAGGTTTCAGCAAAACGCAAGAGGTTACGGTTGCATTCGCGCTTCAATGTAGTTAAATATGGGTTTCACGCAAGCACAAAGCCTTGCGAGCAGACGCTGATTTGATGAATGCCGAACTGATATTGCATGTTGAAGGACAAACCCCGCGAACCCTCGGAGTGGGACCCGTCTTTTCCATCGGACGCGGTCCTTCCAATGATTTGGTGATAAACGACACGCGCGCCTCGCGCAATCATGCCGTGATCCGACTCCAGGGCGACAAGGCGTATTACTTGGTTGACCTTGGCAGTTCCAATGGAACCATACTGAACGGCCGTCGTGTCACCATCCCCTCCGGTCTCAAGTCGGGAGACGAAATCCAGATCGCCAACCATCGCCTCCTTTTCCAGCATGCCGCCGCCGCCCCGGAAACCGCGCAATCGGACGGACATCCGGAAGAAATGCGGACGCAGGTGGAATTCACTTCGGAAACGGTTTCGATTCTTGTGGTGGACATCCGCAATTACACCGGCCTTTCCGAGGCGATTCCAGCGGAAGACCTCTCCAAAATCGTCGGCAAATGGTTCCAGGAGGTCGGCCTGATCATCGAACGACATAACGGCAGCATCGACAAGTTCATCGGCGACGCGGTCATGGCCTTCTGGCTCAAAGCCCACACGGAAGGCGACAACAACTACGTGATGGGGCCGCTCCGTTCCGCCGTGGAGATGGTCAACCTCTCCAACGATTTTCACAAGCAGCTCTCATCGCGCTATCCCAACTTCGGGTTTCGCGTCGTGTGCGCCATCAACGCGGGACGCGCCATCCTGGGCAGCATGGGCGCGGACCAGAGGCGCGACTTCACTGCGGTTGGCGATTGCGTGAACGTGGCCTTCCGCATCGAAAGTCTCTGCAAGGAATTGCAGCGTTTCATCATCGTCAGTGATGAAGTAAAAAATGCCGCCGGGAATGAGTTTGAATTCGAGGACCTGGGATTCCAGAGAGTCAAGGGCAAGTCCCAGGACGTCCGCGTTTTCGCCATTAAAATCTGAGTCTCAATCCAGCCACGGTGAATCCGCAATATGCTGCGCCAGCCAGGCGCAGGCGATGAAGGTGGCTGCAGCCAGGCAGATGGCAAGCAGGCTCAACACGGGACGGCGGCGCAATTGCGCGAGGCTGCCGATGGCGGTCATGACGGAAAAACCGGGCAACAAACCGCAGAGCGAAAGCCAACCTGCCCGGAGGACAAAGCCGACGTTTTTTTCATGCCATTCCCAGGCCAGCCCCGCCCCAACCACAACCGGCGCCAGGAGCGCAAGGAATATCGGCCATGGAAACGGCTTGGGCGCCGGCCCAACGGCATCGGAGACCGGTTTGTCCGCCATGCGCGCGGGCGCAGAATCCTCAAGGTCCGTTGTCATGGGAAAATGCAAGACGCGAGGCGGCGCCATTCCTCTTCATTTTCCGATGCAAAAGCTGCTGAAAATGTGATCCAGCACATCTTCCGTAACCGTTCGCCCGGTGATTTCGCCCAGGGCGGCGAGCGCCTCGCGCATGTCGGCGGCGACAAATTCAAAGGACCGTTTGGCGGCGATTGCCTGCGATGTCTTCTCGAGGGCCTTGCGGGATCGTTGCAACGCCTCCTGATGCCGCGCGTTGATGAAAACCTCGCGAAATGATTCGCGCGACTTGCCCTGCCAGAGATGGATGGAAATCATTTTCCGGAGCTTGTCCAATCCCTCTCCGGTTTTGAGCGAAATCGAGCAGGTGGTCAGGTCGCGCAGGTAATTGGCATCCACAATCTGGCCGAGGTCCATCTTGTTGAGAACAATGATGAGCGGTTTCTCCTTGCAGGTGGCCAATAATTCGCGATCAATTTTCTCGAGCCGCTTGGAGGAATCCAAAACCAGAAGCACCAGTTCGGCAGCTTGAAGATGGCGCCGGGTGCGTTCCATGCCCTCTTTTTCGACATCCTCGCCGGCCTCGCGCAGGCCGGCGGTGTCCATGAGGCAAAGCGGAAGACCCTCGATGTTCGCCACCTCCTCGATGGTATCCCGCGTGGTGCCCGGTTGGGGATCGACAATCGCCCGATCCGTGCCCAACAGGGCGTTCAAAAGGCTGGACTTGCCTACATTCGGCTTGCCCACAATGATCGTTCGCACGCCGTCGCGCAAAACGCGCCCGTCGCGCGCGGTTCGAAGCAAGCCCTCCTGAAAACCAATCGCGTCGCGCACATGCTCCGCCAGACGCTCACGCGTGTCCGGCGTGATATCCTCTTCGGGAAAATCAATGTGCGCCTCCACGTGCGCGAGGGCATTGGATAGATGCTGGTAGAGCTTTTCGAGCCGGCGATAAAGATGCCCCTCGAGCTGGGCGACCGCAGCGGTGTGCGCGCCCTCCGTTTGCGCGGAGACAATGTCGAGCACCGCCTCCGCCTGCGTCAGATCTATGCGCCCGTTGAGAAAGGCGCGTTTGGTGAATTCACCGGGCTGCGCAAGTCGCGCCCCGTTTTTGATGAGCAGATCCAGGATGCGCTTTGCGGAAACCATTCCGCCATGACAGGAAAACTCGACCACATCCTCCGTCGTGTAGGAATGCGGCGCCCGCATGATCGAGAGCAACACCTCGTCAATGAAGAAATCCCCCTCATGAATCACACCGTAGTGAATGGTGAGCGTCTTGAATTCCGAAGGCTTGCCCTTGCGGCCCCGGAACACCGCATCCGCCATTTGCAGGCTCTCTTTTCCGGAAAGCCGCACCACGGCCAGCCCGCCGATCCCGATCGGCGTGGATATGGCAACAATCGTGTCCTCCATGGCTGCTATCCTACATAAACTTTTTCACAAAGGAAAGCCGGTATCTCGCAACTCACAAACGCGTGAGCTTGTGACCACCGGGTAAATCCTGGACCACCCATCCCTTCGCGCGGATCGCTGCGCGAAGTTCGTCGGCGTGTTCCCAGTCCCGCCCTTTTCGCGCTGCATCGCGCTCACGGGCGAGGGCGATCACCTCGTCCGGCGGGGCTTCTTCGAGATGGCCGACGGAAAGCCCGAGCGCCCGCTCGATCTTCCGCCAATCGCTCAAAAGCCCGGTCGCTTCCGCCCCGGCCAGACGATGGTCGTCCATTTGCCGGTTGGACGCGCGCACCGCCTCGAACAGATGTCCGAGCGCCTCCGAAATGTTGAGATCGGCGTCGAGCGATTCGTGAAACGCGCGCCACAATGCCCCCGACCATTCCGGACGCGCTCCGCCATCCGCCGCGCTCGCGCGCTCACCAAGCCGCTCCACCCAGGGGTCCAAACGCCGGAGGGTTTGCCGCGTGGCGTCAAGATGCTCCATGGTGAAGTTCAACGGCAGACGGTAATGAACCGAAATCAGCGCATAACGAAGTTCGCGCCCCGTGTATCCTCTCGCGAGCAGGTCGCGCAGGGTGAAAAAATTGCCGGCCGATTTGGACATCTTCTGTCCATTGACCATCAAGTGCGCGCTGTGCAGCCAGAAGCGGACAAAAGGCCTGCCCGTGGCCGCCTCGCTTTGCGCAATCTCGTCCTCATGATGCGGGAAGACAAGATCTTCGCCGCCGCAATGAAAATCGAAACTCTCGCCCAGATGTTTCATGCTCATGCAGGAACACTCGATGTGCCAGCCGGGACGTCCGCGCCCCCAGGGGCTTTCCCAAAAAATCGAGCCATCCCGTTCAGTATGCGCCTTCCAGAGCGCGAAATCCCCGTACGCTTCGCGCGAGTGCTCGTCCTGACTCACACGCGCGCCCGGTTTCAATTGCGAACGATCCAACCGCGCGAGCCGGCCGTAGGATGGGAATTTCTCGATGGAAAAATAGACGGAACCATCGGCTGCCTGGTAGGCAAAACCGTTTCGCTCCAGGCGCTGAATGAAGGCGATGATTTCAGCCACATGCTCCGTCGCCCGCGGCATCACCTGCGGACGCAAGCAACCGAGCGTCTCCATGTCCTCCGAAAACGCTTTTTCATAGCGTCGGGTCAGTCCTTGCAGGGTCTCACCGGACTCGCGCACGGCGCGGATGATCTTGTCCTCCACATCGGTGACGTTCATCACATGCAGGACTTCGAACCCGCTTGCTTCGAGATGACGGCGCAGCAGGTCCTCGAACACAAATGTGCGAAAATTGCCGATATGCGCGTAATCGTAAACCGTGGGACCGCAACAGTAGAGCCGAACCCGGCGCCCTTCGGGATCAAGAGGGAGAAACTCCTCCTCGGCGCGCGCCAGGGTGTTGTAGAAACGCAAAGACATGGGAATTCAGAATGAAGGATACTACGGCGCCTTGATGCGCGCATAAACACAAAAATGGCGTTCGGCCTTTTCCGGTAAATCGGTTTTGATCCGGATCATCGTAAACGCCGATTCCCGCGTTTCCGACGGCGTGATCGTAATGCGATATTCCTTGCCAGGTTGAACCATCTTGAGTTGCGAAACAAATTGAAAAAGGGGCGGACGTGGATGTCCGGGATGATCGCACCAAAACCGCCCTGATGTGGGCGGCGCACATCGGCCATACGGAGGTTGTGCAAATTCTGTTGGACCATGACGCCGACGTGAACGCGCGCACCCAAGAGGGATGGATGGCGCTGATGAGCGCGCCGGCGGGCCACAAAAAGGAACTGGTCGA
>JACQHZ010000344.1 GCA_016198745.1 Verrucomicrobiota bacterium
ACAAGTTCGTTGGTTGCGGCGAAGCCGCGCTGGGTTATCGATATGAGCAGCGTGATTTCACGGCCTCAATCCATTGCCGACATCGCCCGTCAAACTACAGGGGGCCGGTGATTTCGATGGCTGGGTGGCGGAATTTCGGCCAGAGTTTGTTTGGCGCATTGCTGGGCGCGGATTTTTTCCTCGATACTGTCCTTGATGAGCAAGCGCAAGGCGCTGGAGGAAGCCAGGTAAACAGCGGTAATCCAACGGCGCCGACTCATTCGATCCGGCCCTTGCCAGTTTATCCGCTTTCGAGCCAATCTTGAACGCTGCGCGCCAGATCGAGGAGGGAGGCGGGGCGCGGCGCCTGATGAAACGAGGATGACCATGCCACAGCGTTCCCTGTCCCTCTCCGTCCATGCGAACCTCGCACCCGGGCGGGGTCCTGGCACACCTTCCAGGGCGGCCAGCCGAAAAATAATTCGCAAGGATCGTAACCGGGCTTGTTGTGGATATCAACATGGCTCGCGTAGTCCGGCGCCTCGTTCGCATCATCCCACCACGGATAGGCGAACCAGTATCCTTCCGCCGCCGCCACCAGCAACTCGCCGCCCCGCGCATGCGCCGCGCCCACGCGCTGTTGCGCGTCGCGATCCAGGATTTCGCCGATCCCCGGGAGTTTCTCAAGCGCCGCGCGCGCTTGCCGGATGGAGGCATGGTCTGATGCGAAGACATGCGCGACCTGATGATCCGCCATCGCGAACGCGCGGCTCCTCCAGAAATCCGCATACGCGCGTCCTTTCACGTAGCGCGGGAAAAACAACCCGGCTTCCCTCAGGCAACGATTGAGAAAGATCGCGCCCAGCGAAACCGGCTCGATGGCGTAATCACCGAAAAACAGAACTTCGTAACCGTTCGCTTCCGCTTCAACTCTCAACGCAGCCAGGCAATTGTAGGCGGTTTCGAGCGCAATCAGCGTCTCTTTGCTTTCGGGACCGTGACGCTGCAAATTGTAATCGAGGTGGGGCAGATAACTGAACAACACGTCCGGCGCGAGGTCCGGTGTCCGCATCACAAAGCGGGTGGCGGCCACGATCCAATCTGATGATTTGCGCGAAGCCAGCGGCCCCCAATAGCGCATCAGATTGAAGGGCCGCCCGATGGCGCGGATCAAACGCGCTTCAAGGTCGCCGGGAAAGCCGTAACACCCCTGGATCATCCCGCCGCTGTGTTTGTGGATGGGCGCCGGTGACAACGTCAGGTCCACCGTTTCGCCGAGGCTTTGTTGCCAGAACATCATTCCGACGCGCCCGCCGCGCATGCGGAAGGATCTCCAAATTCGTTCGCCCTGAACGAGCGCCGCCGATTGTTCCCAGAACATCACCTTGGCCAAATCCCGGAAGAAGAGTCCGTTGGCGATCATCCCATGCGCGTCCGGCGGCGAAGCGGTGCGAAACGACGCTTGCACGACGCACGTGAGCGCGGGAAAAACGGTCTCTGCCCGATGAAATGCGCCGAGAGAAGAAGGCGGGGGTTTCTGTTGGACAAGGTCCCATCCCAACGCAGCGACTTCAACGATCAGCAGTTTGCGGAAGGAGGCCACAATACGCAGTGTGTTCCGTTCGCAATCATTTGACAACCGCAGAACATGATGATTCGACGACGGCGTGCGCGTGGAGAATCCCTTTCGCAGCCTGTAGCGGGTCGTTTCGAGGCGACCGTCACACGGACCCGTCGCTTCAAAAACGGTGAAGCCCCTCCTCCATCATGAAACCCGGACCCCGGATCCGAGCGGGAGGCGATGATTGATTTCATCTTGTGTTTGAAGCAGGGTTTTGGCAGGAATCGATTCGACATGAGCCATTGGCTTTCGCAGCAGCGCGTCGCGAATGGCTGCGACAGACGCCGGGTCTCGCGTGTTGTTCTCTATTCGCTGGTCAACTCCAATAACAGTTATTCATGAATGACGAATCCGCCAATTTATTCGATCAGATTCTCCGCAGCCTGTTATCGAGGTATGGAGACCGCTCCTATCCGGAGGTGGCGGAAGCAATGCGAAAAAACGGTCTGGGATGGCTTGTGGATTCCGTAGAGAAGGATGAACATCTCATGGGCATGATGTCTCAAATCACGGACGCCCTGCGGGCGGAAGCGGGTGCATCTTCTGAATACGGCTTGATCCCCTCGGCCCAGGAAGAAGCCCAGGGCATGCCCATCGCCTCTGATGGAACGTTCCTTTTTGACGCGCGCGCGTGTCTGGCGAAATGCAGAGGGAACTGCTGTAAAAAAAAGAACTACCTCATGATCAGCGTCATTGACGTGTACAGGATCGTAGCCTCGCCGGGAGCGCAGTATTTCAACATTCGCTCCACGATGGATCTCTTTGAACGCGAGTCCCCGTTTGTCGAGCTGTTCTATATGGAGCGGTACGGCTTGTTTTTCCCTCATATTCGGTACTTGCCGGTAGGCGCAGAGGTTCCTACTCGTCCCGAGGACGCTGAAGACAGTGTTTGCCCTTTTTTGCGGCCAATTGGAGAGGTGTATCAGCACCACGGTCGAACGATGCCCTCGTGGGCCAGCAAGGATGCGTTCGGGTGTATGCTGATGAAACACAAGCCAGGAGTCTGTCGCCTTTCTCCACTGGGCAGGAGCAGCGGGATGGTCACGGGGAGTGTGACCTACGAGTATATGCCGCCGGCCCTGGACTGTCCTGCATGTGAATCAGACGTTGAGATTAAGGTGTCTGATTATCTTGCTTCTGTGGTCTCTAGGGCCGAAGAACGACGGTTGCGAAACGTTCACCGCATGTTGATGTCCTACGACCACGCAGGAGGGGTTCAGCCGGTTGACCGAGACCGTTTTCACGATGCAGTCAAGAACCTATACAATATTGACAGACTGCTTCTCGAACATGGTTTGGGAACAGAATACAGGCCATCTGTTGATCAGATCGTCGAAGTGTTCTTTGCGTTGGCACATGGGGATTGGGACGCCTACCAGCGATTCCTGGACAATCTCCCTGGCAGGTAGGCCCTTCAGCGCGAGATCGTTGCGCAGTTCCCCGCGCACAATGGCGCTTTTTGCGTGCGCGGGATGCGGATGGCTTGCTAATCTGCGATAAGCATGGCTGAACGGTACGAAAATCTTTCGCGGGAGGAACTGATCCGACTGCTGGCGGCGCGGGACCGGCGGGATGCGACCCGGTTCGGCCTCGTGTGGGAGAGCAACGAGATCGAGCGCGACAAGGCATTGAACGCCGACTTCGTCGCCCTCGATCTGTTGCCGGAACACTCGGTAGGCGGGCCGCCGTGGCGCAACCTGATCATCGAGGGCGACAATTTCGACGCGCTCCGCTGTCTGCGCATGGCGTTTGCCGGGCGCGTTCTCCTACTGCATCGCACCGGCGACAACCGCTGGGCGGTCGTGCAATTCCATGCCCAATCCGGACGCGCAACCCTGGGCGGCGATTTCCGGATCGCGGACGCTGCTGGATACTGATCGCCTGGGAAACGGATATCACCAGACGCCCGCGGAACGGCGGAAGGCGAGGCTCCATCGCTCAGGTCAGTGGGGCATTGGCATTAACCTAACGCGATTTCCCCTGTAGACGGGGTCGCCGATCCCGCACGGGGAACGGCGGCTTTATCGAAGCCACCTACAGAGGATTTCCGGTATCGCCATTTAGGTTAATGCTTATGGGTCAGTGGGGGCAGCCAGGAGGGAAGGGGCTGGACGCGGAACGTCACGACGTTTCCAGTCATTTCAATCGCGGCGCGGCTCATCCTGCAACTGTCGAGCAGGCGGCGGACGCAATGCTTCGTAATCGCCGAGAAACAACACGTCCATTTTGGTGTTGAGAAAGCAGTGAATGGCGTCGTCCGGCGTGCAAACGATCGGCTCGCTGTCGTTGAAGGAAGTGTTGATCACGATGCCTTTCCCCGTGATCTGTTTCAAGCAGGCCAGCAAACGGTGATAACGCGCGTTCTGACGGTTGGTGACCGTCTGCAACCGTCCGGTCCGGTCCACGTGAAGCGCCCCTGGAATCTGCTCCTCCTGTCCCGGTCTGGCTTGATAGACCAGGAGCATGTAGGGCGACGGATAATCCTGATCGAAATAAACGGACGTTTCCTCTTCGAGAAGCGAGGGAGCGAATGGCCGAAAACTTTCGCGATGTTTCACGCGGTCATTGAGAATCTGTTTCATGTCCGCGCGGCGCGGATCGGCGAGGATGCTGCGGTTGCCCAGTGCGCGCGGACCGAATTCCATTCGTCCCTGAAACCATCCCACGACCTTGCCGTCGGCGATCGCCGCCGCCGCATCGCGTTCGACATCTTCGCATCGTCGTCCGGTCAGGCCGTGTCGTTGGATGGCGCCCTCGATGTCGGCATTACGGAAAGACGGTCCCCAGTTCGCATGTTCCATGACGAATAAGCGCGGCTGGCCCAGGACCTGGTGTTGAATATAAAAGGCGGCGCCGAGGGCGGTGCCGTCGTCGGCAGCGGCGGGTTGGATGAACATTTGGCGGAATGAGGTTTCCTGCCGGATACGTCCGTTGACGACGCTGTTGAGGGCGACTCCGCCGGCGAGGCAGATGCGGGTTTCGCCCGTGAGTTCGGCCAGATGACGAGCGAGTTGCAGGAGGACATCTTCCAACCGTTTTTGCATCGAGGCAGCCACATCAAGGAAACGTTCGGTCAAGGGTTCGACTTTCTGCCGGGGAGCGCCGAGGAGACGGACCAGCCTATCGCTGTAGAGCGTGCCGATGTGCGGCGAGCCTTCGCGCCAGTTCATCGCCACGCCGTGTGTGTGATGGGTGAAATACTCAAGCCCCAACTCGATAAGATTTTCCGGATCAAAGCGGATGATTTTCTTCATTGCGTCGAGCCAGACCGGCTTGCCGAGGGATGCCAGCGCCATGACCTTGCCTTCATCGCCGTAATGCGGAAACCCAAGGTATTGGGTGAGCGCCGTGTAAAACACACCGGGCGAATGCGGAAAATGAATCCGCCCCGACACGCAAATGCGGTTTCCCTCTCCCACGCCGAGAAGGCCGCTTGAAAAATCGCCAAAACCGTCCAGCGTCAAAATTGCCGCCCGCTCGAACGAGGAAACGAAAAAAGCGCTGGCGGCGTGGGTCAAATGGTGTTCGAGGCGATGCAACCGGGTATCCGGCGCCAGTCCGCCCTCCGCCATGCGCAAAAATTCGGCGCGAATGTTTCCCATTGAAACAAGCCGTCCCGCGGAACGCCATGTATGCGGCGAGAGAGAGCGTCGGAGGCTGCGCCAGAATTTGCGGGAAAGATTTGCCCACGGATCGCTGGAGACACCGACATGGTCCAGGTCACGAAGCCGGATGTTTCCTTCGCGCAAGCAATACTCAATTGCCAGACGGGGAAAGCCGGCGCAATGTTTGATGCGATTGAATCGCTCCTCCTCCGCCGCCGCGACAAGCTGACCGTCCATGACCAGGGCGGCAGCCGCGTCACCGTGATAGGCGTTGATTCCAAGGATGTTCATGGAGAAACGGTCTGATGAGTCCCGGAGTGTGTTCAAAAAAAAATGCCCTCAGAATCCAGCTTGCTCCACGCTGACGAAACGGGTACAAATGGAAAAGGAGGTCATCTCACACCAAATCATTAGCATGCCCACCTACGAATACGAATGTGAAAAATGCCATAAGAATTTTGAACTGGTGCAGTCCATGAAGGAGACGGCGATCCGGACCTGCCGGCAGGACGTTTGTCGGATGCGTTCCTGGGGCAAGGGCCGGGTTCGCCGGTTGTTGAGCACAGGAGCGGGTCTGATTTTCAAGGGAAGCGGTTTCTATATCACCGATTACAGGAGCGAAAATTACAAACAGGCCGCAAAAAAGGAGAAGGATGCTGCTTCGGGCGGAAAGGACGGAGGAGATGCCGCTTCCGGCAAAAAGGAGACTTCGTCCACAAAGGAAACCGCCCCCACAAGCGGCAAGAAGACCGAACCAGCCAAGACGGCATAAGAACGCGAAAGAAGGTAACTACCTGAACAGTTACGACGGAACCTTATGATTGAGTGCCCAAAATGTCAGCATGACAACGATCTTGGCCGCATTTTTTGTTCCAAGTGCGGTGAGAAACTGGACATCAGCAAGGTAAGCGCGCCCAGCGGAGTCAAGCGCGTTGCAAAGAAGGGAAAAAAGACGGTTCCCGCCGCCAAGATGGCCTCCTTCATCGCCGGCCAGGCGTTCAAGGTGGTGCTCCTTGCGTCCGTGTCGGCGTTTCTGACCCTGGTGTGGTTGCCGCCGAAACTGGATCGAAAAGGGTTCAGCGGAGCAAACCTCGATGCCCTGCAGACAAAACGCGCTCAGGTGGAAGAAGCCATCAGCGGCACAAAGGAGGTCAAGGTGGTATTTGAAGAAAGCGATCTGAACGCGCATATAGCTCAAGTGGTTCAAAACACCATCAAGGCCGCCGGCGAAACAAAAGGACCCCGCCTGGAAAGCATGTACGTTCAGTTGGGCGACGGAGTGGCGCGTATCACGGTGCAACTCAAGTGGAAATGGTTCCGGCTTGCGCCGCAAATGGAAGCCAGGGCGGACAACTCGGACGGGAGATGGCGGTTCGCGCCCACCGCCGCCTGGATCGGACGATTGCGCATCCCCCCCCAGGCGACCCCCAAGGTGGCGGAACGCTTCGGCACGTTCTTGAAGGATTTGGAAACGGAACGACAGTTGTTTGAACAACTTGCTTCCGCAGAAATCAAACCGGGACAACTGATTGTGACGACCCAAAAGGAGTCCTGATCGTTGGAATCAGGCAATGCAGCAAGCCGGACCTGCCCCGTCCCGCAGCTCCGAGCGCCCTGAGGAAGTGACATGTTTCCGCGGCAAACAAATTGGTCTCAGGCCGGTTCCACAGGATCAGGGGTTTTGAGCCTGTTTTTATCCCTGTGGTTCGCCATGGCGGCATCGGCGCAAACGGATTCCCTGACGCGCGTCCAAGCGAGCAGCCGACAGGGCAATTTCACCGTTGTGGCCGAGGAATCGGCTGAGGCGGATTTCGCAGCTCTCGAAGCGGAACGAATCCTGCGACGGTTCGCACAATGTTTGGATATTGGACCTCGAAGAAGTTCCGTTCCCATTGTTCTTGTCCTGGGCAATGAAAACGACAAGGCCGGCGACGACGGAGATGTCCGCGTCTTTCGCAAAGGCGACATTCTCAAGCTTCAAGTCAACTGGGATGAAACGCCGGTTTCGCCCGATTCGTTTCGTCGCGGATGGGTGCGCGCCTTGTGCGTACGCCGGGCCATCGAAAACATGCCTCTGTCTCAACGGAACCGTCTGATCTCCGCGACGGAAGACGCTCCCGACCTGAGAGTTCCCATTTGGTTGACGGAAGGCATCGACGGCCTCGTCGGCGAAACGACATCCCTTCAGGAAATGTTGGGGCGCGCCACGCTGTTGGCAAGGATGGAACCGGGATTTTCCCTGGATGATGCGATTTCCGAGTGGGATGGAAAATCGCAAGTGGACGCCTGCGGACGCTCCCTGGCTGTGGTTGTTTGTGGAAAACTCTTGCGGGAGAATGTGACGCGCCAGAATTTCCTGCGAACTTTCAACTGGGATATTTCCACGACGTCACGATCCTGGTTGCGGTCGCTTCTCGGCGAGAACGACATGGACGAATGGTGGCGGGAAACATGGAAAAACCAGGCCTCGCAATTTCCGCTGACGCGGCTTGGATACAAGCCAAGTCTCCGGTGGGTCCTTCTGTCAGAGTCGAAAACGCCCTCCGCACTCGCGCCATCTTCGCCTTTGCTGCCTGAAGAGATCGCCTTCTCCACCGTCAGTTCCGTGGTTCACCCCTGGTTTCATCGCTGGATTGCGAAACGCTTTTCGGATTCAGACGAGCGTCCCACCGTCCGGGAACTGACCGAATTGCGGCGGGACATTCAGTTGCGGCGGGAGGCATCCCTCAATTGGTTTGATGATGCGGCCATTTCCGGCGAACCGCGATCCCGTTCCGATTTGCTTCTCTGGAAGTGGCTTCATCGCGACCTGGAGACTGCGCCGCGCGCAAGAGGCCCGGTTGAATCATGGTTCGACGCGCTTGCGCACCGGATCGATCGAAAAAAATGAGGCAGCTTGCAGCAATTCTCATTATGGCCTGCGATTGTGTGTTTTTGGTAGGGCGCGACCGCCGGGCGCGCCGTCTTCGGTTCCGATCGCGGCGCGCCCGGCGGTCGCGCCCTACCAACATGACCCATAATTAGAATTGCCTTGATTCGGACATAACCTGCCAATTTCCTCTGAAAC